>CAMNHM010000131.1 GCA_946539475.1 uncultured Prevotellaceae bacterium | reverse complement strand
TAGCTGTCGGTGAAGACGGTATTGCCGCTATTGGGCTTGTCGATGGGCTCCAGGAGCATCCAGCGACGTACGAAACCTTCCTCGTCGGGCTGTGCAGCGGGCGTGGTGACAGGCGAGAAGTACTTGGGACGATTCTTGAACTGTACCCAGTCGACGCTGACGGTACCTGCTCCCTCGTTGGTGATGACGAGGTCGACCTTGCCCTTGGGGACATACTCCAACGTGGCGGTCTGCGTGAGCCACTGGTTACGCAGGTCGCGGCTGAAGCGCCCCATCATCGGCATCCCGCCTCCGGCTCCTCCTGCAGGGGGTTCGGGCGGACGTACAGCCATTTTTATACGGGCAATGACCTTACCCTTGGCACTACCCTCACGGATGCAGAACTCAGTATCGTCAGCAGCCTTGGCAGAGATGATCATATAGCCGTCGCCGACAACCGAGAAGTCGACGTCGGCATACTTCGACCAGCTGCCTTTCGCGGGCAGGGTGACGCATCCGCCCCGACGATAGTTTGTCGTGTCGACATACTCGCTCGTAACGCCCTCGCTGGCACTGCTATAGCGGTCGATCTCAATCTTTTCAGTCGCTTTGTTGATACCGACGCCACGCATCGTCTCCTTCACCTCCTGGATGGTGCCGTCGGCATTGAAGAAGAGTTTCTCGATGCACACCGAACGGCGCTTGTCGTCCTTGGGCGAGAAATAGTTGGTATGATAGAAGATGTACCACTGACCCTGATAGTTCACGATGCTGTGGTGATTGGTCCAGCAGCCGTTGGGATGCTCGGCCATGATCAGGCCCTTGTACTCGTAGGGGCCCATGGGATTCTTGCTCATCGCATAGCCAAGGACCTCAGTATTCTCACGCACGTAGGGATAGGTGAGGTAGTAGTTGCCGTTGTACTCGAAAGCAAAAGGACCTTCGGCCTGACGGTTGGGCAGCCCCTGAAGGCAGTTGACGCCCACCATCTGCATCTCGCGGTTGCCCCACTTGACGGTCTCCTTAGGATTGTCGTCGGCCAGCTCGATCATATTGTCCTTGAGCTTGGCACAGCGCCCGTTGCCCCAGAAGATGTAGGCATTGCCGTCGGAGGCCTGAAGCACGCACGGGTCGATGCCGTTCACGCCCTTGATGGGCTCGGCCACTGGGGTAAAAGGCCCCTCAGGACGGTCGGCGATAGCCACGCCGACAGCAAAGCCGCCGCCGGCAGCAGGAGCCGAGGGGAAATAGAAGTAGTACTTCCCGTTGCGGTAGACGCAGTCGGGCGCCCACATCGAATAGGAGTTCGGGCGCACCCAAGGCACCTTGTTCTGAGTGACGATCATGCCATGATCGGTCCAATCGGTCAGGTTCTCCGACGAGAAGACGTGATAGTCCTCCATGCAGAACCAATCCTGACGCTGGCCTTCAGGAGGCATGATGTCGTGTGACGGGTACACATACACCTTGTTATTAAACACGCGCGCGGTAGGGTCGGCTGAGAATAGATTGCGGATGACGGGGTTTTGCGCCAACACAAGCGAAGGCGCCCCCATCGCTACAGCCAGGAAGATTGCTTTTGCTTTCATAACCTCTGTTTAAGTGAAAATGACTACGCAAAGATAGGAAATAAAAATTACCCGACCAAAAGCTGATGTTTCCAATTATTGAATGTGTAACATGAAACAAAATAAATGAAACAAATAGCAAGGAGAGAGTGCCTATTTTCCTCGCACAAAGGAAAAATGCTGCAAAAACGATGGCTGTTTGAAAATAATTCGCTACCTTTGCATCATATTTGCACAACATAACACAAATCATCATGAAGTATTACAGCACCAACCATCAGGCTCCCGTGGCCGACCTTCGCAAAGCCGTCGTCAACGGACTGGCTGAGGACCGAGGGCTCTACATGCCCGAAGAGATATACAAGTTGCCAAAGGCGTTCTTCGACGATATGGGGAAGATGAGCTTCCAGGACATCGCCTACAACGTAGCGAGCAACTTCTTTGGCGACGATGTCGACCTCGACGCCCTGCAGGACTTGGTCTGGGACACGCTGTCGTTCGACTGTCCTGTGGTGAAGGTCAAGGACGACATCTACAGCCTTGAGCTCTTTCACGGCCCCACCCTTGCCTTCAAGGATGTAGGCGCCCGGTTCATGGCGCGCCTGCTGCAATACTTCATCCGACAGGGATCGGCCTCTGGCAGTCAGACGGTTAACGTGCTCGTTGCGACAAGCGGCGACACGGGGTCGGCCGTTGCCAACGGCTTCCTCGGGGTAGAAGGCATCCATGTCTACGTGCTCTATCCGAAGGGGAAGGTGTCGCCCATCCAGGAGTGCCAGTTCACCACCCTCGGGCAGAACATCACCGCAGTAGAGGTCGACGGCGTCTTCGACGACTGTCAGCGACTGGTGAAGACAGCCTTCATGGACGAGGAGCTCAACCGTCACATGCGCCTGACGTCGGCCAACAGTATCAACGTGGCACGCTTCCTGCCGCAGGCTTTCTACTACTTCAATGCTGTTGCACGCCTGAAGGACACGGCCGACGAGATTGTCGTCTGCGTGCCCAGCGGCAACTTCGGAAACATCTGCGCCGCGCTCTTCGGACATCAGATGGGGCTGCCCGTGAAGCGGTTCATCGCTGCAAACAATGCCAACGACGTGTTCTACAACTACCTGCAGACAGGAAGCTACGAGCCGAAGCCTTCCGTACAGACACTTGCCAACGCAATGGACGTAGGCGCCCCCTCGAACTTCGCACGCATCATCGACCTCTACTCCGAAGGCAGGCGGCTGTCGGCTGAGGAGACCCACCAGCGCATCACGAGCCTCATCAGCGGAGCCACCTACAGCGACGAACAAATCAAGGACACCATGCGCCAATGCTATCAGGAGACGGGCTACGTGCTCGATCCTCACGGCGCCTGCGGCTACCGGGCCCTGCAGGAGCAGCTGCAGCCGGGCGAGACGGGCATCTTCTGCGAGACGGCCCATCCTGCAAAGTTCAAGGAGAAGGTCGACGACATCCTTGGCATCGACGTCGAGATTCCCGAGCGCCTCGCTGCCTTCATGAAAGGCGAGAAGCAGAGTGTGGCAATGCCCAACGACTTCGAGGCCTTCAAACACTACCTGATGAGCAGGTAGAGAAGCCCACTTTCTGCGGGCAGGATGCATGCAAGGGAGTACCTAGTAGGCCTCTCGCGACACCAAAACAACTTGTTTTGGTCAGCAAAGAGGCCTATCTTGTATACCAAAGTAGCCTACTTTGAATACCAAAACAAGTTGTTTTGGTATCCCAAGGGGCAGTGTAAGATGACCAAACCACTTACACTGCACTTAGCGCGTTGTGGATCAGGAAGTTAAAGGCGATAGTGTAAGATGAGCGAAAAATTGCATAACTCAGGAGGAGAATATGTCACGGGGAGGATTAGTATGTCTTGATACAAATGTCAGCCCTTTAGTTTCTCGCGCTTGTCGAACAGCTTGCGGTCGGCCAGCCAGAGGGTCAGCACACAGGTAAGGAGTGCGGCTGCCACTGCGGCTGCCCACGTCAGGAGCACCGACAAGAGCGCTGTCAGGAGCGACGCCCCACAAGCCAGGAGCGTCAGCCACATCAACGGCATTGCCACCAACATCGGCGAGCGACGCTGACACAACAGGGGCAGCACAGCTGCTCGCAGCGCACGGCGCGCACTCGGCACGATGGACTCCATGTGGGATGCTCCGCACGACAGCAGATAGCGCCGATGCTCCTCCGTATGCCGCAAGCTGCGCACGTAGGCCACCATCGCCCTAGGTGTCGACAGCGTCAGCAGCAACGCCATGAGCCCCCAGGCAGGCCAGAACGCGCTACCCTTCAGGCACAACGCCAGACTGCCAGCCATCGCACAGCTGCCCACAAGCATCGACACACACACTACGAGCCACATCCACAGCGGCATCGAGGGCAGGTGAAGACGCATCGAGAACAGATTGCGCAGCAGACGCTGGTCGACAATCCACAATATAAACAAGGAGCATGCCAGCGCCACAATCACCAGCATAATTCCCCATACTGACCATTCCATCTCGTTCATTGATAGTTTCTTAAGTATTTATAGTACAACTAAAGCTGCAGCCCCCTATGCCGGGAGCTCCACTACATTGTCGGAAGCCTGGACGACAGCAGGGTTGCTGCTGACGACGACCACCGTCCTCCCCTTCTGAGCTTGCTGCCGCAGATAGCCCATCGACGCTGCCTCAGGACTGTCGACCAGCAGGATCGGACGATCGAGCAGCACGCCGACGGCCAGCAGGCGAGCCCGCTGTCCACTGACTCCCGTACGCTTCATCTCCTCCGACAGCAGGCCATTCGAGATGGGCAGCCCACGATTGGCTTTCAGCGCGAACACTTGCTGCACGTCGGGAGCGTGATAGACGTCGACCTGTCCGATGTCGTCGAGACGCTGAGGCACAAAAGCCATCATCCGGCGCATCACCGCTGCCGACGCTGCCGTCAGCGGCTCAGCATCGATGCTGATATATCCGCACACGACCTCCTCGAAGCCCAGCAGCGCATAAATCCACCGCATCGCTGCAGAGGGCGACGCCGAATGTGCCGAGGAAGGAGTGAGACAGGTGACCTGACCTTCGCGAGCCATCATCGAGAGGGTGCCGTGCTCACCCTCCAAGAGTACATCGTTCAATTCTAGCATATCTGGGCGCAAAATTACGAAAAAAGCGCCAAATAGGCAACAATTCTTAGAAAAAATTTGTACCTTTGCACCATGATTACACCCAACGACTACCGAATGCCTGCCGAATGGGAACCACAGAGCGGCGTACAGCTCACATGGCCTCACAGCGATACCGACTGGGCCCCCATGCTCGACGAAGTGACGGCTACCTACCGCGAAATGGCCTCTGAGATACGTAGGCGCGAGCCACTGCTCATCGTAGGTCCGCCCTCCAACGACACATGGGCTCGCGATCACGGATTTATCAGTCTCGTCAATGGCGAGGGACGAGTGTGCCTGCTCGACTTCTGCTTCAACGGATGGGGCGAAAAGTTTGCTGCCGAGAAGGATAACGCCATCAACCGACGCCTCTTCGACGCAGGAACGCTACGCGGAGAATACGTCGACCATCTAGACTTCGTGCTCGAGGGGGGATCGATCGAGAGCGACGGGCGAGGCACCATCTTCACCACATCGTGCTGCCTGCTGGCGCCTCATCGCAACCAGCCGCTGACGAAGGACGAAATCGAAGGCCGGCTGAAAGAGTACCTCTGCGCGGAGCGCATCCTCTGGATCGACCACGGGCACCTAGCCGGCGACGACACCGACGGACACATCGACACCCTCGTACGCATAGCTCCCGACGACACCTTATTATATATAGCATGCGACGACGAACACGACGAGCACTACGCCGACCTGCTGATGATGGAGGAGCAGCTGCAATCCTTCCGCACCATCGACGGGCGCCCCTATCGACTGCTCCCCCTGCCGATGCCCCACCCCATCTACGACGAGGACGGGCAACGCCTGCCCGCCACCTACGCCAACTTCCTGGTGGTCAACGGCGCCGTGCTCTGTCCCACCTACCGCCAGCCGGAGCTCGACCAGCAGGCGCTCGCCATCATCGGCGACGCATTCCCCTCGCGCGACATCGTGGGCATCGACTGCTGCAGCCTTATCCGGCAGCACGGCTCGCTACACTGCTGCACGATGCAGTTTCCACCCAGCGTCGTGGCTCCCCAGGCAGAAGGCATGTAAAGCCAGAAAGAAAACACCGCAACAACCAGAAAAGAGAAAACAGCTATGACCACTCTGAAAATAGGATTCCTACAGCAGCATAATACTGCCGACATCAGCGACAACATCGCACGCCTCTCGACAGGCATCCGACAGCTGGCTGAGCAGGGCGCCGAGCTCATCGTCCTGCAGGAGCTGCACAACTCGCTCTACTTCTGCCAGGTAGAGGATGTGGACAACTTCGACCTCGCTGAGCCCATACCCGGCCCCAGCACCGAGCACTACGCCCGGCTGGCACAGGAGCTGAACGTGGTGATCGTCGCATCACTCTTCGAGCGACGCGCTCCAGGCCTCTACCACAACACCGCCGTCGTCTTCGAGCGCGACGGACAGATAGCCGGCTGCTATCGCAAGATGCACATCCCCGACGACCCTGCCTACTACGAGAAATTCTACTTCACACCCGGCGATCTGGGCTTCCACCCCATCCAGACGAGCGTCGGACGCCTCGGAGTGATGGTCTGCTGGGACCAGTGGTATCCGGAGGCAGCACGCCTGATGGCGATGCAGGGCGCCGAACTGCTCATCTATCCCACCGCCATCGGCTACGAGAGCAGCGACACGCCCGAGGAGCAGCAGCGACAGCGAGGGGCCTGGCAGCTGGTGATGCGAGGCCATGCCGTAGCCAACGGGCTGCCCGTCGTTGCCGTCAACCGCGTGGGTCACGAGGCTGACCCCAGCCGGCAGACGGGCGGCATCGAGTTCTGGGGCACATCGTTCGTCAGCGGACCGCAGGGCGAGCTCCTCTACCAGTCGCCCACCGACAGCGAGGACGCTGCCGTCGTCAGCATCGACATGAAGCGCTCGGAACAGGTGCGGCGCTGGTGGCCTTTCCTCCGCGACCGTCGCATCGACAGCTACTCCGACATCACCCGGCGCTTTATCGATTAGTATCCACAGACACAATACATACAACAACAAAAACGCACAATGGCAAACAACCTCAGATTCCAAGTTGTCGAGGAAGCGTTCAAGAAGCGTCCGCTCGACATCGAGCCACCCTCGAAGCGACCCTCAGAGTATTTTGGGAAGTACGTGTTCAACCGCGAAAAGATGTTCCGCTACCTGCCCAAGGATATCTACGACAAGCTCATCGACGTCATCGACAACGGCGCACGACTCGACCGCTCCATTGCCGACGCCGTAGCAGCCGGAATGAAACAATGGGCGCAGGAGATGGGCGTCACGCACTATACCCACTGGTTCCAGCCCCTGACCGAGGGGACGGCCGAGAAGCACGACGCCTTCGTGGAGCACGACGGCAAGGGAGGGATGATGGAGAACTTCAGCGGCAAGCTGCTCGTACAGCAGGAGCCCGACGCCTCGTCGTTCCCTAACGGCGGCATCCGCAACACCTTCGAGGCACGCGGATACTCGGCATGGGACCCCACGTCGCCCGTATTCATCATCGACGACACCCTATGCATACCCACCATCTTCATCGCCTATACAGGCGAGGCACTCGACTACAAGGCACCGCTGCTGCGAGCCCTACATGCCGTCGACAAGGCTGCCACCGAGGTCTGCTCATTCTTCTACGACGACGTGCAGAAGGTGCGCGTCAACCTGGGATGGGAGCAGGAGTACTTCCTCGTCGACGAGGGCCTCTACTCTGCACGCCCCGACCTCATGCTCACCGGGCGTACGCTGATGGGCCACGAGAGCGCCAAGAACCAGCAGATGGACGACCACTATTTCGGCACCATACCCGACCGCGTGCAAGCCTTCATGAAGGACCTCGAGAT
>CAMNHM010000130.1 GCA_946539475.1 uncultured Prevotellaceae bacterium | reverse complement strand
CCACATCGAAGATCAGGGTGGAGTAGGGCGGGATGTTCCCCGCTTGTCGCTCGCCGTATCCCAGCTCCTGTGGAATGTATAGCTGCCACTTCGATCCGACGGGCATCATCGTCAGTGCCTCGGTCCATCCTCGGATGACCTGATTGGGCTGGAAGGTGGCAGGATCGCTGCCATGCTTCGATGAGGCGTCAAAGACCGTTCCGTCGATGAGGCGTCCTTCGTAGTTCACCTTTACCTTGTCGGTGGTCTGGGGTACCTCACCCTCGCCCTTCACCAGCACTTTATACTGTAGTCCGCTTGGCGTTGTGATGACGCCCTCCTTCTTGCCGTTCTCCTTGAGGAAGTCACGGCCGGCCTTGGAAAGGCGATCGGCGCGCACGCCCTGGTTGTAGCTCTGCTTCTTCTTGAAGAAGGCTTCGGCACCATCGGCCTTCATGACCGTCGTGTCGCCCATGAGGGCATCGGCGAATCCGCGGAAGAGGGTCATGTCGATGATCGTATCGGGGGTATCGGTGAAGTCGGCCTTCATGCGGGTCAGCATGCTGTTGCGCACCTGGTCGGCAATCTGGCGTCCGGCGCGCTGGGCATGCTCCTGCGGGGTCTCCGTGCCCTTGACGGCCTCGTTGAATCCTTTCACGAAGTCGGCCATGTAAGCGGTGTCGACCTGCAGCTGCCGCTGGAGATAGTCGACGAGTCCGTTGGTCATAATGATGCCCGCAGCATAGCTCACAGAGTCGCTGCCCGTTGTCAGGACGACAGGCTCCAAGACCTCCACGGCCGGTGTCTTCACCTCCTTCTTTTTCTTCTTCTTGGCTGCCTCGGCAGTGTCAAAAGAAGCACCCGCCACAAGGAGGGCGAGTGCTAGGATGAGTGATTTTTTCATTGCTGACTACTCCTTGACGATGTCGAGCATCTTAATCTTGAAGATCAGGGCTGAATAAGGCTTGATGCCCATCGAGCCACGCTCGCCGTAAGCCAGATCCTGCGGGATGTAGATCTCCCACTCAGATCCCACGGGCATCATCTTCAGAGCCTCGCCGAAGCCAGGGATGACCTCTGTGGGAGCGAAGGTGATAGGCTCGCCGCCATGCTTCTCGGTAGAGTCGAAGACGGTACCGTCGATGAGGCGTCCCTCGTAGGTGATCTTCACCTTCTGGCCATCCTCAAGCAGAGCGCCCTTACCCTCGGTGAGCACCTTGTAGAGCAGTCCGCTCTCGGTCTTCTGGATGCTGTCCTTCTTGGCAGTCTCGGCAATGAACTCCTCACCGGCCTTCTTGTTCTCAGCATACTGCTTCTTGGTCAGGTTGCTGCTGAAAGCTGCCAGCACGCTGTCGGCCTGCTCAGAGGGAATGGCCAGCTTGCCGCCCTTGATGGTCTCGATGAAAGCAGCCACGAAGTCAGCCGTCGACATGGTCTTGGTGCTGTCGTCAGCAAAGTAAGAGGCGTTCATCTGGGGCAGGATGCCCTTTACAATCTGCACGCCCACGTTAGCACCCATGAAGTAGGCCAGCTTCTTCTTGCTGTCGCTGGCGCTCACGGCGTCGTTCAGACCCTTGACGAAGTCGTTCAGATAAGCGGAATCGACCTCCATCTGCTCCAGGACGTTAGCCTGGTTGAAGCGCTCAGCCTGCTGTACGCCGGAAGCGTAGCTGGCAGAGTCAATGTCGGTCTTCAGGTTAGCCTTTGCGGGGCTCTGGCCGCAGGATGTCACGACAGCTGCGGCGATGGCCATAGCGGCCATAATCGTAATCTTTTTCATGCTTGTTATATATTAATAATGTGTAACGTCTGTCTTAAACTACAACACCTGGATGAGCTCCACGTCGAAGATCAGGGCGGCATAGGGAGGAATCATCTGTCCGGCACCACCCTCACCGTAAGCCAGCTTATAGGGGATGAAGAAGCGATACTTGCCACCTTCCTGCATCAGCTGCAAGCCCTCGGTCCATCCGGCAATGACCTGCTGCAGCCCGAAGACGGCGGGCTCGCCGCGCTGCACGCTGGAGTCGAAGACGGTGCCGTCGATAAGGAATCCTTCATAGTGGCACTTCACGGAGTCCTTCGCCGTGGGACGCTTGCCATTGCCCTCGCGCAGCACCTGATACTGCAGGCCGCTGGCAGTAGTGACGACGCCCTCTTTCAGGGCGTTGGCGGCAAGATACTTCTCACCGGCATCCTTGGCTGCCTTGCCCTTCTCTGCACGCTCAGCGTTCATGCGCTGCTCCTGTTTCTGGAAATATTCGGCGCAAATCTGCTGGGCCTCGCGGTGCGACACCTTCAGCTCGTTGCCCTGCAGCACGTCGCGAATGGACTGTGCGAAATCATCTACATTCAAATCAGCAGCAGCACCCATCTGGGCCAACTGCTGGCCTATGCCAAGCCCGAGGGCGTAACTTAGTTTATCCATGCTTTCTCTCTTAATATTATTGTGTACGATAGAAAATTCGTGCAAAATTAGCAAATAATTCTGACTTCAACATCTTATTTCACAAAAAATCGCTATTTTTGTGTCGTTTTTAATATAATTTTGTGTATATTTGCAGCGACAAACCATAAAAAGAAATATAACCATGAAGAAAATTGTTGTACTTACAGGAGCAGGCATGTCGGTGGAAAGCGGGCTGAAGACCTTCCGCGATGCCGACGGTCTCTGGGAGGAATATCCAGTGGCCCAGGTTGCCACCCACGAAGGTTGGGAGGCCGACCCCACACTAGTCACCAATTTCTATAATATGCTGCGCAAGAAATGCTGGAAGGCGAAGCCCAACGAAGGTCACAAGCTCGTGGCTCAGCTGGAAGAGCGCTACGATGTGACGGTAGTGACGCAGAACGTCGACAACCTGCACGAGCAGGCGGGCTCCTCACACGTCATCCACCTGCACGGCGAACTGATGAAGGTCTGTTCGAGCCGCGATGTCGACGACCCGCGCTACATCCGCCAGCTGACGGCCGACGACTGCGAGATTGCCCCTGGCACGAAGGCCGGCGACGGCTCTCTGCTCAGGCCATACATCGTGTTCTTCGGCGAGGCGGTGCCCAACATCTCGATTGCCGCAGAGGAGGCCCAGCAGGCCGACATCTTCATCATCATCGGCACCAGCCTGAATGTCTACCCCGCAGCAGGCCTCGTACACTATGTGCGGCCTGGCGTGCCCATCTACCTGATCGACCCCAAGCCGGTGAACGCCGGCAGCAACGTAAAGCAGATCATGAAAGGTGCCTCAGAGGGCATGCGTGAGCTGCTCAAAGAACTGACCTAAACTTTTTTTAACGTCAAAAAGTTTGGCAAGTCGAGGAAATTGCCTAACTTTGCACGCAGATTAGGATAAAGACATGAGACCGATAAGGATTCCGACCCTGAAAGAATGGCCGGGATTCTTTGCTTTTTACGAACTATAAAACAACAAAATAGAAAAACGAAATGGCATATATGTCACAAGAGGGCTATGACAACCTCATAGCCGAGTTAAAGCGTCTGGAAGGCGTAGAACGCCCGAAGGCATCGGCCGCCATCGCGGAAGCGCGCGACAAAGGCGACCTTAGCGAGAACAGCGAGTATGAAGCCGCCAAGAAGGCCCAGGCACATCTCGAGTCGAAAATTAACCAGCTGAAGCTGGCTATCTCCGAGGCAAAGATTGTCGACACCTCGCGCCTGAGCGCCGACTCTGTACAGATTCTCTCGAAGGTAGAGATGACCAACCTGGCCAACAAGGCCCACATGACCTATACCATCGTCAGCGAGAGCGAGGCCGACCTCCGTCAGGGCAAAATATCTATCAAGACCCCCATCGCCCAAGGCTTGCTGAACCACAAGGTGGGCGACGAGGTAGAAGTGAAGATCCCCCGTGGCACCATCAAGCTGCGCATCGACAAGATCACCGTCGGCTAGCAAGACGACGGGATGAGCGAGGAAACTGTTTACTGGAATAACTGAGAGGCAACTATTTATCTCTAAGAAACCGATAGAGCATGGACATTTTCAGCAAGATCGCAGCTGGCGAGATTCCCAGCTACAAGTGTGCGGAGAGCGAGCACTTCTACGCTTTCCTAGACATCAATCCCGTGGCAAAGGGTCACACCCTGGTGATTCCTCGCCGCGAGGTGGACTATATCTTTGACATGAACGACGACGAGCTGGCCGAGTTCCAGCTGTTTGCCAAGCGTGTGGCCATCGCCATCAAGAAGGCCTTCCCCTGCCGTAAGGTGGCTCAGGTAGTGCTGGGGCTGGAGGTGCCCCACGCCCATATCCACCTGATTCCCATGAACACTGAGGCCGACGTTGACTTCCGCCGCGAGAAGCTACAGCTGCAGCCAGAGGAGATGCAGCAGATTGCTGCCAAGATACTGGAGCAGTTCTAGGCTTTCCTAAGGGCCCTAGGAGCCCTAGGAAAGCCTAGGAAAGCCTAGGAAAGCCTAGGAACCCTAGACAAACTCTTCGCCATAGCGGATGCCAACCTCGTTAACGTATTTGCGGATGAGCGACGATGAGTCGCTCTTCTTGCATATTAGGAGGACGTCGCCCTGCTCGGCGACGATGCAGTTGTCGAGGCCATTGATGACGCCGATATGGCCCTTTGGCAACTTGATGACATTGCCCTGGCAGTTCTCGAGGATGACGTCGGAGTCGATGACGACATTGTCGCCCTCCTGCTTCTGCATGAACTCGTAAATGCTGTGCCACGTGCCCAGATCGGCCCACCCGAAATTGCATCGCATGACGAACGTATTGTCTGAAAGCTCCAGCGATGCCTTGTCCATAGAGAGGTTCGGATAGGCAGGGAAGTGCGCCTGCACATAGTCGATCTCCTCGTCGAGGGTCTCCATGTCCCTGATGGGTGCCAAACGCACGGGAGCGTCTTTCACCACATGGAGGAAGAACTCCCTGAGATAGTCGACATTAGCCAGGAACATGCCCGTATTCCAAAGGAACTCACCACTCTGCATGAACAGCCCGGCGAACTCCCTCTCCGGTTTCTCCGTGAACGACTGCACCTTGTGGATGCCGGGCGTCAGCGTCGGCTCTCCCAGCTGGATATATCCATAGCCCGGCTCTGGACGCGACGGACTGACGCCCATCGTCAGGACAATCCTGTTGTCGGCCACGAAGTCGAGGCCACGTTCCACGCAATCGTAGAAGTTCTCCTCGCCGATGATGACCTGGTCGGTGGGCACGACGATGATCCGTGCATCGTCCGTCAGACGATGGATCCTCACTCCGGCCCATGCCACCGAGGGAGCCGTATTACGGTTGACAGGCTCCGTGAGGATATTCTCCGGGGGAAGCTCGGGCAGCTGTTCCCGGGTCATGGCATCGTACTCCAGGCGTGTATTCACATAGATATTCTCGACAGGTATGATGCGCGACATGCGGTCGAAGGTCGACTGCAGCTGCGTGCGCCCGGTACCAAAAAAGTCCATGAACTGCTTCGGGCAGCTCCTTCTGCTCGATGGCCACAGTCTTCGCCCGTTGCCTCCGGCCAGAATGACGCAATAGTTGTTAGAGCGTTTCTCCATAAATGGTTAGATTATACGATTCTTGGGTGCTAAGTTAGACAAAAAAACTGACACCACCAAGAATTTTTAGTATTTTTAAGGAGAATGTGTCACAACTTTTCTGTATCGCCCGTCGGCAGTCCTTTCCACCACGATACCCGGCCGCCGACTACCCGCTGCCGGCTGTCCGCTGAGCGTGAAGCGCCGCGGCGCCTGACTGGGTGCCTGCACTGCTACATGATCCACGCCTGCCGAGCCCTCGGCAACATGACAAATTGCAGCATTCACCACCTGCCCCGTACGCGTGTCGAGAAGCATGGCGACGACATGTAGTTTCGTCAAATCCTGCACGAGCGGATTCTGGGAGATGTCGAACGTATAGTCGAACTGCTGCTGGCGATGGCTCTCCAGAGGTGCCAGGATACTTCCCTCAATGCCACCGTCGACGCCTGACACGTCGATGGCCACGTGGCTGAAGGTGATGTCGCGGATGTACTGCCCGATACCGGCATAGGGCGTCAGCGCAGGATCCTGCCCGGTATAGTCGTTATAGCCATTACGCTGCTGCCATTGCTGGCCCTCGCCTGTAAGGCTGTCGGCCAGGAGCACGAGCATCAGACTGTAGTGGGCATCGGGGCTGGCATAGCCGAAGGCTGTGGCCACGCTACAGCCTACCCCGCCCTGCCCGTCGAGGGCGGCACTGACGCTGACGTCGGCCACCGCCTTCACCTGTAGGGCATAGTCGACCAGCTGGTCGGTAAGGAAGTCACCCGTGGTGTTGAAACCGCAGTAGGGGTCGCAGTCGATCAGACGGTCGATAGAGCACGACGGCAGTCCCCCCAGGATCTTCATCCGCTCGCGATAGAAGTTGCTATATTTGTAAGCATCGACCTGCATGGGGTCTTCACTATGCATGGCAATGGCAATGAAGCGGTCGCCATACTGCTCTTCCAGCCGTTGTATGCCTACGATGCCACGCACGCAGTTATGGCACCAGGTGCCGGTGAACTCCTCCATGACCGTCCGTTTCTGGCAGTCGCGCGCCAGGGCCACGAGGGGTATAGTGACCGAGGACTCCTGAGCGTTCGGCTGACCGTTGACGCCGGAAAGGGTCAACTGCAGGGTATGCTCGGCTGCTTCGTCGGGGACGATGACTTCGAAGGGCACCACCGCCGTCTGCCCCAGTTCGTCGAGCGGTGCAGGCAAATCGTAATGGTGCAAAGGCTGTTGTTGAGCGCCAACCGTAGCCACATAGTCGATGCTGGTCAGGGGCGACGTGCCAGTCTGTCGGACAGGCAAGGCGATAGTCACCGTCCGGCCAGCCCTGACCACCTGCTCACCCACGTCGTCGAGGCTGGCGGCATGTTCGGCCAAGAGCGGCCCGGAGGCCAACACCTGCAAGGCCAGCGGGCCGTACGTCGACGAGGCATCGCGTCCGTTGACAAAGCAGCTGCCCGTCGGTCCGGGCGAAGGTCCTATCATGAGATAGGCGAGCGGTTGCGAGGCCACTTCAAGCGTCACTCCGACAAGGATGTTGGCATACGCATTGCCGGCCGGCAGCACGTTGATGGGCTCATCGAAAAGCACCTCGGTCAGTGCTTGTGCGGACTGCTGACCACCCAGTGCCTGCGCCGACTGCTGATCGCGGAGCTCGGCGAGCGGTATCTCCTTCGATGCCACGACCGACGTAGGGCCCTGCGAATAGCTGCGGGCTACCCATGCGGTGGCTTTCCGTATGGCCGTCTTGTCGTCCACCATGAAGCGCAACCCGCTGATGGTGCCTCCGACGAGCAACGGGCTGTTCTGTGCCGTCAGGCGGACATGGAGATGGTTGGCACCTGCCTCCAGCAATGCGCGCTGCGAAGTGGCCATGCTGCTGTTCCACAACCCCCACCACGCAGCTCCGGTCTCCGCCTGCACGCCGGTCAATAACGCGACCAGCAGACTTATCGTTGCCAGTATCCTTTTCATCATTAAATATATTAGCATGCAAAGATACGAAAAAACGAGTGAAATGCAAAAGAAAAAAGTGTTTTTTCTTTTCATTTCCGAGTGCAAGTAACTTCGGCGAAGCCAGAGTTACGAAAAACGAGTGAAATGCAAAAGAAAAAAGTAGAGTCCACTTGAAAAAGTAACATACCGATGAAATGGAGTGAAATTGGACGCGCAG
>CAMNHM010000129.1 GCA_946539475.1 uncultured Prevotellaceae bacterium | reverse complement strand
GGCTGGCAGATTATCGCTATCCGATAAAGGAAGGCGACATCTGTATGCTGTATGATGGAGATGCCGTTAAGACAATTTATGTGGACAGCGAGACGGAGGCAGATTCCATCTGGCGAGACTTCAAGTTCATAGACTCCAAATCGCTGAAGAGTTATCATCTTCCCAAGACTGATAGTGTGCTTTGTGCTCCTGTTGGCGATAAGCATGCCATAGGAAATGCCTGGCTGTTGACTCAGTTGATTCAAGAGTGTAAAGGGGAGTGGCTACTGGATTTCCTGAATGAGACATCAGCAGTACTTTCCGGCTTTGTGGATTATTGGGACTTGATGGTATTGAGGCGGCTGACGGGGGATGACTATATCGAGGTGGCATACGGTGACAAAGAGGCTTTATCTGCTTTTATAACGAAGCCAGTTGAAGATGATGACGAAGAATTGGAAGATGATGACGAAGGTGAATATATAGACGTTGACATCTTGCCTAAAAGCTATGACATCAAGTGGTTCTGCCTTTCAGCCCTAAGCTGCATAGAAGGCCAGATGAAAAAGCGTAGCTATCAGATACTCCACGACACATTGAAAGGCGATTCACGGAGTGAGATTGCATCGCGGTTCCATCTTACCCAAGAACGGATACGGCAGATAGTCGTGAAGGCGACCAAACAAGCCAAAGAACTGCTCACAGAACAATGCAAAAGTCTAGAAGAGACGAAAGCAGAGAACGCGAAGCTAAAAGTTCAAATGAATCTTCTTAGAGAAGATTTAGCTGGATTGAAGAAACTAGTTCCTCAAAATGTGTTTATATATAAATCGGAAGAAGGGGATATAAATGCAGAATTGACGGAGTTGCTAGAAACTTCTTTAAGAGATATCAACCTACCCGCTCGGGCTACTAACATACTTATGTTTATGAAGGTCGACAAGTTTGCGGATATACCACAAATAGAGAGTTCTACGAAACTGTTGAAAGTTAGGAATAGTGGAAGGAAGACCCTTCTTGACGTTTCACATTTGCTGGAAGACTTTCATCTGACTTTTGGAATGTCATTTAAGGAAATTGTTGACGTTTTAAAGAAAAACGATTGGCATGATGCTAAAAGAAAGTGGATGGGAGAAGGCGAAGAGGAAAATCATAACGAGCGTGATGAATCTAACAATGATCGTTGGGTAGAGAAGCACAGCAATGTGGCATTCGGAAAAGAGCCAAATGCAAGATTGAACAAAGAAGATGAGAGGATTGGCTGGACTGTAAGGTTATTCCCATCTCAACAGATTGGGGTTATAGTCAATGTGAGGACAGACGGAAAAGGAATGAAAAAATTGGTTGTAAAAACCAGCGAGGGAAATACGATGGTGATTGACGACATGTTGTATCTTTATGAGGTGTTGAGGAAAAGTCCGAAACCAGCAGCAGAAGTTGGCATAGAGAAGCAGAAAAAAACAGAGAATGTGGAAACCGAAGAAGCAACTGTCGTATTGACGAAAGAGATAATTGAAGCTGCAAGAACCCCTAATGGCGGATATACAAGAAGCCAATTAGCTGCTATTGGAATAGACTGGCCTGCACCTCAAAACTGGATTGAAGAAAAGGTGGGTATGATGATTACCCCTACCCAGTTGGCTAATTTCAATCGCATTGAGTATGTTGCAAAGCCATCAGAAACATCATATCAGCTGTCGGGTTCGAAGACTTACAAAGATGTTGCCTCAAGTTTGGACGATAGGAGAAAGATGGAAGCAATCCTCCAGGCCATGACTCATTTCTATAATCCTGCCACCCCTCATGACATTGCACGTACCATTAGCAGAACTGCATGGGGAGCCAATATCATACGCGAAGAGACTGTTGATACATTCTTAAAACTACTCCCAGAAGTCGAGTATGTCAAATGGGGAAAATACATTCTCAAAAGTAGAAAAAAGTAACTCAGGTTTATGTATGAAGAATAAAAGTATGTCTCCCTGTGGAACTTACAGGATGAGATGCGGAGTGAGGAGATCATGTGGACATACGAGCTAGTACGTGGGGCCTTCGACGAGGAGCATCCGAAGAACATGGTGGATGCGAGCGATGCACAAGTGTAAGCATAACCCATTCAGCGGGAAACAGCGGTGCGCGTATTCCGCACCCGGGCTATCCAGGCAGTATAGGCATCGATGACGCGCTTGGGCTCTGTGCCGTACCAGGCATAGCCGTTGCGACGCTCGTGGCCAATGTACTCCAGCGAGGGCTGCGGACGGCCGTCGCGGTCGCATACGTAGGGTTCCTCTGTCTGCAGGTCGTAGTAGCGGGCCCAGATGTCGGAGCCGAACTGATGGACGAGCCTGCGGTCGCGCTGTCCGCTGGCATTGACGAAGTTGTCCATCCGCATGTCGCGTATGACGTGACCCTTGAGCCACTCTACAGCAGCGCTGACCGCCTCGACGATGGTGTCGGAGGGCTCGGGCAACGACATGAGCAGCTGTAGGAGTCCCACCGTCTCATGACTGGCAGTGAACGAGGGCAGCTCGTAGGCCCGCGCCTTTGCCGGAAGGAAGGTGAACTCATCGTGCTGCTGACACCAGACGGTTCTCTTGCCGTCCTTACGTATCTGGCAACGGAGGATGCACTCGACACCTCTGTCGAAAGCCTCACGCGCGCGTACAATAATATCATTGTCGATCTTCAGCTGGTCGTAGGGTGGTGTCTGCTCATAGACGTTGCGCAACAGCGTCATCACGTTGACCATCGCGTTATCGTTGAAGGTGATGTGGTTGTAGTATGGCGGACGGCCGTCGCTGCCGTTCGGGCGCAGGGGATAGAACTGCGGCCATCCACCATTGTCATACTGCGCCTCGAGCAGATAGTCGAGTCCGCGGAGGAAGGCCTTTCGATAGTCTTTCTTCCCCGTAGCCGCATAGACCTTTGCCAGGAAGGCCATCTCGGTGGTCGTAGCACCGTTGTCGATGGTGGAGCCCGTGCCTTCCGGACTCTTGATCTGTCGCATCACCTCCTGCCGGTCGCGCAGGGAGGCACCTGTGGCAGGCAGGTTCCAGTCGTTGTTCTTCGCCCATCCGCCACTGGGGAACTGATACTTCAGCACCGAGTCGGCAGCACTGCGTGCCTCCTGCTGAGCGAACCACTCTGCCTTCATGCCTATCATGCGCTTGAAGGGCATGGGCTGCTGTGCATACAGAGCGGTGGCAGTCAATACGACTGCCACCGTTGATAGTATTCTCTTCATTTCTTCACGATTTTCTTTCCATTCTGGATGTAGACACCTGCTGGCAGACGGTCGCCCTCATCAGCCGATGCCACTCGCTGTCCCTGCAGGTCGTAATAGGCATCTCGCAGGTGGGCGGGCTCAGAAGCTCCGATGCTCGTCACCTCGCTGGGGAGCGACGCGATGTCGAAGCGATGGGTGTCGAGATAGTCCATACGGCGTGTGAACCAGTCTTCGAGATACTCCATCTCGTTGTCGAAGTCGAGGTTGTGGCGTGCGATGTCGGTGTCGCCGTTCCACTTGTCGTACTCGCGCTGTGCTGCCCCGCTGGTCTTGAACTCGTCGAGGTAGGTGCGGAAGCGGTTGAGGATGTTCTCAGTGGCGAGGAAGTTGCTCCGCAGGTCGCGATAGCGCAGCCGTACCTTCATGTTGAAGTCCTCGGCATTGGTATTCCTCAGACGTCGGAAGAGGTTGTAGTCGCCGTGCTCGTTGTAGGTGATGAACTGCTCGTAGTCCTGGTCGGGCCGCAGCAGCGGCTGGTGGAAGTAGTCGTCGCTCCACCGCTGTCCGCAGGTGGCATCCATGTCCCACACTCCGAGCGTGATCTTCTTCGACTTCTGCTTGTCGTAGACCGCGAAGAACATGTTCTTTCCGTGGTTGTCGGTCGAGAGGATGGTCTCCATAAGGATGTAGTAGTCGACGATGACGGGCAGGTCGAAGTACTCGGCAAAATAGCGTTGGAAGTTGGTGTCGGACGACGTACAGACGAAGTCGACGGCATTGTAGAGTGTTTGCCAGTCGGTCTGGCCGAGATCCTCGATGTCGGGATACTTCACGTAGTACTGGTCCCACGACTCGCTCCAGTTGTTGAAGCTGACGGGCGACGTTCCCGGATAGTAGTTGTTGTCGCTGTTGTGGCCCATGAAGACGGCGTAGCTCCAGTCCTTCGACTTCCACAGCTGTCCGTGGATGGTGCCGTCGGTCTCGTCGTATTTCTTCAGCTTCATCTGCTTGCGGTCCATGTTTTCGGTCATGCAATAGATGCCCCGATACTCGTCGTTGAGGATCAGCTCCACGAAGTGTCCTCGCGATCCTGAGAGTGCCTTCGTCTCCTGTCGGATGTAGTATGGCGGCGTGCAATAGTCGTTCCAGAGGTCGGTGAGGACGCGGTTGCGGATGCGGCTCATGTCGACCTGGCACGACTCCAGGATCCAGGAGTTGTCGTTACGCAGTCCGAAGAATTTCCGCTCGATCTTCTCCCCGTTCTCGTCGAGGAGCTTCACGTGGTAGTTGCGCTTGTGCTTCCCGTTGCTGTTGGTGATGCCTCCACGCCATTTTGCCTTCATGCTCAGCATGGCGGGCGCCACCTGGTCGGGCTCGTGGACGATGATGCTTCCCATGGAATACTCGTTGTTGAACGAGCCATAGATTTTCACCACGGGCAGCGATGTGAAGGTGACGTTCTTCGTGATGGTCGTTCCGTCGTCGGCTTTCACGCTGAAGCGATAGTTGCGCCCGCCGCTGACGCCGTTGAAGCGATGGTTCATGCCAGGTGCGACGCTGGCTCCGTCGATGCTCAGCGGTCCGTAGCCTTCGCGTGAGGTATAGCTGACGCAACCCGCATAGTTGGTGTTGAAATGCTCCAGGGGCAGCGTGCAGAGATAGAGGTCGAGCGACTCCACCCACACGAGCGACCTTCCGTCGATGGTCAGCTCCCTCAGGGCTCTGGCCAGCGGGTCGATGCTTGCCATCGTGCTGGTGCTCTTGCGGAGCTCCTCCAGCGCGTAGAAGTCGTCGCCGGCCTTCATCAGCATGGCGTCGATCTCGGCCTGCGTGAAGAAGTCGCTGAGCTCCTTGCGCACCTTCGCCTTCTCGCCCTCAATCATCTCCTCCTCCGTGCCGTGGAAGATCAGCATGAAGTTGTCGCAGGCCGCCCAGTTGGCATTTGTCTGCCGGATACGGACGCCCAGCTCCATCGTTCCCTCGGCAGCGACGCTGGCGGTCACGGTGTAGGTCTGCGGCCGCTCATTGCTGGTGCCGGCCTCCGTCTCGTTGCCGTTGGCGAAGAGGTAGACGCCGTAGCCCACTTCCTCGGACTGTCCGCCCCACCAGCCACCGCCACCCGACTGCCGGACGGCGATGATGTCTGCCTGCAGCGAGTAGTCACCCTGTGGGAGGTTGGCGAGCTGCTGACTGAGGCTGCCGTTGCGCAACGGTCCGCGGTTGGTGTCGTTCCATCGCTCGAGGAACGGCGACTCTACAAACGCCTCCCCGTTCCAGTAGCTACCGAATCCTGGGTCGGTCCACGAGTCGCCCTCGAAGGTCCACCCGTCGGGTGATTCGGTGGTGGCGTCGAGCCACGACGAGACGTCGAATCCGTCGCCCGTGTCGTTAGCCGCCCGCTCACCGACGCGGTTGCCCTCCTCGTCGAGGAAGTAGAACGTCTGGTTCTGGTTGCCGTTGCCAGAATTGCTATAGGTTCCCACGCAGTAGGAGTCGACGCGCACGTCCCAAAGATGGTCGTACTGTGAATAGTTACGAATGACATAGACGCCTTCCTGCTGCTGCTCGATGAGCCACAGCGACCGCTCGCCGTCGGGGGCGTCGGTCATGCTGACGTATCGTCTTAGCTCAGGCGAGTCCTGCCGCACTCCGTCGTAGGTGACGTACTGTCCGGTCTTGGCATTGCGGATGGTGAAGAGGAATCCTTGCTCCGCGTCGAACGTCCAGTAGGTCTCGTCGGCCTTCGTGGCGTTGGTGAGATAGTAGAGCGGCGTGTTTCTTCCCGCTGTGGCGCCGTCGGTGACGCATCCCTGCGTGAACTGCTGGCAGACGATGTGATAGCGCTTCCCTGCCTCGAGCTTTGGCATAGCCCAGACACTGGCTGAGAAGAACAATGTTAGTAATAGTAGTTGGTAGCGATGCATAACGGGCCTAGTAAGCGAACAGCGGGTAGTCCTTCATCTTCTCGTTTACTCGATGGCGCACGCTGGCGATGACCTCCTCGTTGGTGGGATCGTTGAGCACCTCCTCGATGAGTTCGGCGATGAGCACCATCAGGTCCTCCTTGGCGCCACGGGTGGTGATGGCGGGCGTTCCGAGACGGATGCCGCTGGTCTGGAAGGCGGAACGGGTGTCGAAGGGCACCATGTTCTTGTTGACCGTGATGTCGGCAGCGACGAGTGCGTTCTCAGCCACCTTACCCGTCAGATCAGGATACTTCGTGCGCAGGTCGACCAGCATAGAGTGGTTGTCGGTGCCTCCGCTGACAATGCCGAATCCACGCTTCATCAGCTCGTCGGCCAGCACCTTGGCATTCTTCTGCACCTGCTTGGCCCACTCTTTGAACTCGGGCTGCAGAGCCTCTCCGAAAGCGACGGCCTTGGCGGCGATGACATGCTCGAGCGGTCCGCCCTGCTGTCCGGGGAAGACTGCCGAGTTGAGCAGTGCCGACATCATCTTGACCTCGCCCTTCGGCGTCTTCAGCCCCCAGGGGTTCTCGAAGTCCTTGCCCATGAGGATGATGCCTCCACGCGGTCCGCGCAGCGTCTTGTGGGTGGTCGAGGTGACGATATGTGCATACTTCACGGGATTGTCGAGCAGTCCGGCGGCGATGAGTCCGGCGGGGTGTGCCATGTCAATCATCAGCAGGGCACCCACCTTGTCGGCAATCTCGCGCATGCGGCGGTAGTCCCACTCGCGGCTGTAGGCCGAGCCGCCTCCGATGATGAGCTTCGGCTGGTGCTCTACGGCGAGGCGTTCCATCTCGTCGTAGTCGACGCGTCCGGTCTCCTTGCTGAGGTTATAGCCCACAGGCTTGTAGAGGATACCGCTGGTGTTCACCAGCGAGCCGTGACTGAGATGGCCGCCGTGGGCTAGGTTCAGACCCATGAACGTGTCGCCGGGCTTCAGCACGGCCAGCAGCACGGCAGCGTTGGCCTGGGCTCCGGAGTGGGGCTGTACGTTGGCATACTCTGCGTCGAAGAGCTGGCATACGCGCTCGATGGCCAGGCGCTCCACCTCGTCTACCACCTGGCAGCCGCCGTAGTAGCGCTTGCCGGGATATCCCTCGGCATACTTGTTGGTGAGCCACGATCCCATGGCCTCCATCACTTGGTCGCTGACGAAGTTCTCGCTGGCAATCAGTTCAATACCTTTCAGCTGGCGCTGGTGCTCTCGCTCAATCATCTCGAAGATGGTGTTGTCTCTTTTCATTGTTGATGTGTGTGAACGTTTGTTGATGTATTCAGTTGGGGTTGCAAAGTTACGCATTTTTTTCCATACTGGCAAGCTTTTTTCCAAGAAATCAGCATATTATGCGAAAATGAGAGCACGCGAGAGAGGCTCGCTGCCTGTCCCTCGCGTGCACTTACGCTATGATGTGTTCATCAGGTATAAACTACTCTTATATAAGTCCCTGGCGGGACATCATGTGTAAGCACCTTGGCTTCGCCGAGCTTACACAAGTCCCTGAGCCATCATGGCCTTGGCAACCTTCATGAAGCCGGCGACGTTGGCACCCTTGACGTAGTTGATATATCCGTCGGGCTGCGTACCGTACTTCACGCAGTTCTCGTGGATGTCGTTCATGATGCGCTTCAGGTAGTTGT
>CAMNHM010000128.1 GCA_946539475.1 uncultured Prevotellaceae bacterium | reverse complement strand
GCCGCTCCCCTCCCTTCAAGGGGAGGGGTGCCCGAAGGGCGGGGTGGGGTCTGTATATAATTAGCCGCCAAGAAGTTACAGACCCCACCCCAACCCCTCCCCTTGAAGGGAGGGGAGCGGCTGCGCGTACAATTTCACTCCATTTCATCGATATGTTACTTTTTCAAGTGGACTCATATAATAATGTGGCACGAAAAAAGCGGAATAACGCTGCTCTTCGGTTGAGAGAGACAGCGTTATTCCGCGATTATTCTGTGCCTAAAGATTCTGCGGCGATCACGTGCGCCGTAAAAATCCTGTGCACGCACTTAGAAGGTGTACGTAGCGGTGAGCAGTACCTGATGGCGCTTGTTGCTAATCTTCACGGCATTGGCGATGTTGTCGTCGAGTGCAGTTTCGAAATCGGTGTAGCTCATGAAAGGCTCGAAGTATCCGTTCTGCGCCGAATACTGATAGGCAGCCGAGAGGTTGACCTTGTCGAGCTGGATGCCCACGCCGCAGGTGATGCGATGGATAGCTTCCCAGTTGGTGTAGTCGGTGGCTGAGCTGTAGTAGGAAGCCTCGGAGTTGAGCGTACCATCCTTATAGCCGTCCTTCTGGTACATCGGCGACACGTAGTTGTAGCCGAAGCGTACGGCGACCTCCGGAGCGGCCTTGAACTCAGCACCCACCTTCAGCGTCGAGACACCCTTGAGCATATCTGCCGTGTGGCGGTTCATCACGTCGTCGCTCTCGCTCTGATCATAGTAGTAGTCGTTCCACCAGTCGTAGCTGGAGCCCGTCTTGTAGCGCGTGTCCATCGATCCGTAGTCGGTGTACTCGTAGCTGGCTCCAACGGCGAGGTAGTTGCCGAAGGTCGTGCCGGCGCTGACTCCGAACTTCCAGGGCGTATAGAGCTTAAATTCATAGTCCTCGGAGTTGTAGACAGATCCGCCTGCATCGCTCATCGTGGTATAGTTATGCGTGTCGAGGCTGTACCACGTGGGGGTGGTCACCGACAGTCCGATGCGGAATGGCGATGTCTCTACGGGACGGAAGATGATGCCCGCCTTGATGTCGGCTCCGCTACCTTCTATCTCGCGGTCGTCGGCCACCTGTATGGGCGAGTTCTCAGGGAAATACTCGGTGTACTCGCTGTAGTGCTTGTAGTGCACGTCGTGAATACCGATGGTCAGTCCGAGATAGACGCGGTTGTTGATGTTGCCGCTCAGGTTGAAATCGTAGTCGGCAATGTAGCCCCAGTGGCGACGGTCCATCGTGTAGTTGTTGGCCTCCTCGTAGTACCACGTGTTTTGTTCGCCGTCGTAGAGCAGGTTACGGGCATACATATCGTCGAGCTGGTTACAAGCCGGGAGGGGTTTGCTAAAGATCGGAGCACCGTTGCCCTCGAAGAGCAATCCATTCTTCGCCTTTGCGTAGGTCAGCTTATTCTGCGAGGCACCATTAAAGGCGTCGGCAGCCGAGAGGATATAGTTGAAGTTACGGCTCTTATGGTAGTTAAAGCCGAAGTTCAGGAATCCCGTTGGGCTGGTGCGCGAGGAATAGACGAATCCAAGCTGGTCGAAGCTCATTGTCGTCGGATGTCCGCCACCGAAGGCGTTGGCATCCTGTTGGCTGACGAATCCGAGCGAGAGGTTGGCCTGCGACTTGCGAAAGAGTCCGATGCCCGCGGGATTCGTACCAATGACCGAGATGTCGGCTCCTAAGGCCTCCATAGCACCACCCATACCCACGTAGCGTGCCGTTCCGTTGAGGTCGCTCCAGGCAATCTTGGCATTCTCGTAAGTCTCCTGTGCTGCAGCAGGCAAGATAGCCAGCGTTAAAGCAGCTATTACGGTGATTTTCTTCATAGTCGAATAACAGTTATAAATGGTGTTGTAATCATTAAAAATTGATAGACGGATGAATCATCTGAAGCCAGTTGGCTGCTGGGCGCTTAGCGACGTCCGCTGCCAAAACCGCCACCGCCTGAGCGGCTTCCGCCGCCGCCACCGCCACCAGAGCTACGGCTGCCGCCAAAGCTTCCGCCACCTCCGCTATAGCTACCAGAGCTACTGGAACTACCAACGGCTGCTGCTGCCGAACGACTGTTGCCGAAGCTGCTGCTAGAGCTGCTGTTGGTATAGCTTCCGCCGAAGTTTCCGTTAGAGTTGGAATAGGTCGATGTCGCATTAGTACGCGTCACACTGCGTGTCCCTGTGCCTACTGTGCTGCGCGTGCCTCCATAGTTGCCTATGCCTGCCGTCGAAGAGCCAAGGCTACGGCTGCTGCCGAAGGTGCCTGCCGAGAAGCTGCGCGTACGTCCGCTGGCGAAGCCCGAAGGACCGGCTGTCGTCACGCGACCGTGATTGGCTGTTCCGGGACTGTGTGCCAGACTCCCACCGCCACCGTAGTAGTAGCCGCCGTAATACCAGGGATCGTACCAGCCGTAGTAGCCTCTGTACCAGGGGCCGTACCAGCCGTACCAGCCACCCCAGTACCAGCTGTCGTAGTACCAAGGATCGTAATACCAATCGTACCAGGGATAATAGGAGTAGTACCAAGGCGAGTGCCAGCCCCATGAGTCGCTGTATCCGCGCGAATAGCCAGCCCAGTAGGCTGCCGAGGGCTCATAGCCGTCGAAGCGGGTCATACGCTGCGTCAGCGAGAAGTCGCCCAGCGAGTCGGGATAGATGCCCTCTACGCCGGCAAAGCTGATGATGTCGCCCGTGTCAGGCGGAAGCACCTCGTAGCTGCTAGCCCAGCGGCGGTTGTATTCGTCGACGCTGCGCTGCGAGCCGGAGTAGTACGTGTCGGTGGGAATGCCATAGGTGGCACGCTCACTGGCTACGTTCTTCTTCGTAGGAACGAAGTACATGTCGTCGTCCTGTGCATGAGTTGAGAGTGCTACGGCTCCCAACATGGCTGATAATAGAATCCACTTTTTCATATCCTTGAGAGTTTATTTATTGATTCACGATGCAAAAATACTGCTAATTTTCATGCAAAAATACGGAAAAACCCTAAAACATGATAGGATTTTCCCTATTTTTTATAATTTTGCAGTCAAAATTAACAAAGCGATGAAGTATTTTGAGGTGTTTTTCACGATTTCAGCCCCTAAAGAGATGATCGGCGACGTTCGCGACGTGCTCGCCGCGATGACAGCCGAAGCTGGTTTCGAGACGTTCGAGGACTGTGCCGAGGGCATGAAAGGTTATGTCCAGCGCAGCGCTTTCGACGAGGATGCCCTGCGCGATGCAGTCGGCGCCCTACCCTTCCCCGACGTCAGCGTCAGCTACAAGGTTTGCGAGGCCGACGACCGCGACTGGAACGAGCAATGGGAGCAGGAAGGCTTTGAGCCGATACGTGTCGGTGAACACCTTATAATATACGACGGACGACACTTGCCCGCCGTCGACGGCTGTCAGACGCCGAAGTCCGCCGACTGCCTGATGGTGGAGATCGACGCCCATTTGGCCTTCGGAACGGGCAATCATGCTACGACTCGGCTGATGGCTCAACGACTGATGGACACCGACCTGCATGGATGCTCCGTGCTCGACTGCGGAACGGGAACTGGCGTCCTAGCTATCATCGCCCTGCTGCGTGGTGCCCAAGATGCTGTGGGCTACGACATCGATGAGTGGAGCGTTGACAATGCGCGCCACAATGCTGTGATCAACGGCGTCGATGAGAGGTTTTCGTCGTTTTTAGGCGATTCCATCGTGATTGGACAGACGGGGAAGACGTTCGACGTCATACTGGCAAACATCAACCGCAACATCCTGCTTGCCGACCTCCCACGCATGCGGGCAGCGATGAAACCAGGCTCCAGACTCATGCTCAGTGGATTCTATACTGCCGATGCACCCCTGCTAATAGGCAAAGCCAACGAGTTGGGACTCACGCTGACGGAGGAACACAACGAGGACGATTGGGACTGTCTGGTATTCTCGCTCCACGATGTAAACTCCTTGTAAACATTCAAAAATATTTTGTTTAATTCTATATGACCAAACGATTAATACTTATTACGTTATATCTCTTTACGGTACTTGCGTCGCATGCTGTATTGAAAGAGAAGGACCTCGAGCAGACGCTAAGCGTGTTGCGATCTGAGCTCACCGAGACGCATCAGGAGCTGATCAATATGGCGGAGTCGCGGAAGCAGCAGACACGCGAAGTCATCCTGCAGCTGCGCGAGACGATGAAGCGCAGCAATCAGAATGCCCTGATGCTCTACTCGCAGCAGCAGAACTACGTGTTCGACCTGACCTATGCCTGCCACGAAGCCACCGACCAATATCTCAACTTCCAGCGCCAGCAACTGCCTTTCAAGTCGTATATTGAGCACCTCGACGTCGAGATAGCTAAATACGACAGTTTGGTGAACAGCCTGAAAAGCATCCGCACGAACATGCTCGACGAGCGCCCGCGTATCGACCGTACTGTCTGTCTGACACTCGCCACGAACATTCGTAACACGCTCAAGGAGACACGTGGTCAGGTGACGGACTATATCGCAATCTACGAAAATACCGAGCAACGCCTGAAATACCTTAACGACTATGCCAACCGTCGCTACAACGACATCCAGACAGGCATTTTCAAGAACGGCGGCGAGAACTACCTGTCGATCCTGCGAAACTTCAGCGAGCGATGGAGTGCTGCTGGCGTTGCCGTAGCCGACAAGTATCGGCCCAGCAATCAGAACTCCGACTGGGACAGCACGTTCATCTTGCGACTCTTCGCCTTGATAGCCTTCTACATCGTCGTTGCCATTATCCTCAACCTGCTGGTCTTCAGGTTCCTGCCACGAAGGCTGCGGACTGAGGAATTCATGAAGAAGCGCAACTGCATCATCATGGCGACGACGACAGTCACATTTGCCGCCGTGCTGGGCGTGATGCACGCCACGCTGCAGCAGAACTTCTTTATCATGGCGAGCGGATTGCTGATCGAATACGCCTGGTTGCTGGGCGTTATCCTCATCTCGCTGTTGCTGCGTGTCAACGGCGACCAGATCAAGAGTGCCTTCCACATCTATTCGCCACTCGTCGTCGTAGGCTTCATCGTCATCGCCTTCCGCATCGTGCTCATTCCCAGCGAGCTTGTCAATCTGGTGTTCCCGGTCATTCTGCTCGTATGCACCGTATGGCAGTGGGTGGTCATCCACCGCCACAACCAGAATATCCCGCGCTCCGACCGCTTCTACACCTATGTCTCTATGGCCATCTTCGTCTTCTCGCTTGGTTGCTCGTGGCTGGGCTACACGCTGATGGCGGTACAGATACTCATCTGGTGGGTGATGCAGCTTACGTGCATCCTGACGATCACCTGCCTGAGCAGCTATGTGAAGATGTACGGACATCGACATCATCTCGACGAGGCACCGATCACGAAGTCGTGGTTCTACCTTTTTCTATATAAGGTATTACTACCAATTATCGGCGTCTGCAGCGTGATGCTCTCCATCTACTGGGCTGCCGATGTGTTCAACCTGGGCGACCTCTGCTGGCAGATATTCAGGAAGAATTTCATCGACTTGAAGAACCTCAAGGTGAGCATTCTCAAGCTGTCGATGGTGGTCAACATGTGGTTCCTTTTCGCCTATGCCTCGAGCACCATCCTGTCGCTGCTGCGACTGCATTTCCACACGCAAGACCCGACGACAGCTGCCAGCCGCGAGGTGATGGGCAGGAATGTCATACAGGTGCTCATATGGGGCATCTGGCTGCTGATTACGCTCTCGATCCTCGACATCACCGTCGCCTGGCTCCTGACCATATCAGGCGGACTGTCGGCAGGTATCGGCTTCGCCTCGAAAGACATCATCGAGAACATCTACTACGGCGCCACGCTGATGGCAGGACGAGTGAAGGTGGGCGACTGGATCGACGTCGATGGCACCTTTGGAAAAGTGAACTCCATCAGCTATACGTCGACTGTCGTGGAGTCGCTTTATGGCGAGGTGATCACGTTCCAGAACAGCCAGCTGTTTGCCAAGAACTACAAGAACCTCACCCGTAACCACGGTTATGTGCTGGTGGGTATCCCCTTCAGCGTTGCCTACGGGTCGAACCTCAAGCAGGTATCGGCAATAGTCGAACAGGCTGTCAACGATATGAGCCACCAGTGGAGCGATCCTGAGAAGCGGGCCAAGACAGTGGTGACGGCGATGGGCGAGTCGAGCATCGACTTCAAGCTCTTCATCTGGGCCGACGCCGTAAAGCGTGTCTATGTTATCAGCGACGTCCTGAACACCATCTACGAAACGTTGCGCGCCAACGGCGTGGAGATTCCGTTCCCGCAGCGCGACATTCATATTAAGCAGGCATAGCCAGCTATGGAAGGAGCCTAAGGACTGTCGGAGCACGCTCCGAAATCGCCTGCGCTATTGAAATAAGGAGTAAAAAACAAACAATCCTTTGGTTTTTCGCTCACTTATTTGTACCTTTGCAGCCAAAATGTAAAAGATAAAAGCATATGGAACAAAAGAACTTTAAACGTACCACCGTCACAGCCGCCCTACCCTACGCCAATGGCGGCGTACATATCGGCCATTTGGCTGGCGTCTACGTGCCCGCCGACATCTACGTCCGCTACCTGCGCTTGAAGAAGCGCGAGGTGATGTTTGTCGGAGGCAGCGACGAACACGGCGTACCCATCACCATCCGTGCCCGCAAAGAGGGCATCACGCCGCAGGATGTCGTCGACCGCTATCATGCAATGATTCGCGACTCGTTCGATGAATTCGGCATTTCTTTCGATGTCTACAGCCGTACGACTAGCAAGACACACCATCAATTTGCTGCCGACTTCTTCCGCAAGCTCTATGACGAAGGAAAGCTTACGGAGGAGACCACCACGCAGCTGTACGACGAGGAAGCCCATCAGTTCCTGGCCGACCGCTATGTCACTGGCGAGTGTCCACACTGCCACAATCAGGGCGCTTACGGCGACCAGTGCGAGAAGTGCGGTCGCGACCTTTCGCCCACCGAGCTCATCAATCCTCGCTCGACCATCAGCGGCTCTACGCCCGTGCTGAAGGAGACGAAGAATTGGTACCTGCCGCTCAACGAGTATCAGGAGTGGCTCAAGCAGTGGATTCTGGAGGAGCACAAGGAATGGCGCCCGAACGTCTATGGACAATGCAAATCGTGGCTTGATATGGATTTGCAGCCACGCGCAATGACGCGCGATCTCGATTGGGGCATTCCCGTACCCATCGAAGGCGCTGAGGGAAAGGTGCTCTACGTATGGTTCGATGCTCCCATCGGCTACATCTCCAACACGAAAGAGCTCTGCGAGCGCGACCCCGAGCGCTGGGGATCGTGGGAGAAATGGTGGCAGCAGGACGACACGCGATTGGTCCATTTCATCGGTAAGGACAACATTGTCTTCCACTGCATCATTTTCCCCGTGATGATGCGCGCCCACGGGAAATATATCATGCCCGACAACGTGCCCGCCAACGAGTTCCTGAACCTTGAGAACGACAAGATCTCCACCTCGCGCAACTGGGCCGTGTGGCTGCATGAGTACCTACAGGACTTCCCCGGAAAGCAGGATGTGCTGCGCTATGTGCTCACTGCCAATGCTCCCGAGACGAAGGACAACAACTTCACATGGAAGGATTTCCAGGAGCGCAACAACAACGAGCTCGTCGCTGTCTATGGCAACTTCGTTAACCGTGCCCTGCAGCTCACGTGGAAATACTGGGAGGGGATCGTACCTGAGCGTGGCGAGTTGCTGGATGTCGACCTGAAGGCCATCGAGGAGTTCAAGGATGTCAAGCAGAAGGTGGAGACGCTGCTCGAGCAGTTCAAGTTCCGCGATGCACAGTTCGAGGCCATGAACCTCGCCCGCATCGGCAACCGCTATATCACCGA
>CAMNHM010000127.1 GCA_946539475.1 uncultured Prevotellaceae bacterium | reverse complement strand
CCTTGCCCCACTTGAAGCCCAGACGGTCGAGCAGCAGCGAGAGCACCTGGAAGTGGTAGTTCTGCTCGTTGCCCACGACGTAGATCATCTTGTCGATGGGGTAGTCCTGGAAGCGCATCTCGGCGGTGCCGATGTCCTGCGTCATGTAGACGCTGGTGCCGTCGCTGCGCAGCAGCAGCTTCTGGTCGAGACCCTCGTCGGTGAGGTCGGCCCATACCGAGCCGTCGTCCTTGCGGAAGAAGAGTCCCTTGGCGAGGCCCTCCTCCACCTTGGCCTTACCCTTCAGGTAGGTCTGCGACTCATAGTATATCTTGTCGAACGAGACACCCATCTTCCGGTACGTCTCGTCGAAGCCGGCATACACCCAGCTGTTCATCGTCTCCCAGAGGGCACGCACCTCGGGGTCGCCCTGCTCCCACTTGACCAGCATCTCGTGAGCCTCCTTGATCAGCGGCGCCTCCTGCTTAGCTTTCTCCTCGTCCATGCCCCCGGCCACGAGCTCCTTCACCTCCTCGCGGTAGTGCTTGTCGAACAGCACGTAGTAGTCGCCAATCAGGTGGTCGCCCTTCTTGCCGCTCGTCTCAGGTGTCTCGCCGTTGCCCCATTTCTGCCATGCCAGCATCGACTTGCAGATGTGTATGCCGCGGTCGTTCACGATGTTCGTCTTCACCACGCGGTTGCCGTTGGCCTCCATAATCTGGGCCAGCGACCATCCCAACAGGTTGTTGCGCACGTGGCCCAGGTGCAGCGGCTTGTTCGTGTTCGGGCTGGAGTATTCGATCATCACCAGCGGGCTCTCTTCCAGTGCCCTCTTGTGTCCGTAGTTCTCGTCCTGGTCAATCTGCTGCAGCAGCTCCAGCCAGGCGTGCTGGCTCACGCTCAGGTTCAGAAATCCCTTCACCACATTGAATTTCTCCACTGCTGAGCAGTTCTCCACGAGGTACTGTCCTATCTCCTGTGCCGTCTGTTCGGGGTTCTTCTTTGCTGCTCGCACGAAGGGGAACACCACCAGTGTCATGTTACCCTCAAACTCGCTTCTCGTCTTCTGTAGTTGCAACATCTTATCTGTTGCCTCCATGCCGTAGAGTGCCTTTACTGCCTCGCCGACTGTCTTGCTAATCAATGTCTCAATACTCATGTTCTTTCGATTTTGCCTGCAAAGGTACGAATAAGTGAGCGAAAATGCAAATTTATTTGCGATTTTCCGAACGAGAGTATCTTCGAGCGTCAGCTCAAGGGTACGAATAAGTGAGCGAAAATGCAAATTTATTTGCGGCTTTCAGTGCGATAGTATCCTAAATCTTCATTTGGTTAACTCAAATAGGCTAGGGGAGGCAGCCTTAATACGTCTCTTTTTGCACGTCTGGGAGGCACTTGCATGATGCTACCTTAGGTCCTTGGTCTACAAAGAAGGCTACCCGCGACACCAAAACAAGTTGTTTTGGTAAGCAAAGTAGGCCACTTTGGTTATCAAAGTATGCTTCTTTGAAGACCAAAACAACTTGTTTTGGTAGCGCGAGAAGCCCACTTTGTATCTCAAAGTCACGTCGCGTGGTATGGAAAGTAGCAGAAGATTGATGTGAAAAAGCACACTTTTCTGCTGCTAACTTTAATCCAAATGCTGTCTGACTAGGGGGTGGAGAATTGTCCGAAGAGGTGGGCGGTGGTGAAGAGAGCGACGACCTTTTGCTCTAGGGGTGTGCGGCGGACGATCTCGTTTTGTGACCAGAAGTCGGGGGAGTAGCCTTGCGCCTCTATTTGCTTGTGTAGGTGACCGTAGAAAGGCAGGGGGTTACCGCTGTTGGCTGACGGGGTGTCAGGGGCGACGTTGTAGAGTAGTGTGCTGGTGGTGATGCTGCTGCCGTTGTCGTCGTCGTGGGTGGTGACGACGTGTATGGACTCTATCTCGGTGAATCCGCGGCGCTCTGTCATGGTGATGGTGAATTGGAAGTCGGTGTGGATGATCTGTGTGAAGTATGGACGGCTGTCGTCGTCGTAGGACTCCTGCAGCCAGGTGCCTGTGCGGATGAAGGTGTTGACGCCGTGTCCTACGACTTTCCTGATGTGGCATGTCTGCTCGTCGACGTAGAGTGTCGCTGCGAGGATGGGTCGACGGATTTTCTCACGTGGCGTGAAGTTGATGACGACGAGGCTGTTGCCTTGCTGGTCGAAGGTGTAGCTGTGGTCGACGTGGTAGTAGTTGCGGTAGTAGTATGTCAGTGGTATGATTGTCTCGTCGGGGTCGTGCTCTCGTTTCTTGTCTACGAGCTGTAGTTGCGAGAAGGTGTAGTAGTTGCGATAGTAGGCGTAGGGATGGATGCTGTCGGGTGGCAGTGCGGCATAGCGTCCTGTGAGGAGCGTGGGCTGTCGCAGCTCTACGGCTGGCTGTGCTGTGAGGAATGCCTCCAAGAACTCGTTGCAGGTGGTGTCGCAGAAGGATGTCTGTCGATAGTAGAATGTGGCGGTGCTGTCAGCATGCAGCTTTGTCTGGCTTAGTGTCTCCTTGGTGGTCTGACGAATGAAATTGTGCAGCTTGAGTGGTTTGACGAGCAGCTCGCTGAGTAGTTTTTCTGTGGGCACGAGGCTGGTGGTGTCGCTCAGGTCGGCAGCCTTGAGAGTGCGTTTGCTGTAGCCAGTCATCGATAGCTGTAGGCTGTCGGTGGGCATGCAGGTGATGCTGAAGGTTCCCTCGGCGTTGCTGATGGTGGCGCTGCGGTGGCTGTTGTTGGTGGTGATGCTGGCATAGGGCAGTGGCTCGCCTGTTGTGCTGTCGACGATGGTTGACTCGTAACGCTGCTGGGCGTTGGTTGCGCTGCCGACGAGCCATGCCATGATGAGGGGTAGGAGGTGCGAGGCGCGTTGTATTGCAGTCGAGAGTCTTTCGTAGGCTGGTGTCACTGGGCGATGCGGATGAGGGTTGAGGTGTTGCCGACGACGAGGGCGTAGACGGCGGGAGACAACGGTGGCAGGCTGACATCGTGGCACTGGGTGGCAGCGGGGATGGTGGCGGAGAGCAGTGGTCGGCCGCTGAGGTCGTAGAGACGGAGGGGCAGCGGCGTGGCGCATGGCTCTGGGAGGGTGACGGTGAGGGCGCCTGGGCGCAGGCTGACGGTGGCACTGGTGTGCTGGCGTGGCAGCTGGTCGATGTGCTCCGTCAGTCGGAGTGCCTCGAGGAGCCCCGCGTAGGCGTCGAGCTCACCATAGCCGTAGTAGTTGTTGGGGTAGTCGAGCGACGGGTCGTTGTGTCGGCAGGTGTGCTGTAGGATGGTGCGCACGTCGTCTGGCGTGAGTGTGGGGCATGCCTGCAGCCAGAGGGCGATGGCTCCTCCCACGGCAGGTGCTGACGACGACGTGCCGCTGTTGGCCGTCCAGGCATAGGGTCGTCCCTGGAAGGTGTACTCGGCCGTGTTCCATTTTAGGTCGGGGGAGTCGGGATGGTTCTCGATGAAGAAGCTGCTGTAGGACGAGAAGATGTTGTTGCCAGGCGCCACGCAGTCGGGCTTTGTGCGTCCGTCCATGGTGGGTCCTACGGAGGAGAAGTCTGTCCGTATGCCTCCGTCGCCTCGCCAGTAGGCCATCGTGTCGCCGTGGAGGTTGACGATATGGTCGCGGTAGGTTGTTGCTCCGACGCTGATGACGCATGGCGCGCTGGATGGCGAGTGGATGTTGTGTGTGGTCTCTCCGTCGGCGAGCAGCGGGTTGTCGGGGTAGGTGGTCAGCTGTCCGTTGACGCGCCACAGGTCGACGTCGGCATCGCTGCCTACCATCTCGATCGACAGCCGTGGCTGTGCTCCGATGGGGAGGGGTGTGGTGAACGTGATGTCATAGCAGATGTCGCGGGGGTCATAGCAAGATGTGAATGCCTCTGCCAGCAGCCGTAGGCTCGGTGTCTGTAGCAGCAGCGTGGAGTCCTGCTGCAGGAGGATGTCGGAGGAGGGGATGAGGAGTGTGTCGTGGGGATTGTTGTAGGCCACGACCCTGATTATGAACTCCTCGCGTGAGCGTAGCGTGACGATCATCGTCGTGTCGCTGTGACGTAGGAAGGTGCCTGCTGAGAGTGTGCCGCGTGGCTTGTGGATATACGACTTGACGGCGCCCTCGTTGCCTGCTGCTGCCACGAGTATGCGTCCTGGACCAGTGAGGCTGTCGAGCATGGCATAGTAGAGCTGGTCGTAGCCGTAGAAGTCCTGTGGGCTTCCCTCGCTGAAGGAGATGACGCAGGGCTTGTGTACAGACTCTGCGTAGTCGAAGATGTACTTGAATCCGAGTGCATCGGTAGCGAAGGTGTACTTGTAGACGTCGGCGGAGTCGATGTATGGCAGGTCGTCGCTGACGGCATTTGCCACGAGGCAGATGTCGCTCTCTGGAGCCATGCCCTGGAATCGTGAGTGGTATCCGCTGCCGGCTGCGATGCCCAGCGTGTGGGTGCCGTGGGTGAAGTCGAGACCGTCGCGTGAGTGTCCCAGTGCGAGGAGCTCCTGCCGTGTGGTATAGTCGCGTCCCACGGGGAATGGACTGCCGACGGTGTCCTGCGAGAGTTGGTCCCAGAATCGCCGGATGCGATAGTCGGTGGTGTCGCTGGAGTAGAAGTTGGGGTGTGTGAGGTCGAATCCGATGTCCATCAGTCCCATGACGACACCGCGTCCTGTGTATGCCTGTGGAAGGTTGCGCCCCTGGTAGATGTCGGTGGCATTCAGGTGGATGGCCATCGAGTCGGTGAGCAGGCGGTTGGAGGGACGTGCCTCTATTCGCAGCACTCGAGGGTCGTGTGACATTGCGCTGAGCCTGTTGATGGGGATGCTGGCAATATGTAGGCTGCCGTAGGACGCCAGACTTTGGCAGCCATACTCGCTGAGAGCCTTGTCGCCGTCGGGAGTCAGGCGGACGAAGGCATGCACCAGTGGGCTCTGCTGCTGAGCTTTTTGTCGGAAAGGCCCCTCCTGTGATGACACCGTGTTCTGCCCCCGGACGATCTGTCGCAGCCAGGGCGATAGCTTCGCTCTGTCAGGGCGTTGTCCCCAGGCACTCATGCCCAGCAGCACTACATATATAAAGATGTGTACTAGTCGCATCATTCTTCAGGCTTCTCGACTATTATCTCTTACTTCTCGATTTTTGTGTCTACGTGGCAGTACTTCCATTCCTCCTCATCGTAAATGCTGAGCAGTCGCTGCAGTCGCTGCTTGAAGTCGTTATAGTCCTTGCGCTCGGGCTGTATCCACTGCACCTCGGCCAGCGCCGCCATACGTGGCAGCACCTGATACTCGATGAGCTCGGGGTAGGCGATGTACTCTGTCCAGAGGTTGGCCTGCAGGCCTAGCACGTGCGCCTTCTGCTCAGCCGTGAGCGAGTCGGGAGCCGGCTCGTAGGCGTAGACCTTCTCCAGCGGCGAGTAGCCTCCGATGAGTGTCGTGTTGGACCAGTCGTTCTGCGGGCGCTGGTAGAAATCAAAGTAGAGGGTGCTGTTCGGCGTGCGTACGCAGTCGAATCCCTTCACGGCGGGGTCGCCGACGCCCTTCCAGTCGCGCCAGTTCATGATGACGGCCGTCTTGGGGATGTTGCAGTCCATGATCTCGTCCCATCCCATGAGCACACGTCCGTGGCTGCTGAAGAGCTGCTCCATAAATCGCACCATGTAGCCCTGCAGGTGCTCTTCGTTGTCGATGTGCTCCTGTCGCATCTTCTGCTGACACTTGGGGCATGCCTTCCATCGTACTTTCGGAGCCTCGTCGCCTCCGATGTGTATGATGCGTGAGGGAAAGAGGTCCATGAGCTCCGTGAAGACATCGGTGAGGAACTCGTAGACGCGGGGCGTGCCGGCGCAGAGGATGTCGTCGCTGACGCCCCAGTCGGGCCACACCTCGTAGGGGCCTCCCGTGCATCCCAGCTCGGGGTATGCCGTCAGGGCGGCCACCATGTGGCCAGGCATGTCGATCTCGGGGATGATGGTGATGTGTCGCTCCTGAGCGTAGCTGACGATCTCGCGGATGTCGCGCTGTGTGTAGAATCCTCCGTACATGGTATGGTCGTAGAGTCCCATGTTGCGGCCTATGACGGTGCGGTCGCGCCATGCTCCCACCTGCGTCAGTCGTGGCCATTTCTTGATTTCCACGCGCCATCCCTGGTCGTCGGTGAGGTGCCAGTGCAGGGTGTTCATCCCGTGGAGTGCCATCATGTCGATGTAGCGCTTGACGACGTCCTTGGGGAAGAAGTGTCGGCAGATGTCGAGGTGCATGCCCCGATAGGCGAACCGCGGGCTGTTCTCGACGACGGCGTAGGGCAGTTGCTGCGGGTGGGTGGCCATCACCTGCCGCAGGGCTTGATGACCGTAGAAGATGCCGGCGGCGGAGCTGCCCTCTACGGCTATCCCCTGCTTGTCGACGACGATGCGCCATCCCTCGGGGTTGGCAATCTTGGCGTTGACGCGGTCGACGATGGGTGTGGTGTCGTCGATGGCGAGGGTGCGCCCCTTGTCGTCGAGGGTGACGGTCTGCGGCTTTGGCACGATGTCGTAGTATTGCGCCTGCATGCTGAGGCAGGCTACGATGGCTGTGACGGTGGATAGTAGTCTTTTCATTGTCATAATGATTTTTTTTATGGTTTTAGGATGGCGTCGCGACATTGCTCCATGAGCCACTTGGGCGTGGAGGTGGCTCCGCAGATGCCCACTGTCGAGATGCCCTGCAGCCATGCGGGGTCGATCTCTTCGGGGCCCTCTATCTGATGTGCGTTGGGATTTACGCTGAGGCACTCGTTGAAGAGCACCTTGCCGTTGGAGCTCTTCCTGCCGCAGACGAAGAGAATGAGGTCGTGGCGTGCCGCGAATTGAGTGATGTTGGGCATGCGGTTGGCCACGGATCGGCAGATGGTGTCGAAGCTGCGGAAGACGGCCTCTGGCGCGATGTGCGACTGTATGTATTCGATGATGCGGTGGAACTCGTCGAGGCTCTTCGTCGTCTGCGAGTAGAGGAAGATGTCGCGCGTGAAGTCGAGCTTCACCACCTCGTCGGCGCTCTCGATGACGATGGCGCTGCCGTCTGTCTGTCCTACGAGTCCCAGTACCTCGGCGTGTCCCTTCTTTCCGAAGATGACAATCTGAGCGGCGTTTCTCGTGGGCGCCTCTTTCGATGCCTCGTACTGCTTCTTGATGCGTCGCTGCAGCTGTAGCACGACGGGGCATGTGGCATCGATGATCTCGATGTTGTTCTGCTGCGCCAGGTGGTAGGTCTCAGGCGGCTCGCCGTGTGCCCGTAGGAGCACCTTCGTGTTGTGGAGGTGCTGCAGGTCGTCGTGGTTGATGGTGATAAGCCCCATCTGCCGCAGGCGTTCGCACTCCATGCCGTTGTGCACGATGTCGCCGAGGCAGTAGAGTGTGTGGCCCTTAGCCAGTTCCTCCTCCGCCTTGCGGATGGCTGTCGTCACGCCGAAGCAGAAGCCGCTGTCGCTGTCGATTTCTATTTGTAACACCAAAGGGAATTTACTATTTACGGATTTACGATTTACTATTTACGGATTATTCGAGCGTGTTAGTTCATCGAAATACTGGTCGAGGAGCTGCTGCGCAGCTACGAAGCTTGTCTTCTGGCCGCTGAGAACGGTCTGCTCAGCCAGCTTCAGCTGCTGGCGTATGAGCGGGTTGTTGTAGAAGTTCAGCCGCAGGTGCTCGTTGATACTCTCGTACATCCAATATTTCGACTGCTCGTTGCGCCGATAGTCGAAGTAGCCGTTGGCGCGTACGAAGTCGAAGTACTGGTAGATCATGTCCCATACCTCCTTGACGCCCGTGCCGTAGAATCCTGAGTAGCAGAGCACCTTTGGCGTCCATCCGCTCTCTGGCATGGGGAAGAAGTGGAGTGCGTTGCGGAAGTTGGTAGCTGCCATCTGGCAGCGGTCGACGTTGTCGCCGTCGCACTTGTTGATGACGATGCCGT
>CAMNHM010000126.1 GCA_946539475.1 uncultured Prevotellaceae bacterium | reverse complement strand
CTGAGGGGAACAGTTTCGAGCCCATGCCGACGCAGAACACGCCAGCCTTGAACCAGCGGGTGAGATTCTCCTCGTCGGGCGACACTCCTCCCGTGACCATGATCTTCGACCAAGGCATCGGAGCCTTCAGGCCTTTCACCATGTTAGGACCTACGACGTCGCCTGGGAACACCTTCGTCAGGTCGCATCCCAGCTCCTGAGCCTTGCCAATCTCCGAGACTGTCATGCAGCCGGGGCAATACGGCACGAGGCGACGGTTGCAGACGGGGGCGATGTCGGGATTGAACAGCGGACCTACGACGAAACATGCTCCCAGCTGGATATAAAGGGCAGCGGTAGGCGCGTCGACGACACTACCGATACCTAATGCGAGCTCAGGACATTCCGTATCGGCCCACTTCACCAGTTCGCCAAACACCTCCTGGGCAAAGTCGCCGCGGTTAGTAAACTCGAATGCGCGGACGCCACCTTCGTAGCAGGCCTTCACCACATTCTTACAGGTCTCCAGATCCTTGTTGTAGAACACGGGCACCATACCCGTGTCGCCGATTTTCTTCAGTACGGCTATCTTATCAAATTTTGCCATTGTCGTTTAATCAGTATATTCACGTTTGAAAACATAGGAACCACCATCGCAGGCTACGAGTTCCCAGCCTTCATAGCCCAGTTCGTTCAGACGTTTCTCTACGCCTAAGATACGTGTTATGACTTTATACTCAAAACGTTTCATCGTTCTTGATTAACGTTGTACGCGCCCGTTAGCATTACCTCCTGCAAGGCTCTCTACTTCGTCGACGGTCACCAGGTTGAAATCGCCGTTGATGGTATGCTTCAAGGCTGATGCAGCAACTGCAAACTCCAAGGCCTCGCCTTGTGTAGCCTTCGTCAGCAAGCCATGAATGAGTCCGCCTGAGAACGAGTCACCTCCGCCTACGCGGTCGATGATCGGGTTGATCTCATAACGCTTCGACTGGTAGAATTCCTTGCCGTCGTAAATAAGGGCTTTCCAGCCGTTATACGTGGCACTGAACGACTCGCGCAGCGTCGAGACGACATACTTGAAGCCAAACTCCTGCATCATCTGACGGAAAATGCCCTCATACCCGGCAGCATCGGTCTGACCGCCCTCGACGTCAGCATCGGGCTTGAAGCCCAGGCAGAGCTCAGCGTCCTCCTCGTTGCCGATACACACGTCGACATACTTCATCAGCGGACGCATGATCGAGATAGCCTTCTCAGAGGTCCACAGCTTCTTGCGGAAATTCAGGTCGACGCTCACTGTCACGCCGTGACGCTTGGCTGCCTCGCAGGCCAGACGCGTCAGCTCGGCAGCATTGTCGCTGATAGCCGGGGTGATGCCGCTCCAGTGGAACCACTGAGCGCCCTCCATCACCTTGTCGAAGTCGAAGTCCTCTGGCGTAGCCTCGGCGATGGCGCTATGGGCACGGTCGTAGATCACCTTCGAAGGACGCATCGAGGCACCCGTCTCGGCATAATAGAGTCCGATGCGGCTGCCGCCACGAGCCACGAAGTCGGTGTTCACCCCATAGCGGCGCAGCGCGTTCACGGCAATCTGTCCGATCTCGTGTTTCGGCAGCTTCGAGACGAAGTAAGCCTCATGTCCGTAGTTAGCTACCGAGATAGCCACATTAGCCTCGCCGCCACCGGGTATGATGCGGAAGGATTCACTCTGGATGAAACGGTCGTTGCCCTGAGGCGACAGGCGGAGCATAATCTCGCCAAGTGTTACAATTTTTGCCATTGTAGTTGTTTTTAATATAATTAATAATGTATATTCGGCTACAAAGTTACGAAGAAAAAACGGAACGACAAAGAGTTCACCTGATTTTTTGCCGCCTATTGCACCGTCTCCCCGTTCACGACGACTTTCTTCAGGATCAGGTTGTCGACGGGACGCTCAGTGAAGGCCTTCTGGCGAGCCTTGTCCTGAACGTCGACGTCGTCGAACGTAAAGTTTTTCAAGGCATACTTGTCTGACCCGGCAACATTGAAGAAGGTGCCACAGTCCATGCGGATATTCCTGAAGGTGATGTCATTACACTGGCTTAGCGGCATGTCCTCGCGCTCTTGCTTCTCGTAGAACTGCGTCCAGGGACGGATGAGCAGGCAGTTGCGGCACTTGCCCGTGAAGTTCTCCACCAGCACGTACTCATAGTGCTGCGGCGTGTCGGGACGCATCTTCAGCCAGAGCACGTTGTTGGTATCGTCGGCCACACAGTCGCGCATGATGACGTTCCAGTCGTGGATACTTTCCGAGCCTAGCGTCATGCAGCCGTGCACCGTGCCATAATGGCATTTCTCGACAAGGATATTATAACAGGGCCCGTTCTCCGGGGCTTTGTCGGCGAATGTTCCCTTGCCGCCCTTCAGCACCACGGCATCGTCGTTGACGTTCATATAGCAGCCCCTGACCATCACGTCGTGACAGGCGTCGATGTCGATGGCATCCGTCGAAGGGCCTTTGATGCCCTGGGTGGAAGAATAGATGTAGAGGTCCAGGTAGCGCACGTGGTCGCAACGATAGATATGGTTCGTCCAGAAAGGCGAGTTAATGAGCCGCACGTCCTGTATGGTGACGTTCCGGCTGTTGGAGATGTACGTCAGGCGCGGACGCTGAGCGTCCTTGTTCGTGCACTGCGGATTCCACTGCCTGCGAATCCAGAACTCCTCCCAGTAGTCCTGTCCGTTACCGTCGATGGTTCCTTTTCCGCAGATGGTAAAGCCGTCCAGGCCGTCAGCATTGACCAGGGCGACGAAGTACTTGCACGTCTGCCCCTCGATGCGCGTCTGGCGGATCTCGAAGTCGTGAATGCGGTCGGAGCCTTTCAGCACGCCACCTTCTTCTATACAGAGATGCGTGCCCTGCTTGAAGAAGAGGCTGCCTGAGTAGAACGTGCCTTTAGGGACGACGATGACGCCGCCGCCTTCACTGGCCGCCTTGTCGATGACTGCCTGTATCTGCCGCGTCTGGATATCGGTAGTACCCTGGCGCACACCATAGCTGGTCAGCACGTACTGCTTACCCAGGCTGCTGACGTCGACCTTCGTCGTGTCGGCAAACCACTCACTCATCGGCTCTCCGTTGGGCCATAGCTCCTGTTGTTTTGCCACTTTTTTCTTTGCCACAGCTCCCGTGCACAGCACACTCAGAAGGAGCACCATCAATAGCTTCTTATTCATAACGGTCGTTGTTTTGATTTGTTTTACGTGCAAAATTATAAAAAAAAGTCGACTGTACAAACTGAAATGAAAAAAAATTTCGCTTTTTTATGCCATAGAACAAAAAAAATGTGTAACTTTGCCACTGATTTGAATAAAAAAAAGAAAGATTAACAATGAAAGACTTCTTCAAATATGTGATGGCGACCGTCTGCGGCATCATCGTCGTAGCAATCATCGGACTCCTCATCATGGCACTGACCCTGATGGGCATGCTGGCCAGTGGCGACTCGAAAATCAAGGCTAAGGACAATTCGGTCTTCGTGCTGAAACTCAACGGAATGGTCAGCGAGCGTGCAGAGTCGGCAATGCCTCTGGCGCAGATTATGGGTCTTGCGAATGCCTCCGAGATGGGGCTCGACGATATTCTCAAGGCCATCCGCCTTGCCCGCGACGAAGACAACATCAAGGGTATCTACATTGAGGGCGGAGCCACCGTGTTCGACGCCCCTGCCACCGCACAGCAGGTGCGCGACGCGCTGCTCGACTTCAAGAAGAGCGGCAAGTGGGTCTATGCCTATGCCGACCAGATGCTGCAGGCATCCTATTACGTCTGCTCGGCTGCCGACTCGCTGTTCCTCAACGCCACGGGCATGATCGACTTCAAGGGCCTGGGCGGCAAGCACGAGTACATGACCGGGCTCTACGAGAAGCTGGGCATCAAGTACCAGGCAGCACGCGTCGGCAAGTACAAGAGCTACGTCGAGAGCGTCACCCGCAAGGACATGAGTCCTGACGACCGCGAGCAGCGCGAGGCCTACCTCAACGGCATCTGGCACCACTGGACAGCCCAGATGGGCGAGAGCCGCAAGGTGAGCGCCGAGCAGCTCGACTCGCTTGCCAACGACAGCATCATGGTCTTCGCCTCTACCAGCGACTACCTCCGCGCTCACCTCATCGACCGGGCAATATTCCCAGAGGACATGAAACGGGTGGTGACGCGCAAGCTGGGCCTCAACGACGACGAGACCGTCAACCAGCTCACCCTCGACGACATGCTGCGGCTGAAGCCGGCAAAGAAGGTTCGCCAGAAGGGCGGCGAGATTGCCGTCTACTATGCCTACGGCGAGATTGTCGACGAGATGATAAGCGGCATCGCCAGCGGCCACGCCATTGTGGGCAGCACAACGGTGAAGGACCTTCAGCGACTGGCTGCCGACGACAACGTGAAGGGCGTCGTCCTGCGCGTGAACTCAGGCGGCGGCAGCGCCATCGCCAGCGAGCAGATATGGCATGCCATCGAACAGCTGAAGGCGAAGAAGCCGGTCGTCGTCTCCATGGGAGGCACGGCTGCCTCGGGCGGATATATGATCAGCAGCGGCGCCAACTACATCTTCGCCGAGCCGACAACCATCACCGGCTCGATAGGAATCTTCGGGCTCATCCCCAACGTCAGCGAGCTCGTCACCGACAAGCTGGGCATCACCTTCGACGGCGTGTCGACCAACAAGTACACCGACTACGAGACGAACCTCATCCTCGCCAGCGAGAACAGCGACGAAATACGATACCTGCAAGGATACGTCGACCGCGGATACGAGCGCTTCCTCGAGATCGTGGGCAACGGACGCGGCATGACGAAGGACGAGGTCAACGAGATTGCACAGGGACGCGTCTGGCTGGCTACCGACGCCCTCGGCATCCGTCTCGTCGACGCACTGGGATCGCTCGACGACGCCGTGAAGAAGGCGGCAGAGCTGGCCAAGCTCGACGAATATCACTCAGAAGCCTACCCCATCAAGGAGGGATGGTTCGACACCCTCCTCAGCAGCAGCGACGAGCAATCCACGTCCTATCTCGACAGCCAGCTGCACCAAGTGCTGGGCGACCTCTACGAGCCCATCATGCAGCTCCGCCTCAACCAGCAGCGTAATCTTCTGCAAGCACGCCTCCCGTTCAGCGTGGCAGTCGAGTAGCCCCTCGTCAGGGGGCATGCTATTCAGCATAGTCAGATCAGAGGAAAGAATCATGGAAGGCGATTTCATCAAGGTCAACGATTACCTATTGCCACTGAGTTGGCTCTACGGTTGCGGCGTGAGGTTACGCAACTTCTGCTTCGACGTGGGTATCCTCAAGAGCAGCGCCTTCCACGTCCCAGTAATCGCCGTGGGAAACATTACCGTCGGCGGGACGGGCAAGACGCCTCACGTCGAGTATCTCGTACGGCTGCTGCAGCAACGCTTCAGCGTGGCAGTGCTGAGCCGCGGATACAAGCGGAAGACCAGCGGATTCATACTGGCCGACACGACGACTGCCGTTCGCGACATCGGCGACGAGCCGCTGCAGATGAAGCGCAAGTTCCCCGCAGCAAGCATCGCCGTCGACAAGAAGCGCGTCGAAGGCATCAGGCGGCTCATCGAGTCTGAGCCCACACCCGACGTCATACTGCTCGACGATGCCTTCCAGCACCGCTACGTGAAGCCGGGCATCAACATCCTGCTCGTCGACTACCACCGCCTCATCATCTACGACAAGCTGCTGCCCGCAGGAAGGCTGCGAGAGCCGCTCAACGGGAAGAACCGTGCCGACATCGTCATCATCACCAAGTGCCCGAAGGAGCTGAAGCCCATGGAGTTCCGAGTCATCACCAAGGCCATGAACCTCTTTCCCTACCAGCACCTCTACTTCACGCGCCTGGCATACGACGAGCTGCAGCCGCTATACTCCGCACAGCCGCTGACACTCAGCGAGCTACCCACCATCAACACGCTGCTGCTGACGGGCATAGCATCGCCACGACAGATGAAGGAGGACTTACAGGAAATCATAGCCGACAGCAGCACGACAACGCCCACAGCCACCATCAGCACCATCACCTTCCCCGACCACCACACCTTCACGCAAAAGGACGTAGAGCGCATCAACAATGCCTTCGCTGCCATGCCCTCACCCAAGATCGTCATCACCACCGAGAAGGACGCCGTGCGCCTGGACGATGCCATCGGACTCAGCGACGAGCTCCGCCAGCACCTCTACGTACTGCCCGTGCGCATACAATTCATGCAGCAGGGACAGGAGGAGAAATTCTCAGAGCACATCATGGGCTACGTCGTCAAGAACTCCCGTAACAGCACCCTCACAAAAGCCGTCACGGAGCACAAGGCACGCAAGGATGCACCCTCGCGCGACAAGCCCAAGACCATCAGTTTCAAATAAAAAAAAGCGACATCACCACCATCATGGAAATAGCAGCACTTGGCGAGTTCAAACTCATCGAACGCCTCACCAACGACATCACCCCCACCAACAAAAGCACCCTTTACGGCGTAGGCGACGACTGCGCCGTACTGCACTACCCCGACAGCGAGGTGCTCGTCACAACCGACATGCTGATGGAGGGCGTACATTTCGACCTCACCTACATCGACCTCAAGCACCTCGGATACAAGGCGGCAATGGTCAACATCAGCGACGTCTTCGCCATGAACGGCACACCGCGGCAGCTGACCGTCTCATTGGCACTCAGCAAGCGATTCACCGTGGAAGACGTCGAACAGCTCTACGAAGGGCTACGCCTGGCTTGCAAGAAATGGGACGTCGACATCGTAGGAGGCGACACCACATCCAGCTTCACAGGGCTGGCAATCAGCATCACATGCATCGGCGAGGCTCACCGCGACGACATCGTCTATCGCCACGGAGCACGAAACACCGACCTCGTCTGCGTCAGCGGCGACCTGGGCGCTGCCTATATGGGGCTGCAGCTCCTGGAACGCGAGAAAGCTGTCTACTATAGCCAGGTCGACGACCTCAACAAGCAGATTGCAGCGGCAAGCAAAGCCGGCGACAGCCAAAAACTATCCGCACTGAGGGCACAGCTCTCCACGATTGCCACGCCCGACTTCTCAGGCAAGGAGTATCTGCTGCAGCGGCAGCTACAGGCAGAGGCACGTGGCGACATCATACGCCAACTGCGAGAGGCAGGCATACACCCCACCGCAATGATGGACATCAGCGACGGACTGTCGTCAGAAATACTGCACATCTGCCACCAGAGCCACACAGGATGCCGCATCTACGAGAAAGAGCTGCCCATCGACTACCAAACGGCTGTCATGGCCGAAGAGCTGAACATGAACGTCACCACCTGCGCACTCAACGGAGGCGAGGACTACGAACTGCTGTTCACCGTGCCCATCGGCGACCTGGAGAAAGTACGGGAAATAAGCGACGTACACCTCATCGGACATATCACGGAAGAGCGCTTCGGACAGCTCCTCATCACCCGCGACGGACAGGAATTCCCCCTGAAAGCACAGGGTTGGAACCCCCTAAAATAACTTTTTTCAAAAAAAATTGCCGAAAAATTTGGCCAAACGAAAAAAAAGTCGTAACTTTGCACCCGCAAAACGAAAGGAACGCGACAACATGGTGCCTTAGCTCAGTTGGTAGAGCATCGGACTGAAAATCCGTGTGTCCCCGGTTCGATTCCTGGAGGTACCACTTCCTCCTTTCATTATGACCCCGCGAAAGTCGAAAGGCCGTAGCGGGGTTTTTCGTACACCCGCTGTCGGCGCCGGCAGCGAACAGCAGGGGCGCTGCCCGCTTTTCTCGCCGGCATAGGTAACCAATCCAAATATGGTTCGGTTGACTTTCTCCCATGCGGGCTCCATGCTCGGATATCGCGCATGAGGCAGCCAGTAACAAAAAATTCAAATGTTTACGCAGTCATAATCAGTCATTAGTCATTAGTCATTTTCG
>CAMNHM010000125.1 GCA_946539475.1 uncultured Prevotellaceae bacterium | reverse complement strand
TTGTCCTTAACTCCTTTAACTCCCTTAACTCCTTTAACTCCTCAACTTGCGAAAGATGAGTAATACCAACGTTTCAACGTTTCAACGTTTCAACGTTTCATCTATAAAATCAAACTTCGACTCCTAAGTGAGAGTTTATACTTATAATATAATAATATTATAATATTATTATATTATAAAATTAATAATGCCTCTTTTTCTATAATCAAAACAAAGTTTCAAAATGAAACGTTGAAACGCTGAAACGTTGAAACGTTGAAACATGGTATTATGGTACTATGTGTATTATGCTTGCGCTGTTGGTGGCCTAGTGCGACACATGTTGGTAAAATGTCAAAAAATATCCCAAAGATTTCTTGCTTATGTCAAAAATTTTTCGTACCTTTGCAGTGTTGAAAGTCGTTGTTTGCGGACGACGTTGAGACGAGCGATCTTTGTTTTTATGCACACATTCAAATGCCCCGTACACGGCACGACAAACATGTCACGGCCCCCCTCATCTTACGCTAGGACGTGATGCAGGCTATATGCGCGTGATAGCCTGCATGGGTAGGGCGTCAATGGCTGAAGTTTCAGCCGTCGTCGAGATCTGGGTTGAAATTTCAGCTGTGTGGGCGCAAATTTGCGCTCACATGACGGGCGGCGATGGCGATGACTGAGAAACGGTGCGCTCATCGGTCAAAGAAGGGACAGTTTTTCGTCATTTGTGGAAAAAGACGACAATGGATGCGCGTTATCGAACTTTTTTTCGTATATTTGCAAGCAGAAACAAACTCACTATAGATAATATGCTCGCACGACTGCTTTATATTGTTGCCTTCCTGCTCTGCACGGCACTTGCCGAGGCACAGACGATGAGGGTCACCCGCCGGGTGACCTCCGCCGAAGGACTGTCGAACGACTTCGTGCTCAGCCTCTGCGTCGACGGCAACGGCTATGTGTGGGCCGCCACGGAGTCGGGGCTGAACAGGATTGCCGGCAGGTGGTGCAGGGTGCTGCCGACAGACTCCAGCCACAACGGGCAGCGTGTGGCAGCGCTCTACTATCATGCTGCGTCGGGGCGCATGCTCATCGGCACGGAGACGGGCCTGTGCACCTACGATGCGGCGAAGGGTGAGGTGGTGCGCCCGGAGGACGGCGACCTGCTGTTCAGCAGCGTCGAGGATATCGCGCCTGCCGGCGACGGCCGTGGCGTGTGGGTGGTCTATGGCAACGGCCGCGTGCAGTATCTCGACTGCTCGACGATGTCGGCGCGCGACCAGCAGCTGTCAGAGTACCTCGGCAACCGCTGCTGCATGGACGACGGTGCGGGGCACCTCTACATCGGGCACAGCCAGTTGGGCATGAGCATCGTCAGCCTCAGCGACGGCTCGCAGCAGCGCTTCCTTCATCAGCCTGACGACGAACGGAGCCTGCCCGGCAACAACGTGCGCTGCATCATGAAGGACTCCGGCGGGCGCATCTGGGTGGGCACCGACCACGGGCTGGCGCTCTTCAACCCGATGAGCGGGCAGTTCACTCTGGTGAAGCAGGAGGGCAACCACGACGAGAACGTCTACGACATACACGAGATGCTGGACGGCACGCTATGGGTGGCTTCTGACATGGGCGGCTTGCGCGTGCTGAACCTGCGGTCGCCGCACAGCGACGGCGAGCTGTGCTATGAGAACGTCAGCGTGCAGTCGTCGTCGATCAACGTGCGCAGCATCGCCCAGGACGAGTTTGGCAACGTCTGGCTGGGCAACCACAGCAACGGCGTCGACTTCATCAGCGCGCAGCGGATGCCCCTAGGCATGATCGGCGCCGACAGCAAGGAGCACATGGCGCCCGTCTACTCCTTCGCCACGGACAGCAAGGGGCGCTACTGGATTGGCTGCGAGGACGAGCTGTCGGTATGGGATGCCGACAAGCGGCTGGAGCGATGGCCCTTAGGCAGCATGGCCAACCGCGAGCACTCCTTCCCACGCAGCCTGCTGGTCGACAAGCGCGGCGACGTATGGCTGGGCATGGAAGACGAGGGCGTCGTGCTGTTCCATCCTGAGACGGGACGCTTCGAGCGCATCGACATTGGCCACGATGCCTCCGACATCCACTCCTTCGGCGAGGACGCCGAGGGGCGCGTGTGGATAGGCTCGGAGTACGGCGTGTACAGCTATAAGGACGGGCACGTCACCTACGAGGATGCCATCAGCCGGATCACGAACAATGCCCCCGTGACGGCCTTCCTATGGATGAGCAGCGAGGACCTCTTCCTCAGCACGCAGGGCACGGGCGCGTACATTATTAATCTGCCCACAAAGCAGTACAAGTCGCTGCGCTTCCCCAGGGACCTGCCCACGGACAAGGTGAACCACGCCATCCGCGACCGCGAGCGGGGTGTGTGGCTGGGAACGGCAGCAGGACTGGTACACATCGGAAACCCGATGCAGATGGACGACGTACACATCTACGACAGCCGCCAGGGGCTGGCCGACAACCACGTGCGCGCCCTGCAGCAGGACGCCGCCGGACGCATCTGGCTGAGCACCTTCTCGGGCATCTCCTGCCTGGACCGTCAGCGCGGACGCTTCTATAACTACAGCTCCTTCGGAAACATCTACCTGAACGGCTTCGCCATCGGCGCTGCCATCACGTCGGTGAACGGATCCGTCATGTTCGGCTCGGCAAACGGACTGTGCTGGCTCAACCCGATGGACTTTGGAGCAGAGCCACAGGCATCGCAGGTGCAGATCATCACCTGCGAGGCGTACAACCCCGTGGGTAGCGACACCCAGATACAGCGGCTGACAGCCGACGAGCACGGGCAGGTGACGACGAGCTACGACCAGAACACGCTGCGGCTGGCGTTCACCCTGCGCAACTTCGCACAGCAGGGTCGCGACGAGTACAGCTACATGATGAAGGGCATGGACAACAAGTGGTACTACATCAACAACGACCAGGACGTCGTCTTCCGCGGACTCAGTCCTGGGCACTATACCTTCATCCTGCGCGGAAAGCTGAAGAGCCAGGACTGGGACGAGGCGACACAGGCAGAGCTGAAGATATATATCCGTCCGCCGTTCTGGCGCTCGTGGTGGGCCTACCTCGTCTATGCACTGGCAGTGGCAGCGTGGCTGTGGTACGCCCAGTGGTCGTACAAGCGCAAGCTCATGCTGCGCAACTCGCTGGAGATGCAGCGTCGCGAGAACCAGCAGAAACAGGAGCTGAACGAGGAGCGCCTGCGCTTCTTCACCAACGTCACCCACGAGCTGCGCACCCCGCTGACGCTCATCCTCGGGCCGCTGGAAGACCTCATGGACGACCAGGAGCTGTCGCAGGCCAGCAAGCGGCGTGTGTCGATGATTCAGAAGAGTGCCTACCGCCTGCGCGACCTGATCAACGGCATCCTAGAGTTCCGCAAGACAGAGACGCAGAACCGCCGGCTGACGGTGGCGCGTGGCGACCTGGGACAGTTCCTGCGCGAGATATGCCTGAACTATAAGGAGCTCTATCGCAACCCGAAGGTGCAGTTCACGTACGACATCCCCGACGACCTGCCGCTGGTGTACTTCGACTCGGAGATCGTGGCGACAGTCATCAATAACTTCCTCTCCAACGCCATCAAGTACACCGAGCACGGCTCTATCACCGTCACGGCGAGGGTCGTGGGCGAGATGCTCAACATCGCCGTCGCCGATACGGGCTTCGGCATCTCGAGGGAGGCGCTGCCCCACATCTTCGACCGCTACTACCAGGCGAAGGGCAGTCACCAGGCATCGGGCACGGGCATCGGGCTGGCGCTGGTGAAGTCGCTTGCCGACCTCCACCAGGCGCGCCTCAGCGTAGAGAGCGACGAGGGCAAGGGCAGCTGCTTCAACATGGCGCTGAACATCAACAGCACCTATCCCAACGCCCTGCACAAGGAGGACCAGACGCAGGCAACGGCCACGGCAGAGCAGGCGACAGACGCCGACGACGAGGCAACGGAGGCCACGGAGCAGCAGACGCTGCTCATCGTCGAGGACAACGACGACATCCGTCAGTATATCGCCGACTCCTTCGGCGAGGACTTCCGAATCCTCCAGGCCAGCAACGGCGAGGACGGGCTGCTGCTGGCTCAGGAGCAGATGCCCGATATCATCGTCAGCGACATTATGATGCCGAAGATGAACGGTATCGAAATGACGCGCCGCATCAAGGATGACCTGAGCACCAGCCACATACCCATCATACTGCTCACGGCAAAGGTGGCTGACGAGGACAAGGAGGAGGGCTACGACAGCGGTGCCGACTCCTACCTGACGAAGCCCTTCACGGCGAAGCTGCTGGCCAGCCGCATCAGCAACCTGCTGATGGCGCGCCGACGGCTGGCAGAGCTGCTCACCAGCCGCCGTGTCGCTGCGCCGGCGCCAACCGCGACGACGGCTGTCCCTGCCGTAGAGGAGCAGCCTGCCGAGACACCCAAGATGAGCCGGCTGGACCAGGAGTTCATCGAGCGTCTGGACAAGGTGATCAGCGAGAATATCATGAGCGAAGACCTCGACATGGCATTCATGACCGACAAGATGGCGATGAGCCACAGCACCTTCTACCGCAAGGTGAAGGCCCTGACGGGACTCACCGCCAAGGAGTACATCCGCAAGTTCCGCCTGCAGCACTGCTACCAGCTGCTGGAGAGCGGCGACTACAACGTGACGGAGGCAGCGATGATGACTGGCTTCAACCAGCTTGCCCACTTCCGCGACGTGTTCAGGAAGGAGTTCGGAAAGTCGCCGTCAGAGGTGCTGAAGAAGGGAAAACCTTGAAGCGCTCCCTCCATGCCCCGATGCTTCACGGCTGGAGAGGCTGCAATCATGCGTTATTGAGGAATATTAATCATCTACTAAAACAAAAACAAATGAAAAGACTGTTGACACTAGCCATCGCCACGGCATGCACGCTGTCGATGGCAGCACAAATCGGAACACGCTTCCCCTCGGAGCGTAAAGTGATCAAGGACCCCAAAACGGGTGTAGAATTGGTGTTCCTCACCAGCAAGAGCGGCACCGGCGACTCGAAAATCTACCAGACGCACAACCAGTGGACGGCCGACGGCAAGTGGGTGGTGTTCCGCTCCAACCGCGTGCGCGGTGAGGCCATGGCAGTGAACGAGGAGACGGGCGACATCGTACAGGTGACTGAGGGCGGCTTCACGGGCATGCTCTGCGTCGCACGTAACTCGATGAACCTCTACGTCATGCGCAACGCCAAGGACAAGGACGGCAAGCGCACGGGCATGCAGGTGGTGGAGATCAACCTCGAGAAACTATTTGCCGACTCCCAGGCAGGCAAGCTGAAGAAGAAGGACGCCTATGAGCGCCTCTGCGGCGTGATACCTCCTGAGATGTGCACCGAGGGCGACATGGCCCTCGACGGCAGCGAGCAGGCCGTCTACTTCCGACTGGACAAGGAGTACGCCCGCAAGATGCCCATCAAGGAGCCCATCGCCTCCAACTTCGGACCACGCAAGATGGGAGCCGGGCCTGGCGGAATAGGCATCATGGACCTGAAGACGGGCGTGTCGAAGCCTGTCTGTGCCGTCCATTTCAAGGTAGGCCACATACAGGGCAATCCATGGCATCCGGGCGAGGTCGTCTTCTGCTGGGAGACAGGCGGAAAGGCTCCTACGAGAGCATGGGTATGCAATGCCGACGGAACGGATCTCAGACCCGTCTATCGTGAGACGGAGAACGACTGGGTGACCCACGAGGCTGTCATCAGCGCCGACGAGGTGGTGCTGGCTATCCTCGGCCATCGCCCCATCAACAAGGATGAGAAGAAGAAGATCGACGGACTGGAGTCGTTTGCCACCAGCAACGACTGGGGACCCGCGGGCACGAAGGAGTATGCCACGGGTATCGCCGTCGTCAACCTGCGCACCCGCGAGCTGACGCTTGAGGGACAGGTGCCTGGCGACAATTTCTGGCATGTAGCAGGCTCCTCTGACGGACATTGGGTGGCTGGCGACGACTTTGCCCGCGAGCTGTGGGTCATCGACCGCCATACGGGTGAGCGCATCCTCCTCTCGGCTGGACACAAGACGACCGCCCGCGACCACGTGCATCCGACATTCAAGCCCGACGGCACCGCCATCGAGATTCAGTCGGCAATGCTCTCTGAGGACGGGCGCTCGATGAACATCTGCGTCGTCCGCATGCCGCAGTATCTGCTCGACCGCTATAAGAAATAGGTGTGCAAAAACAAAACGCTTAAAAAATGATCATCATGATGAAGACAAACCGAATTTTTAATGGGCGCAAGCTGGTGTCCCTGATAGTGCCGTTCGTAGGGATGGTGCTGATGATTTGCGGATGTAATCCCAAGACGGCTGAGAAGGCTGTCGACGTGCAAGGACCACACCTGGAGAAACGGGGCGACGTGACGCAGCTCATCGTCGAGGAACGTCCCTGGCTGGCGCTGGCATGCGAGCTGGGCAACTCGACGTCGTCCAGCCGTGAATACCTGGCTCCCTACTGGGAGAAGCTGAAGGACGCAGGCGTGAACACGGTGCTGGCCGTCGTCTCGTGGGAGCAGACGGAGCCTCAGGAGGGACAGTTCGACTTCACCGTCGTCGACAACCTGCTGGCTGACGCCCGCGCTAACAACATGAAGCTCGCACTGCTGTGGTTCGGATCGTGGAAGAACGGCATCACGAGCTACACGCCGACCTGGGTGAAACGCGACACACAGCGCTTCCCCCTGGCACAGACGCCTGAGGGCAAGCCACTCCCCATCTTCACCACCCTGGGCGATGCCACCTGCGAGGCTGACGGCAAGGCTTTCGCCGCGATGATGCGCCATCTGAAGGAGGTCGACGCCCGTCAGCAGACGGTCGTCATGATCCAGATGGAGAATGAGGTGGGACTGCACGGCCATCCGCGCGACTACTGTCCGCTGGCTGAGGCGGCCTACAAGAGCGCTGTGCCCAAGGAGCTCATCGCCTGGCTGACCAGTCATAAGGACGCGCTGCTCGACGAGACGCGTGCTGCCTGGGAAGCTAACGGATGCCGCGAGGACGGTACGTGGGAAGAGGTGTTCGCTCCTGCCGACCGGGCAGCCGAGATCTTCATGGCATGGCACTACGCTTCCTATATGGATCGTATCACCGCTGCCGGAAAGGCGGAGTACGACCTGCCGACGTTCGTCAACGCATGGATCGTGCAGCCAGAGGATACCCGTCCGGGCAACTACCCCTCTGGCGGACCGCAGGCACAGAACCACGATATCTGGAGGGCTGCCGCACCTCATATCGACATCCTCTCGCCAGACATCTACCTGAACGACTTCCCAAAGATTCTCAAACTCTACTCGCGGTCGGGCAACCCCGTCTTCATACCAGAGTCGAGGGCAGGACAGAACGGCGCTGCCAACGCTGCCTATGCCATAGGAGCCATGGGAGCCATCGGATACTCGCCATTCGGATTCGAGCGTAACTGCGACGACGACTCGAACGCTTCCTTCCGCAGCTTCTACAACAAGGCCGGACGCATAGCCGACCAGATACTCAAGGCACAGGAAGAGGGGCGCATCGCCGCTGCATGGCTGAAGGGCAGCGAGCCCATGATCGTGAAGGACACCATCGCGTTGGGTGACGTGCGCGTCGTCTGCGAGCTCGTCTCAAGTGGTATGCGCAATGGTGGCGCACCGCAGCTGACGGGCGGCACCTACGACCCGAAGGCGATAGGATATGTCATCGCCATCAAGAACGACAGCGACTACCTGTTCCTGGGGTCGAACGTCCGCGTGACCTTCCTGCCTGCCGAGGGTACGGAGGGCATCATAGGACTGGCGAAGGTGACAGAGGGCGACTACGACGAGAAGGGCGACTGGCAGGAGCGTCGCTGGCTGAACGGCGACGAGATCCAGCTGCGCTACGACCTGCTCTATGCCGTCGAAGAGGGCTTCTCGGGGCAGGGCCTGAACTTCGGGCGTCCTGAGCCTGCCTTCCTCAAGGTGGAACTCTTCAGATATTAGTTGAGAGTTGAGAGATGAGAGTTGAGAGTTGAGAGATGAGAGTTGAGAGTTGA
>CAMNHM010000124.1 GCA_946539475.1 uncultured Prevotellaceae bacterium | reverse complement strand
TACTAAAATAATAAATATATATATTTATTATTTTAGTACTTCTGACAGGCGTTTTTCCGAAATTGATTTTGACTAATGACTAATGACTGAATTTGACTGAACACCCCTCCAACCACTTCCCGCGGGGTAGTCATTTTCAGTCATTAGTCATTAGTCATTTTGGGCATTTACAGTCGTCCTGTTGGCTCCTCATGATAGTTAACAATTTTTAAGAAAAGATATTCGTAGACCGCAATCTGAATATTGTACCTTTGCACCGTAGTTCAAAAGCTACCCCCCGTGCGCCGGCGGGCGACGGACATCGGGTCAGCGTGGAGCGCGCGCTACGCCCGTCCCAAGCGGAGATACTAGTCGATCCGCGACGGACAAAGACCCGAAGGGCTTCGGAGTGACGCCTCCAACCCTGTCTTGTTTAATTTTGAAAAACAATTTTTGTTTAATTTCTGCGCGAAGCGCATCCGTTCCTGGCGAGTGATAAAGGGTGAGCAATAAAGGGCGAGCGATAAAGGGTAAAATGGGCGAGTGGCAGGAGGAAGAGGAGAGTCACATCAGCAGATAGGCCACGGCACTGCAGATGGCAGCCACGGGGAACAGGCCTAGACGGAACCAGGCGGCAGCGATGCCGCAGAGGAGTGCTGCAATGCCAGGCAGAGGGGTGGGCGTGGCCAGCAGCATGTCGGGAAATGTCATCACGGCCAAGGTGACGTAAGGCACATAATAGAGGAAGCTGCGCACGAAACGATTCTTGATCGGCCCATGGATCAGCGCCATCGGAAGTACTCGGATCAGGTTGGTGACCAGGATGCCGATGAGGATATAGAGTACGACGCTATGCTGGCTCATCGCTACGGACTTCTATCGGCTTTAGCCAGGCGGCAACAGCCGAGATGATAACAGTCAGCACAACAGTACGGATGCCACTGCCCCACTCGCTCACGACGGGCGCCACGGCGCAGGCGCCACTGAGGGCGAAGCTGGCCAGAAGGGCATAGAGCACGTTTTTGTCGTGCCGTGCTGGGGGGATGATGATGGCTAGGAACATGCCGTAGAGCGACAGGCTAAGGGCGACGACCATCGTCGGCGGCAACAGGCTGCCTGCCACGATGCCCACGGCACAGCCCGACGCCCAGAAGAGGGCGGAGAGGAGGGCGGCAGCATAGGTGTAGGCAGGCGGCGTGTAGCCCGGATGGGCAATGGAGATGCCGAACACCTCGTCGGTGATGCAGCAGGCCATCAGCAGGCGGTGGAGCCACGAAGTGCCTGGCGCCATCTTCTGCGAGAGGGCCGCACTCATCAGCATATAGCGCAGGTTGGCTACCAGGCACATGGCCAGCACTTCGGCGTAGGCAGCCTCGACGGCAGCCAGGGTGTAGACGCCATACTCGCCGGCTGAGGCACGAATGAAGAAACTGCTCAGGAACCCCTCCGATGCCGTCAGCCCTGCCTTTGCCGCAATAATTCCCAGCGAGAAGGCGACGGCAAAATAGCCCAGGGCGATGGGCATCCCGTCGCGTAAGCCGTGAAGGATATTGCCTTTCGTCGTCTTCATGATTCGTGCCAAAGCCGTTTCCGCCCTACCCTGTCACCGCTCAGAGCTTCTTACCGTCGGCGAAAGCCTTGCCAACGATATTTCCCAGCTTGATATAATGATGATGCACAGGATCGTAGGTGATCAGCCCCATCGCCTCGACGTCGGGTTTGCCGTCTTCAGCCAGATACTTCTCGTCGCACAGGATGTTCACGATCTCGGCTATCAGGTAGTAGCCCGTCTCAGACTCGTCGATCTTCTGCTTCACGCGGCATTCGAGCGTCATCGGGAACTGGCGGAACAGGGGAGCATTCACGTTGGGAGCCTTCTCGATGGTCCAGCCCGTCTTCTGCATCTTGTCGGGCGTGTTCCTGCCGCTGGCAATGCCAACATAGTCGGCAGCCACCAAGGTATCGGCAGTAGCGAAGGTGACAGTGAACTCAGGATTCACGGCAAGGTTGTCGGTCGTCTGATGAGAGCTGAGCGAGATCATGATCTCGTGCATATCCCACTGACCGCCCCAGGCAGCATTCATGGCGTTGGGCCGGCCTTCCCTGTCGTAAGTGCCGATAATCAGCACTGGCTGTGGAAGCATCCACGCATTTGACTTGAAACTTTTCATTCTTTTTTTGTTCGTTTTACGATGTTACTTTTGGCTTCTATGAGCGTCATCCATGTTTTAAGGCTGCAAAAATACACATTTTTTTCCTTTTTTCCTCACTTCGCAACGATTTTTTTGCAGAAGGGCGAGAGGGCGGAAAGGGAGCCAATGCAACACTTGAACACATAATAGCCTAAAAAAAACAAAAAATGAGAAGAAAAATTGTACAGGTGGGAAAGAATGTGTAACTTTGCAGTCAAATTTCATCACGATCGATTATGAGAAAGCTAATTGCCGCTGTAGCAATTGCATGCATGTTGCTGGCAGGCACAGCAGCCTCTGCACAGAACGACACACCATCCACCGACATCGCCACGACGACGGCGATAGATGCCAGCCAGGGCGACACGCTCCTGACCGACAGCATCTTAGGCGACACGACAGCCGACATGTCGGTAGAAGAGCTGATCGGCGAGGACGACATGAGCGCCCTGCAGGCCATGAGCCAGGCAGTAGGCATGGGAATACACGACCAGCTGAAGACGAAGTTCGTGGAGGGCTCGGCAGGCTTTATGTCGCTAGTAGCACTGGCACTGGTCATCGGCCTGGCACTCTGCATTGAGCGCATCATCTACCTCACGCTGGCAGAGGTGAACACGAAGAAACTGCTGAAGGACATCGAGCAGAAGGTGGCCGCCGACGACATCGAGGGCGCTAAGGACCTCTGTCGCGACACGCGTGGCCCCGTGGCCAGCATCTGCTACCAAGGCCTGATGCATGCCGACGAGGACATCGCCACCATTGAGCGCAACATCGTCAGCTACGGCACCGTGCAGAGCGGCAACCTGGAGAAAGGCTGCTCGTGGATACGCCTGATGATTGCCATTGCCCCGTCGCTGGGATTCCTGGGAACTGTCATCGGAATGGTGATGGCCTTCGACCAGATACAAGAGGCCGGCGACATCAACCCGACCATCGTGGCCGAGGGTATGAAGGTGGCCTTGATCACGACCATCTTCGGTATCATCGTCGCCATTATCCTGCAGATATTCTACAACTATATCCTCTCGAAGATCGAGCGGCTGACGTCGCAGATGGAGGAATCGGCCATCTCGCTGCTCGACATCCTGATGAAGGGGAAAGCGGAGAGCGGAAAGAGGAAAGGGGAGCTATGAACTTCGAGTCGCCAACCTTCGTCAGCCTCGTGCTGATCACCATCTACGTGCTACTGCTAGTGGCAACAGCACTGACCGTATGGTCGGTGTTGAGGGGCCTGCGCCTGCAAGGCAAGGACGGCGGCAGGGAGAACGGCGTGCCGGCACGCAGCATCGCCCTGCTGACGGCAGCGCTGCTGGTGGTGACGATGGGCGCCACATGGCTCCTGGGCAGCACAAAGCCGATGGTGGTCAACGGCAAAGCATTCGCCGACGCCTTCTGGCTGCGCACCAGCGACATGCTGATCATGACTCCCATCGTGCTCATCGTCATGCTGGCCATCGTCAGCATCGTGGGCGCACTGAGAAAGAAATAAGAGGAAGATGTTCAGGAGGAAAAGAAAAGAAGTACCTGGGTTGAACACAACGTCGACAGCTGACATCTCGTTCATGCTGCTGATATTCTTCCTCGTCACCTCGTCGATGGACCCCGACAAGGGACTGCCGCGACAGCTGCCGCCGGCAGAGGACGACACCGAGCAGCAGGAAGTGGAGGTGAAGGAGCGCAACGTCATGGAGCTCGTCCTCGACGCCGACGACAGGATCACCTGCAACGGTGAGCCCATCGGCTACGAGGAGCTGCCAAAAAGGGTGGCAGAGTTCGTGGCGAACGCCGCCGACGACCCCACGCTGCCCGAGAAGAGCGAGCGCGAAGTGCACCTGATGGGGCGCTGCCGCGTCAGCGACAGGCACGTGATCACCATCCAGACAGACAGGCACACCAGCTACAACGCCTATTTCGAGATGCAGAATGCCATCGTCAGAGGCTACAACATGCTTCGCAACGAGCTGGCGATGAGCCGCTTCGGCCGTCACTACGGGCAGTGCTCGCAGGAAGAGCGCGACGCCATCGCCCTGGTCTATCCACAAAGAATCAGTGAGAGCTATGAGGAATAGGTATTTTAGCAGAGACGACAGCCTGCAGGACGTGCCGATGCTGAACACCGCGTCGCTGCCCGACCTGATCTTCACCGTGCTGTTCTTCTTCATGATCGTCACCCACATGAGGGAGGTCAACCTGAAGGTGCACTACGAAGTGCCGCAGGGGACGGAGATCCAGAAGCTGGGACACAAGGCGAGCATCGTGAACATCTACGTGGGACGCACGAACGACAGGAAGCCGACGGCCACGGACGACGGCGACGAGCAGTTCTTCATACAGCTGAACAACGAGGTGGCTACGATCGAAGACATCAAGGCGTTCCTCGACGAGGAGCGCAGCCGCATGTCGAGCGACGACCTGGCGCGGATGACGGTCAGCATCAAGGCCGACCGCGACGTGCCGATGGGCATCATCAGCGACATCAAGCAGGCACTACGGCAGGACAACGCCCTGCGAATCAACTACTCGGCCACCCAGAAGGGCCAAGAGGCCTCACAGCCCCGTCGGGGCAAACAACAAGTAACCCTCTAAAAAAAATAACAAACATAAATCGAAAAAGACTATGGCAACCCCAAAGCTTGACAGGCTAGACAAGCAGATTTTGAAAATGATAGCCGACGACGCACGCGTCCCCTTCCTCGAGGTGGCACGTGCATGTAACGTTAGTGGAGCAGCTATTCATCAGCGCATTCAGAAGCTGACGAATGCTGGTGTGCTGAAAGGATCGCAGTTCATCATCGACCCCGAGAAAATAGGGTATGAGACCTGCGCATTCATAGGACTGAACCTGAAGAATCCCGAGTCGTTCGACGAGGTGGTGGAACAGCTGAAGCAGATGCCCGAAGTGGTGGAGTGCCACTATACCACGGGCGACTATGACCTGTTCATCAAGATCCACGCCCACAACAACCATCACCTGCTGACCATCATCCACGACAGGCTGCAGCCCCTCGGCTTGGCCCGCAGCGAGAGCATCATCTCGTTCCACTCAGCCATCGACCGCCAGCTGCCCATCGACGACCTCACGCTGGAAGAGGCGTAGGAGTTGAGAGATGAGAGTTGAGAGTTGAGAGATGAGAGTTGAGAGATGAGAGTTGAGAGATGAGAGTTAAGAGTTAACAGCTCGTTCGTAGTCGACGAAGGCATAGCGATGGCTGTGCTTCTCGTCGGCTTCGTGGTCTTCGCGCCATACCTCCTGCCACCCCTCGCTATAGTCGGGGAAGAAGGTGTCGGCCTGCTGTGGCTCGTCGTCGACCTCTGTCAGGCAGAGGCGGTCGGCCTTGCTGAGGAGGTCACGATAGAGGCTCGCCCCACCAATGATGAAAATCTCCTCGTCGGGCATGCACGTGATGAGGAACTCGTCCCACGAGCCAAAGGTCTCACAGCCAGGCAACGGCCGTCGGCTGCGCGTCAGCACACAGTTGCGGCGATTGGGCAGCGCTCCCTTGGGAAGGCTTTCAAACGTCCGCCGTCCCATCAGGATGGTATGTCCGGTGGTGAGCTGTCGGAAGCGCTTCATGTCGTTCGGCAGCCAGTAGATAAGCTTGTTCTCGAAGCCAATAGCGCGGTTGCGCGCTACGGCGGCAATCATCGTAACCATATTAATGTACCTCTTTTTGCTGGCAAAGGTACAAAGATTCGAGGGAATAGCAAAATTCCTGCTCACTTTTTTTCACGCCCTCGTCGGCACGTTTTTCCCAAAACTTGTGTGAACAACTAAGAAAAGGGCATCTCTTTTCTTAAGAAAGATTAAAAACTAAAGCTTTTAGTTGGATAGAACTAAAACTTTTAGTTACTTTGCACTCGGATACAGATACTGACGCGCCCCTTTGAACGGCAAGGGGGTAATGAATGGTAAAGAAAAAAAGAAGAGACATGACAAAGCTAACCACAAAAGAAAAGGAAATCATGGACGTGCTATGGCAGCATGGACCCAAGTTCGTCAAGGAGCTGCTGGAGTATTACGACGAGCCCCGACCCCACTTCAACACCGTGTCGACCACGGTGCGCATCCTGGAGAAGAAAGGGTTTGTCGACCACAAGCAGTTTGGCACCTCCTACCAGTATTTCCCCATCATCAGCGAGCGCGAGTATGGTCGCAGCAGCCTGACGGGCATCATCAAGAACTACTTCGACGATTCCTACCTCAGCGCCGTGAGCAGCTTCGTGAAGGATGAGAAAATCTCTGTGGAAGAGCTGAAGGAACTGATTGAACAGATAGAAAGCAACAAATCGTAAAATCGAAAATCCGTAAATCGTAAATCACTATGCTGGGGTTTCTGCTATACGACCTGAAGGCGGCTGCGCTGGTGGCGGTGTTCTACATGTTCTACCGCCTGCTGCTGAGCCGCGAGACGTTCCACACAGTCAATCGCGTGGTGCTGCTGGCGACGGCAGTTGCCTCGTTTGTGCTGCCGCTGTGCGTGGTGACGATCCACCACACCGTGACAGTGTCGCCGACGACAGGCAGCATCGCTGCAGAGCTGCCCACGATGGGCGTGCTGGAACCGTCGGCAGCATGGTGGCAACAGGCTGCCGTAGGCGTATTCCTCGCAGGAGTCGTCGCCACGCTGGCCCATCAGCTGTGGTCGCTGGCTCAGGTCATGCTGCTCATCCGGAGGAGCGAGCATCACCGTCAGCCTGACGGCATTACGATTTGCGTGACCCAGAAGAAGGTATCGCCCTTCAGCTGGATGCACTACATCGTACTCTCACCCGGCGACTATGCGGCCCTCGATGCCGCCGTGCTCGCCCATGAACGGGGACACATCCGTCGGCGCCACACGCTCGACCTGCTCCTCGTTGACACGCTCACCGCCCTGCAATGGTTCAACCCCGCCATGTGGATGCTGCGCCAGGACCTGCGCGCCATCCACGAGTACGAGGCCGATGCGGCGGTACTCTCTCAAGGCATCAATATGCGTCAGTATCAGTATCTGCTTATCCAAAAGGCCGTCGTCGACTGCGGGTACTCGGTCGTGAACGGCATCAGTCACAGTACCCTCAAAAACCGCATAACCATGATGCTACATAAGAAATCAAGCAGCGCGAGCCTGCTGAAGCTGCTCGCCCTGGTGCCCGTCGTGGGCATCACCCTGGCTCTGAATGCCGAGACCGTGAACGACTACGTCTATCAGCAGCCGCAGAAGAAGATCGTGAAGAAAGGCCGTAAGGACGCCCAGCTGAAGTCGAAGCTCGGGGTGATCAGCATTGCCAATCCTACTGCCGATCAGGAGCCTTACGACGAGGTGGAGCAGATGCCGGTATTCCCTGGTGACTTAACGGTGATAAAGTTTCTCATGGAGAACGTCCGCTACCCCAAGGCCGCTATGGAGACTAACAAGCAGGGCACGGTCGTCGTGGAGTTCATCATCGAGAAGGACGGCAAGGTGAGCCATGCCAAAGTGATTCAGAGCGTGAGCGACGAGATCGATGCCGAGGCCATCCGCGTAGTCAATGCCATGCCGAAGTGGACGCCTGGCAAGCAGGACGGAAAGAATGTGCGCGTAAGATTCTCAATGCCCATCACCTTCAAGCTGAACTAGCGTCGCTGCGCCATATCTAGACAGCTCCCCTCCCCGTCAAGGGATGGGAGCTGTTGTTTTGACATTTAGCCGCTCGAAACGGCATCGCCATCCCCTTTCTTCTACACGCTGACCTCGGCCTTGATGTGGGGCCAAGGGTCGTAGCCCTCCAGCTGGAAGTCCTCGTAGCGGAAGGCGAAGAGGTCCTTCACGACGGGGTTGATCTTCATCACGGGCAGCGGGCGCGGCTGGCGTGTCAGCTGCAGGCGGGCCTGCTCGAGGTGGTTCAGGTAGAGGTGGGTGTCGCCCGTGGTGTGGATGAACTCGCCTGGCTGCAGGCCTACCACCTGCGCCATCATCATGGTGAGCAGGGCGTAGGAGGCAATGTTGAACGGCACG
>CAMNHM010000123.1 GCA_946539475.1 uncultured Prevotellaceae bacterium | reverse complement strand
CGGAGGTTGTCGTACCAGATCATGTCGGGACGCCACTGCCATCCGTCGACGTGTGCGAAGAGCGGAGCGTAGGTTGCCATCTCGACAATGTCGGCATTACGCTCGAGGTCAGTCATGAAGGCTGCCTCGTAGAGACTCGTCTCGTAGTGGTTCCACTTCTTGCCGCGTCCATGGCAGGCATACTCACCGGCAAACACCTTTGGACCCTTGCGGGGATAGTTCTCATAGCGCAGTCCACCGCAGTTCTCGCCATAGCGCTGCTTGGCTTCCGGAGTGCCCAGGAACCATGCCTCGGGGCGATAGAAATGCTCGTCGACGAGGTCAGCGCCCTGTGCACGCATGGCTGCCCATCCCTTGTCGAACATCGCGCCCTCTGAGTCAGGGCCACTGGTACCCACGATCTTGATGTTGGGATACTTTGCGCGGATAGCCTCTACGAAAGGCTTCAGACGATCGTAGTAGGGCGTATCCCACTGCTCGTTGCCGACGCCGATGAACTTCATGTTGAAGGGCTCGGGATGGCCCATCTCTGCACGCTTCTTACCCCACTCAGAGTCGGCAGGACCATTGGCGAACTCAATCAGGTCGAGACAGTCGTCGATGTAGGGCTGCAACTGATCGAGGGGCACGTGGGCGCTCTCATTGTTATTCTGGAACTGGCAAGCCAGACCCACGCTGAGCACGGGCAGCGGCTCTGCGCCAATGTCCTCACAGAGCTGGAAGAACTCGAAGAATCCCAGTCCGTAGCTCTGGTAATAGTCGGAGAAGTAGCGATAGTCGAAGGTGTCCTCCCAGCGGTTGCGGTTCAGCGGACGGTTTTCTACGGGGCCGATAGTGTTCTTCCACTGGTAGCGGGTGTCGAGCGTCGTGCCCTCGACAATGCATCCGCCAGGGAAGCGGAACACGCCAGGATGCATATCCTCGAGCGCCTGGGCAAGGTCGCGGCGCAGTCCGTTGGCACGACCCTTATAGGTATCGACAGGGAAGAGCGAGACGTGCTCCAGGGCTACGGGATTGCCACTGCTGAGGAAGATGCGCAGCTGAGCCTTGGGCTCTGTGCGCGTTGACTTCAGTACGATCTCGTACTTCTTCCATTCGTTGCCGCTGACATCGAGTGTCTGCTGTACGAACTCCTGATGCTCAGTCATAGCCTGCTCGTTGATGAGCTGCACGCGAATCTGCGAGTTGCCACGAGGAGCCTTTGCCCAGACGCTGAAGCGATAGTCCTTGCCTTGCTCCACGCCTATTCCGAAGTAGCCCTCGTTCTGCAGACCCGTCCTGCGCTCGCGATGCCCAGGATCGCTGAGCACCACATAGTGTGGGCAGCGCTCAAAGGGTCCGTCGTTCTTCAGCTCCACATTGCCAAAGACTCGCCATCCCATATACGACTGCGGGAACTCGAAGGAGCGGTTTTTCACCAGCTCGCCATAGAGGCCGCCATCGGCTGCAAAGTTAATGTCCTCGAAGAAGAGGCCATACATAGTCGACTGCACTGGTGCTCCCAGCTTCTTGGTGTTCACATTCATCACGTGTTGTGCCTGTGCCGACAGGGTGCCAGCCAACAGTAGTGCACACGAGAAAGTTTTAAGCTTCATTAGTGTTAGTGTGTTTTGTTAAGTTGATAATAGCTGTTCTAAAGAATAAAGTTGACATGGGCGCAACAGCATATTATATAATGTACGCGCGAGAGCCATTGTACTACTTCACCTGTATCACCAGATACTTGCTCGTACGCCAGAACTGATCGCGATCGGTGATATGGAGGATATACTGCGTCTTCGAGAGCTTCTCCAGGTTGTACGAGTTGGCGGGGTGGTTCGTCAGTATCTCCGGGCTCTTGTAGTTCAGCGGGATGGAGTTCAGGTCGCGGATGTCGACCTCCGTGAAGTAGGAGGCATCGAACGTCGACTGCAGCACTTCACCACCACTGAGGATGTTGGCGTTCTTCAGCTCCTTCTTCGTGCCGATGGCATACCATCCCGTAAAGAGGCGACGGTCCTGCTGGCTGATGGTCTGCTCCTGCTGCTGCGAATGCTCCTGCAGGTTCGACAGGTCCTCGTTCAGCGTTGCAACCTGCTCATCGAGCTCGTCGATGCGGATATTCTTGGCTTCCAGCTCTTGGCGCAGCTGGGCTATCTCAGCCGTTTTCTCCTCCATCTGGGCAGTAAGGTTGTCGAGCGTACGCTGCAGCTGCTGGTTGGTATTGCCATTCTCGCGAAGGCGGGCGCGCAGTTTCTCGATGAGCTCGCGGTTTTGTGCCATCGTCTCCTGGATGTACTGCATGTCCTCGCGGATGCGCTCCTGAGCGTTGGCTCCCTCGCCACGGCGGTCGACGGTCAGTCGGCCCTGTGCCTCGTTGATCTCGCGGAAGCCCTCTTCTATCTCGTTCAGTGTCGACAGCAGGTCGTCACTCTCGTTGCGCAGCTGCTCGTTCTCGCGGGTCAGCTCCTCTACGGTCTCAGTCAGGTCCTCAGTGGTAGGACCGGCAGGTTTCTTCTCATTGCATGCACCGACGGCAACAGCCAACAGCGCGAGCATCAGGATTTTCTTCATAGCTATTCTTCGTTTAAATTTGATTTGTCTTCTTTCTGTCGCCCGGCAACCACGATGACGAACTCGCCGCGGGGCTCTGTCTGTGTGAAATGCTCGATGAGCTCCTGCAGCGATCCGCGGACACTCTCCTCATGCACCTTCGAAATCTCTCGGCAGGCGGAGGCTTGGCGATTCCCTCCGAAGACCTCCGACAGCTGCTGCAACGTCTTCAGCACACGGTATGGCGACTCGTAGAACACCATCGTCCGCACCTCGTCGCGCAATGCCTCAATCCGGCTCTGGCGCCCCTTCTTCTGGGGCAGGAAACCTTCGAACACGAAACGATCGCAGGGCAACCCGCTGCTCACCAAGGCTGGGATGAGTGCCGTCGCTCCAGGCAACGTCTGCACCTCGACACCCGCCCTGACAGCCTCGCGTACGAGAAAGAAGCCGGGATCGCTGATGCCTGGCGTGCCGGCATCGCTGATAAGTGCGACGTTCTGCCCAGCGAGCAAACGGTCGATAACGGCTGCCGACGTGCCATGCTCGTTGAACTTATGGTGCGACATCAGCTGGTTCTTGATGTCGAAGTGTTTCAGCAGGATACCCGACGTACGAGTATCCTCTGCCAGCACCAGATCCACCTCCTTCAGTACACGGATGGCACGCAGCGTCATATCCTCCATATTACCCACCGGAGTGGGCACAATGTACAATACTGCCATATTCTGGGAGCAAAGTTACAATTTTTGCAGCAGTTATCCGAGGCTCCATCCTGCAAAACTGATGTCCTTTAACTCCTTTTAACTCCTTTCCCGTCTTTCACACCTTATTTTTTTGCCATTGGGCTTTGCTCGAAGAAACTTTCGCTCGGAAAAAACAAAGAAAAACAACTTTTCCTTTGGTTATTCTCTCGCTTATTCGTACCTTTGCACACAAATGGCACAGAACTTTACCGGTGAGGCACATCGCCCAGGGAGAATAGAGGTGGTGTGCGGCTCGATGTTCTCGGGCAAGACAGAGGAGCTGATCAGGCGGATGCGCAGAGCGCAGTTCGCCCGTCAGCGTGTGGAAATCTTCAAGCCGTCGATCGACGTGCGCTATTCGGAGGAGGATGTCGTCTCCCACGACCAGAAGCACATACAGTCGACGCCCATCGACTCCTCGGCTTCCATCCTGCTGCTGTCCAGCGACATCGACGTCGTGGGCATCGACGAGGCGCAGTTCTTCGACATGGGCATCGTCGACGTATGCAACGAGCTTGCCAACCGTGGCGTGCGCGTCATCGTAGCAGGGCTCGACATGGACTTCCGCGGTGTGCCCTTTGGGCCGATGCCTGCCCTCTGCGCCATTGCCGACGAGGTGACAAAGGTGCACGCCATCTGCGTCAAGTGCGGCTCGCTGGCATACGTCAGCCACCGCAAGGTGCTCTCCGACAAGCGCGTGCTGCTGGGCGAGACACAGGAGTACGAGCCACTATGCCGCGAATGCTACAAGAAGGCCATTGCCGCCGACGCTGACAACCAGAGCCCGGCTAGCTGACGTTCCTCAGACTCCGCCACCCCCAAGAAAAACGCTCAAAGACTATGGCATACGACAAGACTATCACTTTCGACACCTTTGTCCGCTGGCTGGGCTACGGACTGCTTATCATCGCCGTCTTCCTGCTGGTGAGCTACCTCAGCTCCGTACTGCTGCCCTTCGCCGTCGGTTGGCTCCTGGCCTACCTGCTCCACCCCGCCGTTAAGTTCGTACAAAACAAGATGCACGTGCGCAACCGCGTCGTCAGCATCATCATCACCTTCATCGCCATCTTCGCCCTGCTGGGCGTTACCCTCTGGCTCATCATACCCCCGATGATAGAGCAGTTTGCGAAACTCGGACAGCTGGCCACGAACTACATTCAGACAGCTGCCAACGTCGACAGCATACCCGAGGCCATACGCCAGTGGACGGAGAACAACCGCGACGCCATCGAACGATTCATCAAGAGCAAGGAGTTTAACGACGGCGTCCGCGAGGCCATACCCAACATGTTCAAGGTCGTGGGAAAGACAGCCAGCATCGTAGCCAGCATCGTAGGCTCGCTCATCGCCCTGCTCTACATGTTCTTCATACTCATGGACTACGACTACCTGACGAAGGCATGGATCAAAATCTTCCCAAAGAAGAGCCGACCCTTCTGGAGCGAGCTGGCTGGCGACGCAGAGCACGAGCTGAGCAACTACATCCGCGGACAGGGCACCGTGGCGCTCATCATGGGCATACTCTTCTGCATCGGATTCACCATCATCGACTTCCCCATGGCCATCGGACTGGGCATCCTCATCGGCATCATGGACCTCGTGCCCTACCTGCACACGCTGGCCCTAGTGCCCACCGTATTCCTGGCGCTGCTGAAGGCTGCCGACACGGGACAGAACTTCTGGATCATACTCATCTCGGCACTCGCCGTATTCATCATCGTACAGGTCATCATCGACATGATCGTCACGCCAAAGGTCATGGGCAAGGCCATGGGCCTCAATCCCGCCATCCTGCTGCTGTCGCTGTCCGTCTGGGGCGCACTGCTGGGATTCATCGGGCTGATCATCGCCCTACCGCTGACCACACTCCTCATCGCCTACTACCAGCGATACATCACCCGCGAGGACGTTGGCGAGCCACCAGCACCCACCACGACGACAACCAAATTATAAACCCTAAAAACATAACGCTACAATGAAAAAGCTAACATTCCTCACAACGATGCTCGTAGCACTGCTGATGCTCGCATCGTGCAGCAAGAAAGAAGCCGCCATGCTCGTACCCGACGACGCCACATTAGTCGTCCGTCTCGACGTTGCCAAAGGGGCCCAGAAGAGTGGTCTCATGGGTGACGACTCTGAAGCAAAGAAATGGATCAAGAAGCAGGTCAAGTCCACCGGAATGGAGAAGGAGATGCGCGACAAGCTGCTCGCCATCATCGACGACCCCACAAAGTCGGGCATCGACTTCCGCCAGCCAGTCTACATCTACATGGCCGGCGACATGGAGCGCAACCCCGAAGTGGGATTCGTGGCCACAATGGCAAGCAAGAGCGACATGATTCAGCTGCTGGAGTCGCTCGACGCACCTGACATCGAAGAGGCTGACGGAGGCATCCGCTACTGCGAGGTCGACCGCGACGCCGCCATCATCTTCTGCGACGACTGGTTTTTCGGCGGAAAAGTCGACGACGTCGACGACATGATCGCATCGCTCAAGGAGCGCGCCGACGGCAAGGGCACCCTCGAGGGCCACAAGGCCTTCGGGCAGATGTGCAGCAAGAGCGGCATCGCACAGATGCTCTTCCTGTTCGAGGGACTGGAGGACCTGCGCGACTTCAAGGAGATGAAGGAGCAGATGTCCGAGGTGCTGCCTGACGGCGTCGAGATGAAGGATATGGCCGTCATCAGCGACTTCGACATGAACCCGGGAGAGATGACCTTCACCGCCGAGACTGTCGCCCTGACGAAGGAGTGCGAGGACTACTTCCAGCAGTCGCTCGCAGCAATGAAGGATATCGACGCCAGCCAGGCGAAGTACATCTCCGACCGCGGCCTGAGCTTCTTCATCAACGTTGACCTGAAGAAGTACCTCAAGCAGATGGGTCCCCTGGCCGCCCTCTACGGACTCGACGACGAGACCGTCGAGCTCATCGAGGACATTGCCGACAACGCCGACGGATCGTTCGCCCTCGACTTCTTCGGATTAGAGAACGGCAATCCGCTCTTCACCGCCTACCTCGGCACGAAGAACAGCGACCTGCTCGGCATGGTGCTGCAGCAGGTGGGCGACGTCGACGAGTTCGAAGAGGTAGGCGACGACCAGTACGTCGTGCCCACCGACTACGACTACGACTGGGACTCCGACGACTTCCAGCGCGTACCCACGGCATGGGCAGCACTGGGCTTCAAGAACGGCATGACCTATCTCTCCACCGACCGCGACAACGTCTTCGCGACACCCACGAAGAAATTCCCCACCAGCGAGATCAAGGGTAAGGGAGCCTACCTGCGCTTCAACGCCGACTTCTTCAACGAACTCGCCAAGCAGTCGGAGGGCTCCGACCAGAAGGTACTCAAGGCCCTTGCCGACATCTTCGACAGCGCAGAGCTGTACTATGGCGGCAAGATGACAGGCGTATTCCGCATCGCCATGAAGGACAAGAAGAAGATGCCGCTGGAGTCCATCGCCGACCTTGTGAAGGACTTTCTCAACTAGTGGGAGAGAGACACACGCAACGTAAGTTTTCTACCACAACGGCAAAGCAATCATGAACCGGCTGTTGAACAGACTGCTGGGATGCCATATCAGCGCAGGGCAGTTGGCGGGCTTCGTGCTCGCCAACCTCTGCGGTATGGCCATCGTGCTCACGGCAATCCAGTTCTTCGGCGACCTGCGACCGCTGCTCACCTCCAGCGACAGCTTCCTACGGCCAGGACACATCGTCGTCACTAAGCGCGTCACCTCACTGGGCACACTCACCGGAGCCTCACCGACCTTCTCCGACCGCGAGATAGAGCGACTCCGGCAGCAGCCCTTCACCCGCCGCCTGGGCTGCTACACACCGGCCCAGTTCAGCGTCTTCGCCACCATAGGAGGAGGCAACATGCCCGTACAGTTCTCTACCGACATGTTCCTAGAGGCAGTGCCCGACGAATTCATCGACACCAGCCTCGAGCGATGGACCTACGACCCCGCCAGCTACGACGTGCCCATCATCCTGCCACGCACCTACCTCAACCTCTACAACTTCGGGTTCGCCAGCTCGCAGGGGCTGCCCACCATCTCAGAGGAGATTGCCAGCGCCATCACCATCAACCTGCGCCTGACGGGCACGACGACACTGCTGAAGACAGGACGCGTAGTAGCCTTCTCGCGACGCCTCAACACCATCCTCGTGCCACAGGCATTCCTTGACGACATGAACAGCCGGCTGGCACCCGACGCCAGCGCTGAGCCCTCGCGACTCATCCTACAAGTCGACAACCCCGCCGACGAGCGCATCGCCGACTATCTCGACCGCTACAACTACGACACAGAGGCTGCCGATGCCGACGCAGCGCGAGCCACCAGCCTCATGCGCATCGTCGTCACCATCGTGCTCGCCGTGGGACTCATCATCGCAGCACTCTCCTTCTACGTACTGCTGCTAAGCATCTTCCTCATCCTGCAGAAACACACGGAGCAAGTCGACAACCTCCTGCTCATCGGCTACTCGCCAGCAAGCCTGCAGCGACCATTCTTCCTGCTCACCGTAGCACTCAACCTCGGCGTACTGATAGCTGCCATCGCCGCCGTCGCCGTCGCACGTAGCTACTACCTCCCACTGCTGCGCAACCTCTACGACCAACTCCAGCCATCGTCGATGATCACAACCATCGTCACGGGCGTCGCCATTTTCATCGCCGTGACACTCCTCAACTATGTCGCCATACGCAGCAAAGTGCGCAATATATGGCACATGCACCAGTGAAAAGCCTTCGCACACAAGCGAAAAAGCAAAAAAAACGCCCAAACATTTGGCCGATTCAAAAAAACATTGTACCTTTGCACCCGCTTTTATAAGCAACACATGGGAGATCCGCTAGCTCAGTCGGTAGAGCACAACACTTTTAATGTTGGGGTCTTGG
>CAMNHM010000122.1 GCA_946539475.1 uncultured Prevotellaceae bacterium | reverse complement strand
GCAGGTGCTTGGTGGTGTCCTCTGCAGCTACATACCAGTACCACTTGCCGTTGCGCTCGATGGCCTGCGAAGCCCAGGCATTGTCGCCCTGTTTGGCCCACTTGAAGTTGGCGGTGCTCAACACAACACCATGATCCGTCCAATGTTCCATGTCGGTAGTGGAAAACACCTGCCAGTCGGGCATGCGGAAGTAAGTCGCCGTGTCCAGGTCGTGACCTGTAAACACATAGAGACGGTCACCCGATACTACAGGAGCCGGGTCGGGATTGTACATGTGGTTGTTTACGCGCCTTTGCGCTTGCAATGTAATGGCCAACGACAGCGTGATGGCTGCGAGAATGATTCTTTTCATATCTTATATAATGGTTTATGGTCTTATTCCGCTGCAAAATTAGGAAAAAAATCCAAGAAAAACAAGAAATATGCAAAGAAATGAGAAAACCTTGGGACGGAAGCACAAAAAAAGCCGCTAACTCATTGAAAGTCAGCGACCATTTTTAAGGGTGGTCGAGGTGACAGGACTCGAACCTGCGACATCCTGGTCCCAAACCAGGAACGCTACCAACTGCGCTACACCTCGATGACCGATTTTGCGGGTGCAAAGGTACTCATTTTAGTTCAGAGTAAAGTGGCAGAAGGCGAAAACTTTCCGTTGGTTAACGCTTTTTAACAACGGCAGGTTAAAACCTCGCCCTTCTCCATTCTCCTTCCACCCCGGAACTACTTGATGATTCCCTGCTCAACAAAAATCTTCTTGAGGGCAACCACCGAACGCTCCACCTGCTCGTGGGTGTGGGTAGCCATCAGCGCATAGCGTACCAGCGTATCCTGCGGGGCGCAGGCTGGCGGGATAACGGGATTGATGAACACTCCGGCATCGAAGGCCAGGGCCGTGACAAGGAATGTCTTGTCGACATCGCGCACGTAGAGCGGAATGATGGGGCTCTCGGTATCGCCGATCTCGAAACCTTCCTCACGGAAACGCTTCAAGGCATAGCGGGTGACATCCCACAGCGCCTCGATACGCTCAGGCTCGTTCTGGATGATGTGTAACGCCTCCATAGCCGCAGCCGTGGCAGCCGGCGTGTTGGACGCTGAGAAGATATATGTGCGGCATGAGTGACGCAGGTAGTTGATCGTGTCGAAGTCGGAAGCGATGAAGCCTCCGATACTGGCCAGCGACTTCGAGAAGGTTCCCATAATCAGGTCGATCTCGTCGGTCAGCCCGAAGTAGTCGCAGACGCCGCGTCCCTGACGCCCGAAGACACCGATGCCGTGAGCCTCGTCGACCATGATCGAACAGTTGTACTTCTTCTTCAGCTCGACAATCTCGGGCAGCTTGGCAAGGTCGCCTTCCATCGAGAAGACGCCGTCGACGACAATCAGCTTGATGGCTTCCTGAGGCAGCCGCTGTAACACGCGCTCAAGGTCGGCCATGTCGTTGTGCTTGTAGTGAAGCTGTTTGGCAAAGGCGAGGCGACGGCCGTCGACAATACTTGCATGGTCGCGATCGTCGCAGATGACGAAGTCGTCCTTGCTCAGCAGGGCAGGGATAACGCCCTGATTGACACTGAATCCCGTTGAGAAGCAAAGGCTCTCTTCCTTACCGACAAACTCTGCCAGCTCTTTCTCCAGCTGGATGTGCAGGTCGAGAGTGCCATTGAGGAATCGGCTGCCGGCGCAGCCGGTGCCATATTTGTCGAGAGCTTCCTTTGCCTTATCAATGATTCGCTGATCGCCCGTTAGTCCTGTGTAGGCATTCGATCCGAACATCAACACCTTATGGCCTCCCATGTCCACCTCAGTTCCTTGCTTGCCTGTAATGGCGCGAAAATAGGGATATATACCCTTAGCCATTGCCTCCTGAGGCACACGATACGCCTTGTATCTTTCTTGCAGTTGTCCCATAACTCGTTTATAGGTGTTTTCAAATTTAGGCTGCAAAGTTACACAAAAATCTGCAAATACACTACTTTTTTTCTAAAAATGTTTCGTTTTCGCAAATTTATTGTTCTTTTGACTTGTTTTCGCCGCGTTTTTTGTACATTTGCACCCATGATTGCCAGTAAGAAAGAAATCGTGTTCATCGTTAACCCTATCTCGGGCACCAGTTCGAAAAGGGGGTTCGACAAGAAAGTAGAACAACTCATCGACAAGGAGCGCTTCAGCTGGCGCATCGTGCGGACGGAGTATGCCGGTCATGCCGCCGAGATTGCCTCGCGTTGCGCTGCCGAGGGTGTCGACATCTGCGTGGCGGTGGGCGGCGACGGCACCGTGAACGAAGTGGCGCGCTCGCTGACTGATACTCGGACAGCCCTGGGCATCGTGCCTTGTGGCTCGGGCAATGGCCTGGCGCGTCATCTGTGTCTGCCGATGAGCATGAGGGGCGCCCTCCAGATCATCAACCAGGCACAAACCGACTCGTTCGACTATGGCGTGATCAACGGCCACGCCTTCTTCTGCACCTGCGGAATGGGGTTCGACGCCCACGTGTCGCTGCTCTTCGCACAGTCAGGCAAGCGTGGACTTGCCACCTATGCCAAGATGGTGCTGAAGGAGGGAATGAAATATCAGCCGACGCCCTACGACGTCAGCATCGAGGGTCCCGACGGCGAGTTCCACCACTGCGAGGCGTTTCTCATAGCCTGCGCCAACGCAGCGCAGTATGGCAACAACACCTATATCGCACCGGGAGCATCGATGCAGGACGGACTGCTCGACGTCGTCATCATCGAGCCGCTCAAGGGCATTGCAGCACCGGTGGTGCTGATGGAGCTCTTCACGAAGACGCTGATGAGCAATTCACACGTGCACCACCTGCAGGCCCGGCGCCTGCACATACACCGCCCCGCCAATGGTGCCGTACACTACGACGGCGACCCGGCAGTAATGGGCACCGACATCGACATTGCTGTCAAGCCACGCGGACTGCTTGCCATCGTCAACCCCAAGACTCACGAAGACAAGGCGAAGCCTAGCCGTGTAGCGAGTGGCCTGACCAAGATAATCAGATAGGCCTCGCACACGCTTAATAGTAATGTTCGCGTACATATTTGATAAATGAGTAAAAGGCATGACTGATAATTACGAAGAACTTTTCCCCATCGTCGACGAGGAGGGACAGACCCTGGGATGCATCACACGAGGTGAGGCCCACAGCGGATCGCGCGTACTACACCCCGTGGTACACCTCCACGTCTTCAACTCCCAAGGCGACCTCTACCTGCAGCGGCGACCATCGTGGAAGAACATCCAGCCCGGACGATGGGACACGGCCTGCGGAGGCCACATGGCCTACGGGGAGAATCCTGAGCAGGCACTGCGACGGGAAGTCGGCGAAGAGCTGGGCATAAGCGACTTTGAACCTACGCTGCTAGGGCGCTACGTCTTCGACAGCATACGCGAGCGCGAGTTGGTTTACGTCAACAGCTGCATCTACGACGGTCCTCTGCATCCCAGCCAGGAGGAGCTCGACGGCGGACGGTTCTGGACACGCCAGGAACTCAGCGAGGCAATGGGCAAGGGCATTCTCACACCCAATTTCGAGCAGGAGTACCAACGCTTCTTCGGCAACGAGTAGGAATCCTCTTCCACACTATGCAGCACGTCGTCGTCGCCATCATCATCGCAGCAGCCCTCTTCTATGCCGGCCGACAAATACGAAGGGCCCTGAAGAGGCCCTACGACCCTTGTGTGGGGTGCGACGGCTGTCAGCTGAACGATGCCATCCGCCGACGACAGACGTGCGAAAAGAAAAATCTTTCGGCCGAAAAAGGAGAAAACAAGCATGCGAAAGAAAAAACAGGCTGAAAAATTTGGCAGAACGAAAAAAAATTCATAACTTTGCAGCCGCAAACAAGAACTGGTGCCTTGGATGAGTGGCTTAGTCAACGGTCTGCAAAACCGTCTACAGCAGTTCGAATCTGCTAGGCACCTCTCAACAGCAATCGGAATCGCCTAAGTTTTAGGCGGTTCCGATTTTTCTACACCAACAACAGTACCGTTTCTTGCACAGGCTGACGGATAGCAGTCGTCAGAAAATACGTTAATCTTCCAAAATAATCGCGGCAGTTTCCATATTATTTCGTACCTTTGCACAAAATAAAAACTGAAAACGACTATGAGGAAGAGCTTTTTGATACTAAGCCTGAGCCTGGCTATGACGGCATCGGCTCAAAATGGAGGCATCAGCGAGAAGATGCTACGTGAGATCCAGAAAGAACAGCAGCTCACCGCCAGCGACCGCGCACTGGTGAACGCCATCGCTGCCAACGCTATCGACAACCTGGCCAAGAACCATGCCAACGACGCTGCCATCGACACACACTTCAGCATTGAGACACGCCGACAGTCGATCACCGACCAGGCATCGAGCGGACGCTGCTGGATGTTCAGCGGCATGAATGTGCTGCGTGGCGACTTCAACCTCCGCACCGACTCGCTGACCGTCAGTTTCTCGCAGGCCTACCTCTTCTTCTGGGATCAGCTCGAGAAGGCCAACCTGATGCTGCAGGGAGTGGTCGACACGGGCTCGAAGCCCATCGACGACACGCGCGTGCAGTTCTTCTTCCACTCGCCCATTGGCGACGGAGGGACGTTCTGTGGCGTTGCCGACCTGGCCGACAAGTACGGACTGGTGCCTAGCGAGGTGATGCCCGAGTCGTTCTCGACCGACAACACCGCCAAGGCGCGCCAGCTCATCTCATCAAAACTGCGCGAATACGGCCTGCAGCTGCGCGAGATGGTACAGAAGGGTAAGAAAGCCGCTGCCATCGAGAAGGCCAAGACACGCATGCTATGCCAGATTTACCACATGCTGCAGTACACCATCGGCAATCCGCCCGAGAAGTTCACCTATGCCTTCAAGAACACCAAGGGAGTGGCCGTCGGCGAGCCGAAGGAGTACACGCCGATGACCTTCTATCAGGAAGTGATGGGCGGTAAGAAGATCAACGGGACGTTTATCATGGTGATGAACGACCCCCGCCGCGACTACTACAAGACCTACGAAGTGGAGTACGACCGCCACACCTACGACGGCCATAACTGGAAATATCTCAACCTGCCGATGGACGACATCGAGCAGCTGGCCATCAACACCCTCCGCGCCGGACACAAGCTATACAGCTCCTACGACGTTGGCAAGATGCTCGACCGCAAGCGTGGCTATGCCGACACGGAAAACTTCGACTACGGTTCGCTTTTCGGTACAACGTTCCCCATGACGAAGGCTGAGCGCATCTCGACCTTCGACAGCGGCTCCACCCACGCGATGACACTCTGCGCCGTCGATCTCGACAAGAAGGGGAAGGCTACGAAATGGAAAGTGGAGAACTCCTGGGGAGCCGACTGGGGACAGCAGAAGGGCTGCCTGATCATGAGCGACCGCTGGTTCCGCGAGTATATGTTCCGTCTGGTGGTTCCCAACGAGTACGTCCCTGAGAAGCTGATGCAAGCCTACCAGACGCCTCCCGTGATGGTCATGCCCGAGGACCCGCTCTTCATGGTCGATGAGTAGTAGTAGTGTTTTTCTGACAGGAGGAAGGAGATGATGAGAGCAATTCTAAATGCAAGGAAGAAACTTCTGACCGTCATCGGCGGCCTGGCCTGCGCCTGCACGCTGCATGCCCAGGCATGGCTATACCCGATTGACAGCTGGTTCCTGCACCCTGGTCTCAACACCACGCTGTCGGCATCCGTCATCGTCAGTCCGGATGCCGGCTCAGGCTTCTCTAACAGTATCTCCATCGCCTATGCCGACTCCATTATGTCACGCCTCACCTATGCCGTCGGCGGATATGCCCGCTACAACAGCTGGCGGGGCCGCTCGTTCAGCGACGCCGGCTTGGCTGCGATGCTCAACTATCGGTTCGACGACCACTGGGAGGCAACGCTCTACGCCCAAAAGAATATCTCTCGCCCCGACATGCCAATAATGTCCTACTGGATGATGGCCGACCTCGCCGACAAGATTGGCGCCGAGGTGCGCTATCACTTCAGTCCGGCCTTTTCAGTCGGAGTGAGCGTCTGGCACGTGAGCTATCCCGACGTGCGCTCACCCTTTGCCGACGTCCGCTCACCCTTCGCCAACAGCCATCAGCCTCCCGCCTTCTACGGCGGTCGATGAGTAAGTTCAGCGGATGGTTGAGGACGTACTCCTTGACGGCACGCTGCACCTCATCCACGCCTGCCGCTCATCGTCCGACATCTTCTCGATGGCATAGCGCAACGTGGTGCGGGGCATCTCGTGGACATGCTGCTGCAGGAAGTCGCGCAGCAGGTCCATGCCGCAGCGCTTGCCCATCTCGCGCAGCATCCAGCCCACAGCCTTGTGCATCAGGTCGTGCGGGTGATGCAGGTGCATCTCAGCATAGCGCAGGCACCACGACGGATTCCCTGCCCAAGATGTCTTCCACGTACAGACGATGCTCATGCGCTGTCGCCACAGGTTGTCGCTGCTTGCAAGTTCATCCAGCACCTGCTGCTTATATTCCCTGTCCGAGGAGTCTGCAAGAGTAGAGTTCTCTCCAAGGTCCCTTCTCTCCTGAGGGCGGGAAACGCCGTCCAAGGATGTCGGCAGCAGCAGCCAATGTCCCAGGATCTTCGGTGCCGAAAGGTCCACGAGATCCCAGTTGTTTGCCCGCTCTGCATATTGTAGGTACATCGTCAGAATCTCGTCGCGTCCACGGATGGCGGCCTCGTCGTTCGTCAGCCGTTTCGTTGCCAGTCGCTCAAAATTTGCAACCAGGATCAACAAGCCGCAGAGCCTCACCTCATGCCACTTCGATAGCAGCAACTCCGGCACTTCCTCCAATGCGAAGTCCTTGACAACGGCACGTACCACGTTCCGCGTCTGCGGTACCTTCAGCCCCAGGAACTCGTCGCCTTCGCCATACTCTCCCGGGCCCGTCTTGAAGAACCGCATCAGCACCCTGCGCTGCTCGTCGTCCCCGCGCAGCGTCTCCATATAGTCGATAATCTCCTTTGCCGTCATACGTCTGCGGCCATCGCCTTGATCCGAGCCTGCAGCTCCTTGTTGTCTTCCAGCAGGTTCCAGATACCGTCTTCCGACAGTACGCCGCGCTTCATGCCCTGCGGCAACCGCCCAGCCTCGTCGTCGACCAGGTCTTGTTTCCACTCCTGGCTGCCGTAGTAGGCACTTAACTCCCGGATAGCCTCTTGTACTGCGATGTATCCGTCAAGGGCAGCCGACAATTGCATCACTGCTGCCGATGCCTTGTCCATCCGCAGCTCCATTTCTCTTATACGTTCTGTCTGTGTCATATCGTGTTTCATTTGGTCAATCGTCACGCATTGCCATTCAGCAGATAGCTGGCAGGTCCATTAACGACTGTCATTTCAGTATCTTCCGGACTTGCATCTCCGTGGCATTCGGCAACAGCTGCGAAAGATGGTCCGCCATGCGTTGATAAGAATCCTCGGGGGGCCGTTCGCACCGACAAGCCTCGCGGCCCAACAGCCGCTCCGGCGTGGTAAGCAGCGACCAGCCGAAACCGTACTCCCGTCCGTGCTTATCTACAGGATAGACGAAATCCTCGGTGACGATGTAGGTGCCCATCTGCAGACGGCTGACGTAAGCATCGAACTTCGAGCGCATATTCTTACCGATGAAGCCGCAGGCAGCACGAAGCTCACGGGTTATCATGCTGCCATGCTCGCGCAGGGTGGTCAGGATGACGTCCTCGATGCTGCCCTCTTCTGGCACAGGATGCTGGCTGCGTCGCCAGCCAACGAAGTCGGGCCACCACTCACGGCTGACGAATCCTGCCTTACCGGCAAAGAACTTGCCATAGACACAGCCGCCCTCGCGCACCACAGAGCCTTTCCACTGCCACAGGGGCCACTCCCAGGAGCCATCGTCGAACTGTGTGAACCGGCACTCCTCGGCCATCAGGCTCTCTGCGGCATATCCCTGTATCCCGCTTTCCAGAAGTGGCAGGAATCCCACCTGCCGGATGCACTCCATCAGCTCAGGGCATGAATGGATGGATCTTGTAACTGCTGTCATATCTTCAATCTGTTTTGCGGCTACAAAGTTAGACAATATTCCAAACTTTTCCCACTTTTTTGCATCTTTTTTATAATAAGGTGACGATTTACGAATAATTTTTGTAATTTTGTAGCCGCATTGTGTCCGCTGCTCATGTTGTAGTGACAGGTGGGTGGCTTAAAAGGATGCGGTGCAGGACATCGTGGGTGAAGAATTTCGTAACGAAGATTCTGA
>CAMNHM010000121.1 GCA_946539475.1 uncultured Prevotellaceae bacterium | reverse complement strand
GGGTGTCTACCATCTTGCTCTCTTCCTTCGACCACTCCTGCTTCTTGCCGAAGGCAATGGGTACGGCCATGAACTTGCAGTACTTCTGTAGCAGGCCCTCGAGCTTGGACTTGTCGAGATACTCCTTGCAGTCGTCGTCGATGTAGAGGATGATGTCGGAGCCGTGTTCAGCGCGCTCGGCATCGTCGATCTCGTAGGCTGGCGATCCGTCGCAGCTCCACTTCACGGCCTTCGAGCCCTCGCGGTAGGACTTGGTGATGATCTCCACCTTCTTCGACACCATGAAGGATGAGTAGAAGCCGAGTCCGAAGTGGCCGATGATGGCGTTGGCGGTGTCCTTGTACTTCTCCAGGAAGTCGGTGACGCCCGAGAAGGCGATCTGGTTGATGTACTTGTCGATTTCCTCCTCGGTCATGCCGATACCGTGGTCGCTGATGGTGATGGTGCCCTTGTCGGCATCCATGCTGACGCGCACGGTGAGGTCGCCCAGTTCGTCCTTGTACTCACCGCTGGCGGCGAGGGTCTTCATCTTCTGTGTGGCGTCGACGGCATTGCTGACCATCTCGCGGAGGAAGATCTCATGATCACTGTAGAGAAACTTTTTGATGACGGGGAAGATGTTCTCGGTAGTAACCCCGATGTTACCTTTTTGCATATTATTGTCTTGTTTTCGAATGTTCCTGCTGACGGACATGCAAAAAGCGTGCCAAAAAACGGGTCAGCGGGTGACGAGGTAGCCCAGCTTGTAGAGGGAGAAGAGGCGGAGGCTGGGGCGTGAGCCGCACAACTGGCGGCGCACCAGCGGGCCGAAGAGTCGGAAGAGCAGGCGGATGACGGCGAGGACGACGGGCAGGTGGATGCCGTCGACGAGGGTGAGCAGGCGGGAATATCCCCGCAGTTCGCTGCGGAAGGCGTGGAGCGTGCGCAGGCCCTCTTCGGTCTTGGCCATGAAGTCGGGATTCTGCTCGAAGGAACAGAAGCCCATGGGGTTGTCGATGTGGGTAATGGCGATACGGTCGTGGCGTAGCTGCTTGCCGAAGAGCACGTCCTCGTAGCCGTAGCAGCGGATTCGCTCGTCGAAGGGGTGGGAGAGCATCACTTGGCGGCTGACGCAGAAATTGGCCGTGTGGAAGTCGTGGTAAGGCTGCTGCTGCCGCTTCTCCAGCGTGTGGTCGGGCTCGGAGGCCTTCTCGTAGCGGTAGCGCAGGTTGCCCCTGAGTGCCTCGGCATCGCCCCCGATGCTTACCCCTCCATAGATGACGCTGGCTTCGGGGTGGGACACATATTTATATATAAAGTCGTCGTGGACGACGGACATGTCGCTGTCGATGAAGAGCAGCCAGTCGTACTGCGCCTCACGGGCGAGGAAATTGCGGATGGCGGCACGCCCCTGGTTGGTAGGCCGCTCGATGTAGCGACAGCAGGGCAGCTGGTTGATGGCACGGTTGGCACAGACGACGGCGCTGTCGGTAGAACCATCGTCGGCAACGAGGATTTCATAGTCTATCGGCAAGGCCTGCGCCTGCTGCTGCAACTGGCTGACCAGCTGCGTGCAAGTCCCGTTGTAGGTGGGGATCAGTATCGAGATAGTCTTCATCGGCGGGCAAAATTACAAAAAATTCGCGTAAACGGCGTAATACGTGCCGAAAAATTTGGAGATTCGACAGAAAAGTAGTACCTTTGCACCCGCTTTTACGAGTTAAGAGCACTGAAATTCATTTATTTAACAACAAAATCATTAAAAGAAATGGCAACAAAGATCAGATTGCAGCGCGGCGGTCGCAAAGGCTATGCCTTCTATCGCATCGTCATCGCCGACGCTCGTGCACCACGTGATGGTAAATTTACTGAGAAGATTGGTACTTACAACCCCAACACCAATCCTGCCACAGTAGACCTGAATTTCGAGCGTGCACTCTATTGGGTTGAGGTAGGTGCCCAGCCCACAGACACTGTACGCAACATCCTCAGCCGTGAGGGTGTGTACCTGATGAAGCACCTGAAGGGTGGCGTGAAGAAGGGTGCCTTCGACGAGGCTACCTGCCAGAAGAAGTTCGACGCCTGGAAGGCTGACAAGCAGAACGGTCTGGCCAAGATCGCCGAGGCTGAGCAGAAAGCCAAGAAGGAGGCTGCCGCAGAGGCCCTGAAGGCTGAGAAGGCCGTCAACGAGGCCATCGCCAAGAAGGTGGCTGAGAAGAAAGCAGCCGAGGCTGCTGCCAAGGCTGAGGAAGAGGCTGCAAAGGCTGCCGAAGCTGCTGCTGCCGAGGCTCCCGCCGAGGAGGCTGCTCCTGCTGCAGAAGCTTAAGAAAGTGAAACAATGAGAGAATGAAAGAATGAAAGCGGGATCGCTCCTGCAGCCATTCCTTCATTCTTTTTTTATTCCTTCATTCGTAAATGCATATTCTCGAGATACCTTCCTTCTTCCCGCCCTATGGAGGCCTGTTCTGTCTGGATCAGGCCAAGGCCCTCGCGGCATTGGGCCACGAGGTGCGTATACTGAGCAATGTGCAGCTGGGACTGACGATCGGGGCGAAGGGATACCTCCAGCTGCCCTTCCGTCGCTACGAGCACGTGATGGACGGCATCACCGTCTGCCAGTCGTATCAGCGGGGCATCCCGAGGCTGATACGGTGGAACGTGGACCGTTGGGTGTCGATCGTGCGCTCTATGTATGATGACTATGCGAGGAAATACGGCAAGCCCGACATCCTGCATGCCCACTGCGGCAAGTGGGCAGGTTATGCCGCGATGCAGATAAGCCAGGCGAACGGAATTCCATACGTGGTGACGGAGCACCTGCCGCTGATGCTGCTCGAAGGGGAGTTCGGCAAGGCACCCAGCAATGCCTGGCAGATACCGCTACTGCGCCAGACCTATGAGCAGGCCGACATGGTGATTCCCGTGTCGGAGGAGCTGGTGGAGGATATCGCTTGTTACTATGGCAAGGACTATCGCTGGCAATACGTGTCGAACACCATTGATACGCATTTCTTCGGCTATCAGCCACGAGAGAGGGGCGAGGGGCGCAGCTTCCGCTTTTGTTGCCTGGCTGACTATTACTATCGGAAGGGCTACGACGTGCTGTTCAAGGCCTTGCAACTGATGCAGGAAAGCGGTACTAACGTTGATATCGTTTGTGCAGGACTGTTCACTGATAACCAGAAGTTTATGAATGAGTTATCAAAGTATCAGTTGAAGGGCGTCAGGAGTCTCGGACGCATTGACAAGACAGCTGTCCGCGAGTTGCTCTACGAGAGCGACGGCCTGGTGCTGCCCAGTCGTAGCGAGGTACAGCCGCTGGTACTGCTCGAGGCCATGTCGACAGGCATCCCCGTGATATCCACCGAGTGCGTGCCCCGGAGCCTGCGCATCGAGGGAGGGTGTACCATCGTACCTATTGACAATGTGCCCGCCCTGGCTGACGCGATGGCAACGATGGCGAGGCGCAGCAATCCGGCTGACGGCAGGAAGATTTCGGAACAAGTGAGACTGTTGGCATCGCCAGAGGTGGTGGGCAGGAGACTGGAAGCTATCTTCAGTGAGATAGTCGCTTCGCGCTGACAAAGAGCTGGCGTGCCGCCAGAGCCAGTCGCCACAACCAGGGATGCTGCATGATGAAAAACAACAGCCGGTTCTTCGGGGTCGGCTTGACATTCCACTCCTTTTTACACGTTTGCACCTGCAGGAAGAGCTGCGGATCGCGGCTCCTGAAGGCGTGCATGCCTAAGGCAAACAGGCGCTGGCGGAGGAATCCGTCGATGGACAGCTGGTGCTTGCGGGCCAGGTAATGGCTGAGCGACGTCACCTGACGGACAAAGCGGAACTGTCGGCTCTCGTCCGTAAAGGCCGAGGCGGAGGGATGGCCCACGCTGTAGTTGAGCGTCACGTCGGGCAGATAGGCAATGGCTCCGCGGAGGGCCATCGAGAATGCCACCTGGATATCCTCGCAGCCGAAATCCTTGTTGCGGAACAGGTAGGTGTCGTTCTCATAAGCCTCGCGGAACATAGAGGTACGATAGAGCGAGGTGCAGAGGTGGAAACAGCTCATGTGAGTCTGCGTCAGTATGGCTTCCAGCAATTCACGGCCAGGGGTGACGGGCTTGTGCTGACGCTGCTGGCTGGGGCGCGTCTGTCCCGTGGTCTCATCGAAGAACTGCCAGTTGGTGATTACCATCGTCACCTCGGGGTGCTGCTCCATCACGCAGAGTTCCTTTTCCAGTTTCAGCGGGTCTGTCCAGAAGTCATCGCCTGCACAGTCGGCTATATACGCTCCGCGAGCGGCGAGCAGACAGTCGAAATAGTTGTCGATGATGCCCTTGTTATGCTCGTTGCTGATGAGCCTGATGGTGTCGGGATAGCGGCGGGCATAGTCTTCGCAGACGGCACGCGTGCCATCAGTGGAACAATCCTCGCCGATAATGATCTCCAGCGGCACGTGGCATTGCTGGCAGAGTATCGAGTCGAGCGTCCGGCTGATGGTGGCCTCCTGGTTGTAGGTGGCAACGACTACGGAGATCATCTGTTCCATCATCGTTCGCGTTTGAGGTGGGGAAGGGTGATGAGCAGGAATCTGCGGCCTTTCTCGCTATTGACGATCCGTCGGAACCAGGTGTATTTTGCACTATAGTCCTTGTCGGGCAGGGGGAAGAGCCCTTCTGCCGTCAGCTCGTCGATGCGCCGTGAGAGTGCGCTGCCGCTGCGGGTGAGCATGATGGTGTTGTAGAGGTAGTCCATCGTCAGCTGTGCCACGCGTCGCTGCATGCCGGGCTTGTCGGCAGCGGGCAGACGATCGCTGAGCTGATTCAGGTGACGGATGACGATGAGGTTCTGATCCAGCCGCATGGCGATGTGCGCAGCGTCTGTCTGGTGGATGGCCGAAGCCTCGTGTTGGCGGTAGTAGTAAGCCTTGGCATCAGTAGTCCACACGCTGGAGGCGCGCAGTAGCAGCTGGGGCGTGAACTCCTCATCCTCGCCGTAGCTGATGCCTGGAGTGAAGGTGAGATTGCCCCGTACGCTCTGCCGGAACAGGCAGCAACACACCGAACATTGCAGGTTGCGGGTGCGCAGCAGCTCGGAACCGCTGATGGGTTCAGCATCGCAGAACTGTGACATGCGGGTGGTGGCATCGCGGGTGAAGTCGAAGAGCACCACGTCAGCCTGCTCCTGATAGCGGATGATGTCGAGACAATGTTCGTAGGGTGCTTGGATGAGGTAGTCGTCGCCGTCGACGAACTGTATGAATGTTCCCCGTGCTATCTGTAATCCCTGGTTGCGGGCGGTACTGATGCCTCCGTTGTCCTTCCTGACATAGACGATGTCGGAACCATAACGGAGCAGGTCGTTCATCGGACTGGTGTCTGAGCCATCGTCGACGACGATGATCTCCCGTTCGAAGGGACGGAGGGAGAGCCTGAGGATGCTGTCGATAGACTGGCAGATGAGATCCACGGGCAGATTATAACATGTCAGGATAAAACTGACCAGCGGTTTATCTTCTTTCATTCTGGTTGCAAAGATACGACAAATAATTGAGAAATCATCAATTGTATAATAAAAACACGATTTCTACGTTATTAAGAGAGAAGAATGGAACAGCGCGACAAGGACAGCTACGGCCATGTGCTGAAGTACACAGGAGTCTTTGGCGGCGTACAGGGCCTGAATATCTTGGTGAGCCTTGTGCGCAATAAGTTTGTGGCCCTGCTGCTGGGCCCCGCCGGCATGGGTCTCGTCACACTCTTCAACACCACGGTGAACTTCATCTCACAGGCCACCAGTCTGGGCATCTCGTTCAGTGCGGTGCGCCACATCTCCGAATGTTATGATGCAGGCGACGAGGCACAGACGGCCCACTTCGTGAAGCTGGTGCGAGGCTGGTGCCTGTTGACGGCCTTGCTGGGCATGCTGCTCTGTGTGGTGATAGGCCCCTTCCTGAGTCATACGACCTTCGCCTGGGGCAACCATACGCTGCACTTTATCCTGTTGGCTCCCGCCGTCGGCATGATGGCTATTACAGGCGGTGAAACGGCCATCCTCAAGGGGATGCGGCAACTGGGTGCGCTGGCAGTCATCCAGGTGCTGACGGTAGTGGCGGCCCTCGTGGTGTCGGTGCCGCTATACTATCTCTTCAGCGAGACGGCCATCGTACCTGTCATCGTGTTGATGGCATTGGTCACCATGGTGCTTACCGTGCGGCATTCCTACCGTCTTTTCCCCTTGCAACTGAGGGGTACGAAAGGCATACTGGGTGAGGGTATGGAGATGGTGCGCCTGGGTGTGGCATTCACGGTGGCAGGCATAGTGGGGAGTGGGGCAGAGATGTTCATCCGTTCATGGCTGAACGTGACGGGCGACCTTGGTGAGCTGGGACTCTATAATGCCGGCTATATGATAACTGTCACCTATGCCAGCATGGTATTCTCGGCGATGGAGAGCGACTACTTCCCCCGTTTGTCGGCTGTGAGCCATGATGTGGATGCTACCAACGAGACGGTGAACAAGCAGATGGAGGTATCGCTGCTGATATCGTCGCCCATGCTTGTAGGTCTGATTATCTTCCTGCCCGTACTGATACCTCTGCTCTTCTCCAGCGAGTTTCTGCCTGTGATAGCTATGACGCAGGTGGCGGTGCTGGCCATGTTCTTCAAGTCTGTCACCCTGCCTGCTGCCTATATCACGCTGGCGCGGGGCTACTCAGGGATGTACCTGTTCCTGGAGTCGGCCTATTTCGTGGTGTTCGTGATGCTCATCATCTTTGGTTATCGCCAGTGGGGGCTCTTCGGAACAGGTGTGGCCATCACACTGGCTAATGTGTTCGACTTCCTGATGATTCATGCTGTGGCACGCTTCCGCTATGGCTACAAAATATCGTCGACCGTGATGCGGTATAGTGCCATCCATATCCTTATCGGACTATTGGCATTCTTTACCACCATCACGGTCGACGGCTATGTCTACTGGGTCTTCGGCATCGGCCTGACACTTGTCAGTCTGCTCTTCTCATTGCTGATACTGCATCAGAAGACCCGTCTGTGGGAAGCGCTCTTGCGTCGCTTGAGGAAAGTGCTCAGAATCTGAAGGATAACTCTACGTCTACGAAATTATGATTCTTGTGGGTTGAGCGCTCGTTGACGATACCATATTCGGCATTGAGTTGCAGGCGCGGGGTGAAGTAATAGTTGAGACCCACCTCATACATGGTCTTCGACGTGCCCCATTCCTTCTGCGGGCGATAGGTCTGGTAACGAGCTTTGGCATGCAGCTTCGACTTGATGAGAGGTACGATGCCAAAGGCATACCAGCCGTCGGCTTTGTCTCCAAGGCTGTAGTCAATCTCGCGCACGTTGTTGCCGGCCTTGGCAGCACCCCATCCCTGGCTGTGCAGATACTCTGCACGGAAGGTGTACTCATTGAGGTCGTACTCAGCACTCAGGGCGTAGCGGTTCTTCCTGATACTGAGTTTGTCGCCACTGACAGGGTCGAGCATGTCGCCTCGGGTACCAGTCCATCCGAAAGCACCGATACGGAGTCCCTTGATGGGCATCACCCACAGACCGCCGATAATGTCTTTCTTGTTGTCCTTGTCCTTCTCGTTGATACCCTCACCATTGTAGATGCCCACCTGATAGTGGAGCAGCTTGCGACCACTGGCATTGGGCAGGACGTCGCCAGAAATCTGGAGACCGATGTCACGACCTCCCGAGGATTTCTCACCCGTACGGTCGCCAAAGCCCGAGAGGTTGTTGATAACCATCGCATAGGCATACCAGCCCTGTGTGATGGGGTGGGTGGGGTTCTCGTAGGTGAAGGCTCGCTTGAACTGTCCCACCCGGATCTTGAACTCCGGGAAACGGCGCCATTCGGCATAGAGGTCTACCAGCTGTACGGTGGGCTGTCCGGGGCCAGTATTGTTGGTGCCCTGTATCTGTGCACGCCAGTCGAAGTCGCCAATCTTACCGTCGAGGATGAAACGCGCCAGTCGGAGGTTGAATGAGTTGGTGTGGTTCCCCTCTGTATCTTCTCCCTGGTACTGCAGGATACCGTAGCCGCTGAACTTGATGTTTTTCACCCACTGGGGGAGTTCTATCGGGGCTTTTCCTGTCGTTTCCTGTGTTTCTTGTACTGCTGTGGCTTCGCTTACCTCTTCCACTTCAGTTGCAGTTTCTGCACTGGCGACACCCGCCATTCCGACGAGCAGCGCGGTAATACCAATTAATTTCTTCATATTGTGATTGTTTATCAATTAGTGGAGCGGAATACGGGAATCGAACCCGCCTCCCAGGCTTGGGAAGCCCGTGCA
>CAMNHM010000120.1 GCA_946539475.1 uncultured Prevotellaceae bacterium | reverse complement strand
AGTGAGAAGTGAGGAGTGAGAAGTGAGGAGTGAGAAGTGAGGAGTGAGAAGTGAGGAGTGAGAAGTGAGAAGTGGGTTTTTGTATCCCGCCGTTTGCCCGATAGACTCTCTTTGCAGTTCCGAAGGTGGCCTCTGCTCACTTCTCACTCCTCACTTCTCACTTCTCACTTCTTAGGCCTCTTCGTGCATCCAGGCGGTGACGCTCATGTGCATTCGCTGCTTGAATGCGGCACTGAAGGTGCTGTAGCTGTGGTAGCCGCTCTCGCGAGCCAGCTGCTGGGCAACAATGGGCTCCTGTGCAGCGACAAGCTCGCGGTAGCGGGCTATGAAGTGACCGACGCGAAGGTCGTGGATGTATTCATAGTAGCTGGTGTTCTGACTGGCGAAATATTGGCTGAGATAGTAGCGGTTCACGCCGACGGCTACCGAGAGTTGCGACAGGGTCAGGTCGGTCTGCAGGTAGAGTTGTGTGTCCTCGCAGTGCTTCACCAGCAGTTGGCCGATATGGGATAGATCGCCCCTGGAGGAGGGGCTCTTTGCTTCGTGCGGCGTCGCCGAGTGCTTGCTCGGGCAGTCGGTGCTAAGGGCCGAATGGGATGGGAGGCTGTCGGTGCTCAGGTCTTTCAATGTCTCCACGCGCCACAACAGGAGCCCCGCCAGCGGGAAGCCGGTGAGGTGGGCGATGGTGCCCATGACGTAGTTGTCGGTGTATTCAAAGCTCGTGATCAGTATCATGAGACCGATGAGCTGCGTCAGGCTGATCCACACTTCCTTGTGCTCCAGGTCGGCATAGTTGTCGCGCAGCCACCGCCCATATTGTCTCACGGCCACCACCATATATATAATAAAGGTCACGATGATGACCAGTCCATAAATCTTGTTCGGGGTCGTGAGGTCGATGGATGGCAGGGCGGTCTGCAGCACTGCGAGCACTGCACAGGGTGTTATGACGACAAAAATGGGCCACAGCGGCCGGCGGCGGTCCTGCAGCATGTTCAGCAGTGTGCCGACAAAGACGGGTGGCAGCGCCATGCAGTCGAGGGCTACGAGCAACCCGTAGATCACCGAGTGGGTGTCGTTAGAGAACGTGTAGAACAGTATCCACCAGATGTGGGCCAGGGCCATGACGGCGAATAGTGCCGCTGCCCAGCGGCGAAGTCGTGCGGGCGGCGTGATGTCGGGTGCGATGGCCTTACCCCGACACAGCAGCAAATAGAGGAACAGCACAACGGCCAAGGCAGTTCCTGCGCCGTGGAGCAGGAAATAGAGTATCGATAATGGAGTTATCTGTTCGGGCATATCGTTTTTTATTTTCGCCGCAAAATTACTACTTTTTCAGTGAAATCAGGCGAGTTTTCAGAAAAAGTTGTATCTTTGAACCCGGATTGCGATAAATAGGGTCTGCTAATTAATAGAGTCGTTTTTTGGGGTGTTCATTGAACCGTGATGCTGTTCAGCAGGTTGAGCTTGCCCTCATCTACCAGTTTGACGATGAGTTCGCCGAAGAGTGTGTTCTGCCAGGCAAACCACTCGCGGGTGAAGCGGGTGGCATCGTCCTTGTGGAACGACTCGTGCATGAAGCCCGTGCCGGCATCCGTGCGCATGAGCATCTCTATGCAGGCCTTGATCTCGGCATCGTCGTGGCTGGTGAAGGCACGCATCATGATGCTCATGGGCCAGGGCATGTCGTAGCCGATATGTGGGCCGCCGATGCCTTCGCCGGCGCTGCCACGGAAGAAGTAGGGGTTGTCATCGCTCCACACGAAGCGTCGCGTGTTCTGATAGACGGGGTCGTCATGCGGCACGTCGCCCAGATAGGCCATTGCCAGGAGCGACGGCACGTTGGCATCGTCCATGAGCATCTGGTTGCCGAAGCCATCGACCTCGAAGGCGTAGATGGGGCCGTACTTGGGATGCTGGTGGATGGCATACTGCCGAAGCGCCGCCTCCACCTCTGCAGCCAGTGCCGTGCACTGGCCGGCGAGATCCTCGCGATGACTCACCTTGGAAAGCATCTCTGCGGCGTTGCGCAACTGGTGGACGGCCATGAAGTTGGAGGGCACGAGGAAGAGCAGCGTGGTGGCATCGTCCGAGGGTCGGAAGGCGGAGGCGATGAGCCCCACGGGACGGACGGGCGCGCCCCAGCCGCCGTTGTTCATCGTGTCAAGCTGTCGCTCCGTGCGGCGCTGGAAGCGGTATTGCCCGCGGCCGGCCTTGCGCTGCTGGTCGCGGAAGGTGGCCAGGATCTTCTCCACGGCCTCAACCCACAGGGGGCCGAAGATGCTCTCGTCGCCCGTCACCTTCCAGTATTCGTAGCAGAGGCGCAGCACGTAGCATGGCGAGTCAACCTCCCATTTGCGCTCATGCAGCATGGGCTTCATGTCGGTCATGTCGCCCATCCAGTCGCCGTCGGTGCGAGGCTCCTTGTTGAAGGCGTTGGCGTAGGGGTCTATGCAGATGCATTTGAGCTGACGGAGTATGACGCCCGCGAGCATACGCTGCAGGTGCTTGTCTGTCGGGGCCAGCTTAACGTAGGGGAACACCTGTGCCCCCGAGTCGCGGAGCCACATGGCATGTATGTCGCCAGTATAGACGAAGGTGTCGGGGAGGCCGTCGGGGCCCCTCTCCTCATAGTGGACGGTGGTGTCAAGGGTGTTGGGGAAGCAGTTGACGAACATCCACGCCAGACGCAGGTTGGTGAGCTGGCAGGCCACCTCACTGATTTTCTTCTCCACGGCATCGCTGCGGAACAGGCGTTCATGGGGTGCAGGGCGGTTGTTGACGGTCAGCACGTCCTTCCTGGCCTCCGGGAAGCGGCCTCTGGGGTGCTCTATGGCGGCAGCGTGCAGCGACGTGCCCAGTAGCAGGGCGAACAATAAGATGCTTTTCTTTCTCATAGTATAATTCTGAAGTGAGGAGTGAGAAGTGAGAAGTGAGAAGTGAGAAGTGAGAAGTGAGGAGTGAGAAGTGAGAAGTGAGGAGTGAGAAGTGAGAAGTGAGGAGTGAGAAGTGAGAAGTGAGGAGTGAGGAGTGAGAAGTGAGAAGTGAGAAGTGAGAAGTCCTCATTCTGTGATGATTTTGAGTTGTTTTCCTTGTTCCAGGTCGGCATGGCTGACAAACCACCCCTTCAGCGGTTTGCCGCCAACGAGGATTTGCCTGATCTTCATGCCGTTGCCCTGACGGCTGATGGTAAAGGTCTTGCCCGTGGTCGTGAGCGAGAAGCTGACGCGGTCGAACAGAGGAACGGAGACGAGGTATTCGGGGTCGGCTGGCGAGTAGGTGTAGATTCCGATGGCGGTGAGGACATACCATGCCGACATCTCGCCGGCATCGTCCATGCCAGCGTAGGCCAGCCGTTCCTCGCCCATGCCGTAGTAGTCGTTGAGCAATCGGCAGAGCACCTGCTGCGATTTTTCCTGTCGGCCTACGAAGTAGTAGGCGAAGGGGAGGCTGTGGCCAGGCTGATTGCCGTGACAATAAAGTCCGAGGTAGCCTGTGAGGTTCCATGCTTCATAGCCTCCGTTGGGCTGGCTGAAGAGCGAGTCGAGTTTCAGTTCGAGAGCCTGGGGCGACGGATAGAGGCTGACGGCTCCGTAGGGGTCGTGTGGCGCGAAGAGCATGGAGTTCCATGCGTCGGCCTCCCGATACATGTAGCGGTAATAAGGATAGTCGGGGCGGAAGTCCTCAATCCAAGACCCATCGGTCAGTCGTCCGCGCCAGAAGCCCGTGGCGGGGTCGAAGAGGTTTCGGTAATTTTGGGCGCGCTGCATGAGCAGGCGTTCGTAATGCTTGTCTTTCAGCTGGTGAGCCACGAGGGCTGTGGCGTAGTCGTCGTAAGCATACTCCACGGTTTTCGTGACCGATGCCTTGGTACCATTTTCATTCCATGTGGGCACGTTGAAAGTGTCCTTCTCGGCTATCCATCCCTGCTGCAGGTATTCGTCGAGGAACTCACGGCCACCCGGTCCAGGTACAGTGGCATTCTTCAGCATGAGGCGGTAGGCTCGCCCGAGATCGAAACCGTGGATTCCACGTAGCCAAGATCCTGCCACGAAGGCCGAGGCATGGTCGCCGTGGAAGAACGAAGGCATGTAGCCCCCGCGCTTCTCGCCGCGGTCGATGCACGAACTAATGATGTCAGCCACCACGTCGGGCGCCACCATTCCGAGCAGGATGAGCTTGTTGCGATAGGTGTCCCAGAATGACGGGGTGTTGTAGTAGCGGAAGTCGGCATGGACTACCTGTCCGCGTTCGTCAAGGTACTCGCCATTGACATCGCTGCGCAGGTTAGGATAGAGAAATGTCTTGTAGAGTGTACTGTAGAGCATGGCCTGCTGCTTGGCTGTGCCCCCGTCGACTTGGATGTGGCTCAGCAGCTGTTCCCACGACTGGTCGGCCTGAGCCCTGACCTGCTGGAAGGTCAGGTCACTTTGGAGCAATTCGGCCTGAAGGTTCTGCCTGGCGTTTTCGATGCTGACAAACGAGAACCCAATGCGCACCTCCAGCGGCTGTGGGTTTCGGCTGTCGAGGAACGACACGATGCCTACGGGGTCGTGGAACTCGCGAAGGATGTCGACGCGGCTGATGTCGTAGTTGACAACGGCATAGAAATAGGCTCGGCCCTCGCCGTCCTGATAGCCCTCGAAGGCACGCGGCCCTGCCTGCCTGACCTCATAATGGCGGGGGTGAGCGTTGGAATGGCTGATATCGACGAGCAGTTTCTTGTCATCGCCCGGGCGGAAAGTGTACTTGTGGTAGGCGCAACGCAGCGTGGTGGTCAGTTCGGCATTGACGTTGTAGCGCTGCAGGAAGACCTGATAGTAGCCTGGGTGGGCCGATTCGTTGTCATGGCTGAACCAAGAACAGTAGTTGTCGGGGCGCCACTTGCCTTCGGTAGTCACGGGAAGCAGGGGCACATGCAGCAGATTCCAATGGCCCTTGCAGGTGTGGGCGAAACCATAAATCTGGTGGTCTTCATACTGATAGCCAGAACCCGTGTGATACATCGTGACGGGCGTGCACTGCACCATGGCGTTGGGCAGCGCTGCACCAGGGAAAGCTTCGGCTCCCCACGCCCGTTTCGCCTCAGTGCGGGTGTAGCCCAGGTCTTTCGGATTCCACAAGGTTGTCGTGCCGACGAAGGGGTTCACCTTGTCGGTCAGTTCACCTGCCAGACAGGAGGTGACAGGTAAGAGGTAGGAGTGAAAAGTGAGGAGTGAGAAGTGAAAAGTGAGGAGTGACCTTAGGCTGAATAATTGCGGCTTCGCCGTGTGTAAAGTGATTCTCATATTACTTCATTTCGGGGATAAAACGTAGGGTGTAGGTGAGGCTGTCGAGGCCTTGGTTGTTGCCGGGGTATGGCGTTTCGTACTTGAGTTATTTTACGAATCTGCGGATGGCGGCCAATGCCAGCGGTTCCATGATTTCATAACCCGCCACAGTGGGGTGGCAGCCATCCTGCGTCAGTTCGTCTCGCATCGAACCTTTCTTCGTTCCTTGGGTTACGACCATAGGCGAATAGTAGTCGATGAAGCCGAGCTTGTGCTTGCGGGCGTACTCGCTCAGACGGGCATTCAGGCTCTCTATCTTCTGCGGTACATCGGTGATGCTGCGGTTCCAGCCATAGCCGCCGCAGGGCGTGATGGTGGAGAGAATGACACGAACCTTGTTGGCCTTGGCTATCTCGCACATCGACACGATGTTGCCAAAGGTGCGGTCCTCGACATAGCGGTGGTTGTTCTGGGCGATGTCATTGGTGCCGGCGTTGATGATTACTACCTTTGGCTTCAGTGCTATCACGTCTTCGCGGAAGCGCAACAGCATCTGGTAGGATGTCTGTCCGCTGATGCCACGGGCGATGAAGCCATGACTGGTAAAGAATTCCGGGCGCATATTGCGCCAGTTCTCGGTGATACTGTTGCCGAGGAAAACCACGCGGCGACCGTCGTTGGGGGTGGATATGACTTCGCGGTCATTCTGTTCGTATTTGCCGAAGTTGGCCCAGTCGTCCTGAGCGTGCATCGCCACTGCCATGAGGGCTAATAGTGCAGTAAAGAAATAATGTTTCATATTACGTAGATTGTTATGGAATATTAGTGAGCTGGATGATATATGGGAAGTTCAGACCACTGACCACGCCGCTCTCTTGCGAGACGGTGGAAACGGAAGCCCGGTATCGATCATTGGGAGCCATCACGTTATGTACAGGCCACGCCTGTGCCTTGCCATGTTTGTAAGTGACGCGGGCACGGATGTCCTCTGAGGATGCGGCAAACTGGAGTTCGTACTGCCCAGCGGCAGTCTCCCACTGGCTCAGCTGTTCGTTGAATGAAGCCAGGCCGTAGCTGCTGACCTTGAACGTCAGCGTCTGGCTCTCGCCAGGCTTCAGCTCACGCGTCTTGGCAAATGCCTTCAACTCGCGGACTGGTTTGTCGGGCAGGTTGCCCTGCGGAGCCTTCACATAGAGCTGCGCCACCTCCTTGCCGACATGGTTGCCAGTATTCTTCACGGTAATGCTGGCTATGAATCCGTCTTTTACCGACGACACTTTGGCGTTACTGTATTGAAAAGAGGTATAGCTCAGTCCGTAGCCGAAAGGATAGCTGACCGCACGGCCGAAAGTGGTGAAGAAGCGGTATCCCACGTAGATGCCCTCTTCGTGGATGGTGTAGTCGTGATTGCGGCGACGATCAGTGTAGGTGGCAGGGCCTGTCGGGAAGTTCAGGTAAGCAGGATGGTCGCTGATGGTGTTGGGGAAGGTCATGGTCAGCTTGCCACTGGGCGAAGCCTTTCCGCTGAGCACGTCGGCCACCGAGTTGCCACCTTCCTGACCGGGCTGCCACGCCAGCAGGATGGCATCGGGCATGGCCTTCCACGATGCTGTCTCGATGGCATTGCCCATATTCAGGATGACGATGACGGGCTTGCCCTTGGCATGGAAGGCATAGCAGAGGTTCTGCAGCATGTCGCGCTCGTCGTTGGTAAGGTTGAAGTCGCCATCGATGCGGCGGTCGCCACCCTCGCCCGCCTGTCGGCCGATCGTAAAGATGGCCACGTCGTTCTGCTCGGCCTGACGATTCAGCACATCACGGCCGACAGTCAGCTCTGCGTAGCGACCACCACGTGCGCCTCGGGCACGGCGCTCAGCATCCACCTGGGCTTTGTAGGCATCATAGAGGCGAGTGACCTCGTCGCTCAGCTGGTAGCCAGCATTTTCCAGCCCCGTCTTCAGGTCGATGACGTAGGGCTTGTTCACATTGCCCGAACCCGTACCCCCTGCGATGAAGTCGTAACTGGTGATACCGAAAAGAGCAACTCTTTGGACATCGCCGCCCAGAGGCAGTGCGTGTTTACTTCCCTCGCCTTTTGGAGAGGGGGCGGGGGCGAGGCTATTCTTCAACAGCACCATGCCCTCGGTGGAACTCTGACGGGTCACCTTGGCATGAGCCTGGAGGTCGGGCTTGTCGCTATACTTATAACCACGAAAACGTGGAGTACGGACGACGAATTGCAGGAAACTCTTCACGCGAGCATCGACATCAGCCAACTTCAGACGACCGTCCTTCACGGCTTCAATGATATCAGTGTCCTGCCAGCTGTGGCCGGGCATCAGCAGATCGTTACCGGCCCAGACGCGGTCCCACGACGTGCGGCGCTCGTTGGTCCAGTCGGTCATCACAATGCCGGGAAATTTCCATTCGTCGCGAAGGATGGTGACGAGCAGGTCGCGCGATGACTGTGTCCACGTACCATTTATCTTATTGTATGACGACATCACCGTCCAGGGGTTGCTCTGCTTCACCGCCAGTTCGAAAGGTTTCAAGTAGATTTCGCGCAAGGCACGCTGGCTCATCACCTCGTCGACGTTGATGCGGTTCGTCTCCTGCGCGTTGGCGGCGAAATGCTTGATGCTCGTGCCAACGCCCTGGCTCTGGATGCCGCGTACGTAGGCGGCAGCGATGCAGCCTGCAAGCACGGGGTCTTCGCTGTAGTACTCGAAGTTGCGACCGCACAGCGGCGTGCGATGGATGTTCATACCAGGTGCCAACAGCACATCGCAGCCGTACTCCAGGACCTCGTTGCCGATGCTTCGACCGACTTCCTCAACCAATTCTGTGTTCCATGTTGATGCAAGGGCGATGCCGACGGGGAAGCCCGTTCCATAGTATGTCTGGTCTGTGCCATTGCGGTGCGAGGAGATGCGCACACCCGCAGGACCGTCTGTCAGCACCACGGCGGGGATGCCCAACCGAGGTATGGCATGACTGGAGCCTGCAGCACCCGTGACGATATTGCCACGCTCGCCCACCTCGTCGTCGGCACCTACCAACAGGTGGGCCTTTT
>CAMNHM010000119.1 GCA_946539475.1 uncultured Prevotellaceae bacterium | reverse complement strand
TGGAGCCGGCCCGCAAGATCCGCATCGGCAACAAGCTCTTCTTCGACGGCGACGGACCGATGGTGGCCGAGGTCATCGACAACACCACCAGCCGCGGACGCACCCTGCGCTTCCTCTACGACTGCCCGCACGACGTCTTCAAGAGCGAGCTCTTCGCCCTCGGCGAGGCCCCGCTGCCCCGCTATATCATCGACCGCCGTCCTGCCGATGCCGACGACATGGTGAACTTCCAGACCATCTACGCCCGTAAGGAGGGAGCCGTGACGGCACCTGCCAGCGGCCTGCACTTCAGCCGCGAGCTGATGAAGATCATGGAGATACGCGGCCTCAACAGCGCCTTCGTCACCCTGCACTGCTCGCTCGGCGCCTTCGACCCCATCGAGGTCGAGGACCTCACCAAGCACAAGATGAACTCCGAGCAGGTCATCATCGACGCTGAGGCCTGCCGCATCGTCAACCAGACCAAGCAGGCCGGCAACAAGGTGTGCGTCGTCGGCGTCAGCACTGCCCGCGCCACAGAGTCGTCGGTAGGCACCGACGGCATGCTCAAGGAGTTCGACGGATGGACCAACAAGTTCATCTTCCCACCCTACGACTTCGGACTCGCCGACGCCCTCGTCGCCAATTTCTACCACCCCGAGTCGACGATGATGATGCTCACTGCCGCCTTCGGTGGCTACGACCTCGTCTACGAAGCCTACCAGCTCGCGCTGAAGAACAACTACATGTTCGGATGCTACGGCGACGCCATGCTGATCCTCAACGACTGATGCACACCGTCTATCTCAGCCTGGGATCGAACCTCGGCGACCGCGAAGCGACCATCGCGCGCGCGTGTCAGAAAATCAATGAGCTGATTGGCCCCATCGTGCGCCAGTCAGCTCTCTACGTTACCGAGCCCTGGGGTTTCCACTCCGACAACCTGTTCACCAATGCTGCCGTCTGCTGCCTCACCATCCTCACCCCCCGACAGCTGCTGCGCTCCACACAGCGCATCGAGCGCATGCTGGGACGACGGCAGAAATCGGTCGACGGTGCCTACCACGACCGCCCCATCGACATCGACATCCTGCTCTACGACGACATCACCGTCGACGAGCCAGACCTGAAGATCCCGCACCCCCTGATGCACCAGCGACCTTTCGTCATGGATCCCCTCCGCGAAATAAAAGAGAGTTCCGAAACATAGCAGTTCTGGAACTCTCTTTGCTTTTTGGGGTATGTCAGGCGGGCGTTACTTCACCAGCACCTTCTTCGTCACACCAGCTGTCTTCACGATATTGATGCCACGCTGCGGAGCGTCGAGGCGTCGGCCGTCGAGCGTGTAGAAGACGGCGGTGGCAGCGTCGTGCTGACGGACGTCGCCCACACCGAGCATCTCGCTGCTGTCGTAGCTCAGGCGGAAGTTGTCGATCTTGAACCATCCGTGGCCGTTGGTGCTCTCGGTGCCGTCGGGGTTGATGCCGTTGGTACGGAAGCCGATGACGGCGATGCCATCATCATAGACGTCGAAGTGTACCGTCATCGGGCGCAGCAGCGACGTGGGCTGCTGGGCGTCCGTGAGTCCGTCGACACGGTAGCAGGAATAGCCGGCATAGGTGAGGATCTTGGCACTGGTAGCATCGGCGGGCATGTTCATCTCGTAGAAGCCGTCGTAGCCCCACATCTGCACACAGTCGTTGGCAAAGATGCGCTGCGTGGTGTTGCAGTCGCCGGCCCACTGGTTCTGCACCATGACGTCAGCCGTCAGGGTATAGGCTCCCGAAGGCAGTCCTTGCAGCGTCTGGCTGAGCTCTATCTCGGGTATGGTACCGTTCCAGATGCCCCAGAGATGGTCGCCGTCGGTGGGCTGACGGTCGTAGTAGCTGCCATCCTCGTCGGTGACGTCAATGGCGTCGCCACTGTTGATGGCGCACCATCCGAAGCCGGGAGCGGTGGTCGTCACCTCACCGTTGATCTTCAGCGTCCATCCGTAGGGAGGCACCATGGAGCCGTTGCTGTCCGACTTGTTCTGTGTGCGCAGGTCCTCGAAGCTGGGGTTCTTCAGCACGAAGGTGATGTCGCCCTCGCTGACGGCAGTAGCCTTGAGGCGCTCGATGCCGCTCTCGATGGCGTCGATCATGGCGTTGACCTCCTCCTCGCTGGCATCGCCATCGTCATACATCTCCTCAGCCTCCATGATCAGGTCGCCGAAGTCGTCGGCATAGCTGCTCAGCGGGTACTCGATAGAAGCCACATAACCCTTGTTGATGGCCTCCTGCAGACGGGCATAGACGGCAATCGATGCCTGCACGGTGGGATAGTAGTTCTTCAGGGCCAGGATGGCGGCGATGATCTCCTGCTGTGTGGCGCTCTCGCCGAGCTGCGTCGCCACGAGGTCGTTCAGCTGCGTCTTCACGCTGCGCTGCATCTTCTCACCGCGGAGCTCCTTGAGCATGTCGTAGAAGTGACCATAGACGGCCAGGGCATCCTCTTGCACGTAGCCCACCTTCGTCAGTCGGAAGTTGTCGACCTTGAACCATCCATCGCCTCCGGCACCATTGCCTTCCGTACGGTTGGCAGCAGCGAAGTCGCCGTTGGTACGCAGTCCGAGGGTGAGGGTGCCGTCGTAGACGAAGGCACGCACCTCCATCTCCTGCAGCAGACGGTCGGTAGCGGGCTCCTCAAGGGCCTGGAAGTCGTAGACCTCGCTCTTGTCGAGACGGCTCAGGTCGTACTCATACTCAGAAGCGAAGTAGGTGGCATTCAGATTGCCGAAGATGCGCTGCGTGGTGCGGCGTGAGCCATTGCCGTTGGCACCGACCATCAGTGCGGCGTTCACGATATAGGTACCGTTCTCCAGTCCCTCTATCTTCTGCGAGATCTCGTATTCGGGCACTCCGCTGGTCCATAGTCCGAAGGCATAGTTGCCGTCGAGGGCTCCCTCGGCGTCGTTGTTGATGCCGTGCCAGGCGGTGATGCCTGCTGCCTGCACCTCAGCGGCTGTCGTGACCTGCTTTCCGCGTACGTAGACGTTCCAGCCATAGGGAGCGCCGGCGACGCCGGAGGTCATGTTGCCACCCTGCGACTGCAGGTCTTCGAAGCTGTTGTTAGTGATGAGGGCTGTGATGTCGTCGGAGCCCATGACATAGTCGCGCTCAGCGGCCTTCAACGTGGCGAGGGCTGCCTCCAGTGTGGCGATGTCAGCACTGCTGTTGAAGGTGGTGGTAGCGTTGTGGATGGCATTGGCGAGGGCGACGCTCGACGTGCCGTTGGCCAGCAGGTCGATGGCGGCGACGATCTCCTTGTAGAGGTTCATCTTTGCCGTGATGATGGCCTTGGCGGCAGCGACGTCGTCGGCGGTGATGTCTGCCTTGTTATAGAGTGGCAGCGTGGCGTCGAGGGTACCCTGGAAGCCCTCTGCATAGTCGGAGAGCGGCAGGTAGTTGTCCTCGATGTCCTGCAGCAGTGCGTAGAGCTCGATCTTCAGCGAGTAGGCAGCCACGTCGCCGGGCTGTATGAAGGCCCAGTAGCGTGAGATGGGGTTCAGGGGTATGACGAAGCCGTTCTCGTCGTAGATGGGCACTCCGTTCTCGTCGTGCTGTATGCCTCCGTAGAAGTCCGGGAACCAGTTGTTGGTAGGCTCTGTGATGACGGCATACTGGTTGCCGTTGTTCAGGTGCAGGTATCCTCCGATGGTGAGGTCGTTCTCCTGTCCGGCGCCGGCCTTGAGGAGGTAGAATCCTGGCTGGTCGCTGCTCTCGATGGTCCAGTAGGCGGGCTCACTGAGCGTGGCGTTGATGTTGTCGGTGCCATAGGGGATGCCCACGTAGGTAGTGCCGTAGTAGGTTGTCCCACCGATGGTCGTTCCCTCCTCACCGTTCTCTACGGTGAAGGTCCACGTGCCGTCGGCCTGCTGGTGGGCGGTGAACACTCCGGGCTTGTCCTTGGCATCGTTGTAGGGCATCAGATAGTAGGCTCCGTCCCAGGATGTGCGCATCCAGTAGTTGGTGGGGTTGGAGCGACTGGCAAGCACGTACGACTGTCCGTCGACAGGCGTCTGTGCGCAGGGAAACTCGATGGCCTGTGCCTCTGGGGCAGCAGCCATCATCACGGCGAGCGCCGCGAGCTTGAAGTAGTGTTTCTTCATTGTCGTTTGGTTTTAGTTGTTTGTTGTTTATGGGTATTTCGTGATCGCGAGTTGTTCACAGCCGCTTTAGCCATTGCTTGGGGTTGAGCACCTTGTCCCAGTTCTGGAGCCGGAAGAGCAGGGTGTGGTTGGCTCCCACGCTGCCCAGCGTCTGGTTGGTCTTCACCTTCTGCCCCATGCTGACGCTGACGGACGACAGGTTGCTGTAGACGGAGATATAGCGGCCGTGGCGTACCATCACGACGATGCCGTTGCCGGCATTGAAGATACGGCTCACCTCACCGTCGAAGACACACCGCGCCTGGGCGCCTGGCTGTCCCTCCAGGTGTATGCCGCTGCTCTGTAGGGTGACGCCGGCGATGGTGTATGCCCCAAAGCCCCTGACGACGCGGTAGCTGCCCGTGATAGGCACCGGCAGGCGTCCCTTGTTGTTGGCGAAGCTGCCCGACAGCTGGCGGTCGGGATCGGCATCGCGGTAGGTGGGTGTGGTGGTCGTCGTGGTAGTGGTCCTCGACGTGCTGGTCGTCCTCGACGAGGTCGTGGTATTCGTAGAACGGCTGTTACGACTGCTGCGCGAGCTGCGGCTGTTGTTGTTGGCGGCGGCAGCAGCCTGCTGCCGTTGCAGCTCCTGCTCGCGCCGCCGCTGCTCGGCCAGCTTTCGCTGCCGCTCCTCCTCAGCCTTACGGGCGCGCTCCAGCTCCTCAGCGATGAGCTTGTCGATCTGCCGGCTAAGCTCTGCCTCTTCCTTCTGCTGCTGGGTGATCAGCCGCCTGACGGTCTGCTCCTCCCGCTGCAGGCTGGCCACCATCTTCTGCTGGTCGGCCTTCTTCTCCTCGAGGCGCCGCTGCTCCTCTTCGCCGCGGGCCAGCAGGGCCCTCATCTTGCGGTTCGCCTCGTTCAGCTCCTCACGTTTCTGCTCCACCTGCTCACCCTTCTGCTTCACGGCCTCTCCTTGCGCACGCTGGTAGGTCGTATACTCGTTCATGAAGCGCATGCGCCGGTACATCTGGTTGAAGCCCTTGGCACTGAGCACGAAGATCATCTTGTTCTGGAGGTTACGGTTGCGATACATATAACGCATCGACTTGATATAGTGCTGCCGACGCTCTTCCAGCTCCTTGCGGAGGACTACGAGCTGCGAGTCGAGGACGGCGATGTCGCTATGCAGGCTGTCGATAGCCAGGTGGAGGGAGTCGATCGTCAGCTGCTTGTCGGCAATCTCACTGCCCAGGGCCTCCACATCCTTCATGCGCACCTTCACCTGCTGCTCCAGCTCCTGCTGACGACGTCTGTTCGCCTGCTGCTGCTGTTGCAGCTGGCGCTGCCGCTGCTGCAGCTGCTCTCGCTGCGTCGGCTGCCGCTGCTGCGTACGCTGTGTGCGTCGCTGCGTGCGCTGTGCCGGAGCCACCAAGCTGGTAGTCACCAGTAGGATTACCAATAAAAGGATCTTCCGCATAACTTTCAAAATCCACTCTTCACTCTTCACTCTTCACTTTTAACTTTCCACTCTTCACTTACAACGCCATGACCCTCCGTAGGATCTCGTCGACATCGACCTTCTTATAGCGGCTGCTGACGCGGGTGCGCGTCTCCCAGTCGCTGTCGTTGTTGAAGCTGCTGAGCTTCATGCCCAGCCGTATCTGCTTCTTCGGCGTGGAGAGCTTCACCTGCATGTCTGAGGGGAAGAGCTTCGAGCGCACCTCCTTGAAGTCGCCGTACTCCCAGTCGAGGTCGGTATTGCCGTGGCGGCTGTCGCGATAGCCGACGGTGGTCTTTTGGATGCAGCCCGTGGCGACGTTCACCAGCCACTGGTAGAGCATGCGCCCCTTCACCCCCGTGGCGTCCGCCTCGTTATAGCTGACGGTAGCCTCACTGGCCGTCTGCGCATCGATGCTGAATTGCTGCAGGTCTACCGTCGTCTTCCCGGGCTGGAAGAGCTCGTTCCAGAAGAGGGCCTGTAGCATGTTGAAGTTGATGCCGCTGTCGCGGAGGAAGTCGACATCGGAATAGGGTGCCTTCAGATACTGGCGGTTGATACGGTCCATGAGGAGCACGGAGTCGCGGGTGAACTCCAGGCGTGCTGCCTCCATCAGTCCTAGTGCCATCAGCTGCAGACGGATGACGTCGTCGCGCTTCATGCGTAGCGTTCCCGACACGGAGACCTGCTGACTGCCCATGTCGACGGAGAATTTCAGCTTCGACCCGAAGTACTGGGTCCCTTGCTGGGTGTGGGCGACGACGCGCGAGAGGATCTCTGTCTGCTCCGAGGTATGGGCGACGGTGGGCTTGTCGCTCACCACGCTCTTGCCCGACCGACAGGAGGCGAGGGCGACGGTCAGCGCCAGGAGGCCTATCGTGACGTAGCTTCTGATGTTCATTCTTGTGGATATGGCTGTCTTGTTCATTCGTTACTATTTACGGAGGTATTTCTTTCGTTTGATCTTCTTTCGCAGCAGCTTGTTGTCAGGAGCATCGACGAGGGCTTTCTCCCAGTGGGCGAGGGCTCCCGTGAGGTCGCCGCAGAGGGCGTAGATGTCGCCGGCATGCTCCAGGACGACGGCACCGGGCAGCGAGTCGTGCTGCAGCGCCTGGTCGATGTACACCTTTGCCTCGGCATAGCGTCGCTGCTCGAAGAGTATCCATGCGTAGGTGTCGAGATAGGTGGCATTCTCAGGCTCCGCCTTCACCGTGCGGTAGCTCATCTGCTCTGCCTCGTCGAGGCGCTTGCCGGTGAGGCTGAGGTAGTAGGCGTAGTTGTTCAGGCACCCTATGTTATCGTCTTTCCACACCAGGCAGGAGTCGTAGGCAGCATAGGCCTCCGCCTCGAGGCCCTTCATGTGCAGGAGGTCGCCCATGACGGCATAGAAATCGCTGACAATCTCGGGATTGCTCTGGTCGTTGATCACGCTGATGCCGTTGCGGAAAGCCTCAAGGGCGTCGTCGGCATTCTCCTGCCGATAGTAGGCCATGCCCTGATAGTAGTAGAACGCCATCTCCTCGGGGTTATACTGGCGGGCAGCCTTACAGAGGCTGATGATGCGGTCGTCGTCCTCGTCCTCCCATGCCATCTGCACCAGCCGCAGGCGCGACGATGCCTTGTCGGGGGCGAGCTGTAGGACATACTCGAAGGCACTGGCGACACTGTCGCGCGGCATCTCCTTCAGCTGCATGTATACGGCTTTCATCTCAGCGATGTCCGCATCGGGGTCGGGCAGGCTGAGCAGCTCCTGGAAGAGACCGAGGACGACGGTGCTGTCACCGTCTGTCTGCTCCGACTCTAGGATGATACGTCGCATCTGCTCCACACGGTCTTCCGTCAGCGCCTTCGGGTTGAGGAGGATGGCATGGTTGACGGAGTCGGCCGCTGCCTCGTCGCCCTGACGGACGTAGTAGTTTCGCAGCACCTGCTGGGCACGTAGGTTGCTGCTGTCGTCGGCCATCACGCTCATCAGCACGTCGTAAGCCTCGTCAGCATGATCGGTCACGAGCAGCGTGTTGGCATAGAGGGTGCGATAGGTGGGATCGTTGGGATAGTGCTCGCTGAGCATCTTCATCTCGTGGATGGCCTTGTCGGCATCGTCCATCTCGAGGTAGAGGCGGCTCTTCATCAGCGTCGTGCGCTCCGTGGGACCGTCGGCTGCCTCCATGCGGTCGAGGACGTCGATGGCCTTCTCATAGTCCTTCTGCTGCCAGTAGAGGGCATAGAGCGACTCCAGCAGCTCCTGGCGTCCTTTGTTGGCGGCATACATCTGCTCGACGACGTCGATGGCCTTCGTGTACTGCTCACTGTCGACATACGCCGAGGCGAGGCGCTCGAGGTAGGTGATGTTCTTCGGCTCCAGGCGCGAGGCCTGCTGGAAGGAGGCCAGCGCCTGTTCCTTCATCTCCAGTGCCTCATAGTACTGCCCCAGGAAATAGTGCACCTCCGAGGCATCAGGGCGCAGCTCACGGCAGCGGCAGAGCAGGTCGAACGAGGCATCGTGATGCCCCTTCTGCCGTTGCAGCAGTGCTTCGTGCAGCAGTATGTCATAGCTGCGCCGGCCGCTCTCCCCGCCCGTCGTCACTCCCTGGGCGCTCATCATCAGCCACCCACAGAGCCAAAATACTATAGTCAATATTCGTTTCACGTAGTTTTTATTTCGAGGTACGAATCTTTTCGAGGTACGAGGTGCGAGGTACGAGGTACGAGAATTCTTCACTCTTCACTCTTCACTCTTCA
>CAMNHM010000118.1 GCA_946539475.1 uncultured Prevotellaceae bacterium | reverse complement strand
AGCCAGTGGCTGGCGGGTTGTGTGTACCAGAGGCGGCGGGTCTCGGCGCCGCAGCTGATGGCTATCATCATAGCCACAAACAACAAAAGACATTTCGGTTTCATATCGGAAATTAGAAACTAATTCGGAGGAATATCTTCTGCAAATATAATTGAATTTTTTTGTTTTCTCGACGAATTCTGCAAATATTTTGAGCCAGAACTTAAAAAACGTGCGATTTCCACAAATTATTGCTGTCCGCTAAAACCTTTTTGCGGAGAATCGTATAGGAGGATGAGCTGTCAACATCAGGCCCCCTCCCTATGATAGTTCAAGAAGCGAACTGAGCTGGAACGCAGCGTCGTGATGTGGGCTCAGCCTTATCACGGCCAAACCTTTATGACATCAGCGCAGGAGGATCTTCTGGGTGCGGACGTTGCCGTCGGCATAGAGGGTGCGGCGCAGGACGAGGCCTCGGTGGTGGGTGTCGGAGGGTAGTTGGCGCCCAAGGAGGTCGAAGTCCTGTGTGCTGAAGACGGCAGCCTGCTGCGTGGGTGCGCTAACAGCATCGACGTGAGGGTGAGCGAGGCGCAGACGGATGAGGCGCACGTCCTTGGCGGGGACGGCTATGGCGAGCTGATGGTTGCTGACGCCGACGGCTTCGCCCGTCCACAGCTCCTTCGTCTCCGAGAGTTCCTCACCCTCGCTGATGCCGAGGTCGGCCAAGGGAACGGTGTAGGAGGTGGCGGAGCCAGTGTAGTTGAAGGCGGCGAGGTAGACGAACGAGTCGGCCTCGTGGACGAAGAGACTTTGGGCATGGGAGTCGTTGAGGTCGTATTCCTTATGGCCATAGAGCGGGCGGAAGCTGCGGCCGAGTCGCGCTACGGCATTGACGTCGGCGTTAGTCAGCACGGCCTGTGCGCGCTGTCGGCTCAAGGCATTGTTGCCGCGTCCGCTCTGATCGCTGGGGCTGAAGTTGTCGGCCACGAGCATCATGCCAGTGACGGCGCCGCTGGTGACGCGCGCTCGGTTCTCGCCGAGGCTGGCGCCGAGCTGGTCGCCACGTCCTATGAGGACGAGGTGGTCGGGGTCGTTAAACTGATAGAGGCGGTCGGTCCACCAACCGCCGGAGATGGCATTCATGGCGTACTCGGTCTGGTCGATGCGCCCCCAGGTGTCGCAGGCGATGCGTCGTCCGTTGGCATGCCCGTGGGGGAAGAGGGGTGCGATGCTGAGGTCGAGGAAGATGCCGTAGCGCTCACATTGCTGCTGCAGGTAGCGCATGCCGTCGTTATAGGCCTCGACGGCAGTGGTGATGCCCTGCTTGTAGTAGCTGTCGGACTGGATGATGCCGCAGTTGAGGAAGTCGGCCTTGATCCACTTGACGCCCTCGGCCGCACGCGAACGGACGTAGTTGACGATGTCCTGCTTCGTCACGGGGTGCGACGGGTCACGACAGTAGGCGCCGTCGTATTTGACAGGTTTGCCGTTGATCTTGATGAGCGTCTCGGCGTAGGGTCGCGTCACCTGCTGCCCGTCGACCATCCACGTGGCGCTGATGTTGTTGATGCTGGCTTCGTCCCACCATAGGGCGAAGGGCGTGCTGTAGCTGCCGATGAGCTGGTTGGTGGTCTTGCCGTTCTCGACGAGTTGTTTGCGTTGTGTTGTGCTGACATTGTCGCTGGCATCGAGGCTGAAGACGATGGAACCGTCGCTGCTGCAGAAGCCAGCGGGCTGCAGCACTTGAGCGTAGTAGTCGCTGATCTCGAGGTCAGCTTTGTAGGAGTTCTTCTCGGCGAGCACGCCCCAGCTCTGCCAGCCGAAGGGGGTGCCGTGCTGCCAGTCGCTGCGTGCCGGGCGCACGGTGGCGCAGGCGTCGGCGAAGCTTTCCATGCCGTCGCGCCAATCGGCGTACAAACCTATAAGGAAACGGGCACTCTTGATGGTGTCGCCTATGAGCGAGCCGTGACTTTGACGGTCATAGCCGCTGAGGTGGTCGCGCGTCTCGCCATCGGCCATGCCGCTGATGAGCTGAAGCTTGCTGACACTGGTGCCATTGGTGGCGTCGACGCAGATGCCGCTCTTCCAATGGTCGTGGTCGACGCTCCCGTAGACGGCACCATAGCGGGCGGTGCCGTCGAAGAGACAGCTGACCTCGTAGGACGTCATGGAGCGGCTGAGGCGATAGGTGTGATAGCGCCCGAAGCCGTCGTTGTCGAAAGGAACCTTCAGCATACGGTTGTCGGCAGCAGTCGTGCTGAGGAAGCGCCAGGTCGCCGACTCGCAGCAGATGGGTTCGAGGTGGTTGGAGCGCAGGGGGCTGCCACTGGTGCTGATGAGGGCGAGCTGCACGAGCACGAAGGGCTGGTTGTCGTAGGTGTAAAAGGTCTCTTGCACCACGACGCCATCCTCAGCCGCCGCGGTGGGGTCTGTGAAGGTGAAGCGGTGGGCGGTGCCGTCGCCGAACTCGTCGGCAACGGGCTCAGTATCGTAATTGACCGTGGCGTAGCGGTCGGTAGTGAAATATCCGCGATCGGTGCCGGAGGCGTTAACATAAGTGGCTTTAGGCTTACTGCGAGTGACAATGCTCTTGGACGAGCCGTCGGGCAGCGTGCCGCGCACCGAGAAGGCACGATTGGCCTCGCTCCAGACGACGGTGAGGTTGCCGCTCTGGACTGTGATGTCGTCGGCGCTCAGGAAAAGAGGGTGCAGTAACGCGGCAATAGTCACGATAAGGAGTGATATAGCTTTTTTCATTGGAATGAACCTATTTCAAAGTGAAACGATAGAGGCGGGCGTCCTTGGCAGGGACTGAGATGAGGAATTGAGGCTGGGGGAGGGAGAATTGCTCGCCTGTCCAAAGTTCCTTGGCTTCAGAGAGCGTCCGGGCCGAGAGATCGGCGAGGGGGATGGTGAGGTGAAGGGGCTCGTCGGCATAGTTGATGGCAGCGAGGTAGATGGCGCTGTCTGTGCGGAGGGTGACGAGGTTCTCGGCGGCACCGGTTTGGTCGCGCCACTGACGGCCGCCGTAGAGGGGACGGAAGGATTGCCCGCCGCGGGCGATGGCGTTGATGTCAGGGTTCATGACAATCTGCTTGGCTCGCTCAAAAGAGAGGCGCGCATCGCCGTGGCCACTGCGGTCACGCTCGCTCCACACGTCGGGCAGCAGCACCATGGCCGAGCAGATGCCGGTGGTGTAGCGGGCGCGGTTCTCGCCTTCGCTTTCCACGTCACCGTGAGCAGCTTCCTTGCCAACCAGGACCAGATGGTCTGGGTCGTTGAACTGGTAGAACTCATTGGTCCACCAACCATAGCTGATGGCGTTCATGGCATATTCGCTCTGGTCGATCTTCCCCCACGTGTCACAGGCGATGCGGCGCGAGTTGCCGTAGTGATAGGGGAAGATGGGAGCAATGGAGAGCGCCGTGAAGACCTTTTCGCCGCGGTCCAGTTCCTGGATGAAGCGGCTGAAGCCATAGTTGTAGGCCTCGACGGCGGTGCGAACGTTGGCGTCGTAGTAGCTGTCGGCCTGAACCATGCCGTTGCTGGTGAAGTCAATCTTGAAGTACTGGAATCCAGCCGCTTTCAGCGCTGCTGCCTCGCGGGCAAAGCGCTCGAGGGTGGCGGGATGTGTGGGGTCGAGGCAGAAAGCACCGTCATATTTGAAGGGCTGCCCGTTCACTTTGGCGCAGGCATCGCGACCCGTGTACGAGCATCCCTCGAAGAGCGGCCGGTCCAGATCTCCGTCGTTCCACCACAGGCAGAAAGGCGTGACGTAGGTGCCAGGCACCTGGCCATTGCTCTTGGCATGGGCGCAGAGGTCGCGTTTCTGCTGGCTGTTGAGGTTGTCCCAGGCATCGATGCTCAAGACCTGTGTGCCATCGGCCGAGCAGAAGCCTGCTGGGCGCAGCGTCTGTGCCATGTAGTCGCTGACATCGCAGTCGGTCTCGAAACTGTTCTTGGTGGCCAGCACACCCCAGCTCTGCCAGCCGAAGGGCGTGCCGTGCTGCCAGCTTTTGCGCCCCGGTTGCACGCTGTTGCAGGTGCGGGCAAACTGCTCCATGGCATCGCGCCAGTCTGTGCGGGCCGCGATGAGGAAGCGTGCGCTGCCGACCTGCTTGCCGACGAGGCATCCGTGGGGCAGCACATCGCGGGTCTCTTTCGTGGCGACGCCCGAGAAAGCGGCGAGCAGGCCATGGTCGATGGTCACTGCGCTCTTCCAATGGTCGTGGTCGATGGAGCCGACGACCAGGCCGGCGCGGCTGGCAGGATCGAGCAGGGCTCCCACTTCGTAGCTGATGGCCATGGTGTCGAGTGGTAGCAGGTGGTAGCGGACAAAGTCATCGTTGTCAAACGGCACCTTGAGGAAGCGGTTCTCTGTCACGTGCGCGCGCGAACCTATTTTATCAACGTGTGCGAGAGATTCCTTGATGGGGGCCAGATAGTTGCTTTCAACGGTGGAACCATCTGCGGAGGAGATGGTGAGCTGCGCCACCACGGCGTCTGTGAAGATACTGAAAATCAAAGTCATCACTCGCTGCCCGTCTGTGAAAGCGTAGGTCTGAATCTTCCCCCGTCCAAAACTGGGATGCTTCACACCCATCGTTCGCCGCGTGACAGTCGGAAGGTCGGTGGCGGCCACCAGCTCTGTGCCGAAGCGGGCTTCGGGCACAGAGGAAGCGAGCAGTGTCTGCTTGCCCTTCAGGATGGTGAAGGCGTGGGAACGCTTGTCGAAGCGAACGGAGTATGGAGCACCGTCCCTCACAGACAGGGAGGGAACTTTCTCCCTCGCAGAAATGGTCAGGGTGCTGACAATCAGGAATAAGAAAGATATGAACTTGTTCATTTGGATTCACCTTGGGTCGTTTGCCGGTTCGATTATTCAGCTACTAGTTCGACGACGCGGCTGTTGAGTTTGCTGCCCGTGAAGAGGTCCAGGCCTATGTTCATCAGGTAGTCGCCGCTGTAGGTACGGTCGTGTACCCAGGTGTCCTGTCCGGGCATGAGGTTGATTTCCTGGACGCGGTAGCGACGGTCGGGGTCGAGGCCGCGCAGGATGACGTTGTGGCGCTGCTCGCCGAAGCGGGGATAGACATCGAAGGTGAAGAGGACGGCGTGGGCACGGTCGGCCGTGGCGTAGAGGCTGGCTGCATGCTGACCCTCGTAGGGCGAGACGAGGCGGAAGAGGTCGCCCTCCATGATGACGGGCTTCAAGCGGTTGTAGTTCTTAACGGCTTGCTGCGCGTACTGAATGTCCTGCTCGCTCATGTCGGTGAGCTTGATGTCGAAGCCGAGCTTGCCCATCGAAGCGACGTCGGTGCGGAACTTGATGCTGGCGCTGCTGTTCCATGTCGTGACGTGGGCGCAAACGGCCTTGGAGGGATAGAAGAAGCTGTAGCCATATTGGATGAACAGCCGTTCAATGGGGTCGGTGTTGTCGCTGGCCCAGAACTCAGTGAAGTACTCCAGTCCCTTGTAGTCGATGCGTCCGCTGCCGCCCGAGCACATCATCATGGGCAGACGCGGGTACTTCTGCTTGATGCGCTCCAGAACGCTGTACAGGCCGCGGACGTAGTCGACGTAGAGGTGCGACTGCTTGCCCTTCAGGTAGGGCGAATAGGGGTTCATGATGGGCGAGTTGCAGTCCCACTTGAAGAAGGCGATTTCCGGGTACTTGGTCATCAGCCCGTCCACGATGCTGAAGACGAAATCCTGCACCCGCGGGTTGGTGAGGTCGAGGGTGAGCTGGTTGCGGAAGAGGGCTGGCTCGCGGCCCGGCGTCTGCAGCACCCAGTCGGGATGCTTCTCGTAGAGCTCGCTCTTGGGATTCACCATCTCGGGTTCGATCCAGATGCCGAAGCGGATGCCTTTCTCGCGGGCAGCATCGCAGAGACGACCTACGCCGTTAGGCAACTTCGTGCGCGTCTCGTCCCAGTCGCCCAGTCCGGCATTGTCTGAGCTGCGCGGGTATTTGTTGGCGAACCAGCCATCGTCGAGCAAGAACATGTCCACGCCCAGCCGCACGGCATCGTCCATGAGCGTGACGAGTTTATCCTCGTTGAAGTCGAAGTAGGTGGCTTCCCAGTTGTTGAGCAGCGTCAGGCGGTCGGCCTTGCCGTCCTTCAGTTGATGGCGGCGTGCCCAGTTGTGGAGGTTGTGCGATGCCTGTTCCAGTCCGCCCTGGCTGAGGGTGAAGTAGAAGTCAGCCGTGCGGAAGGTCTCGCCCGTAGCCAGGGTGCGCTCGGAGAAGTCGGAGTTGATGCCTGAGATTACGCGCAGTCCTCCCTTTTCGTCCACCTCGAAGACGAAGCGGAAGTTGCCCGTCCATCCGAGTTGGCCCAAAAGGACTTCGCCCGATGTCTCCGTGGCCGGCTGTCCGAGCGAAAGGATGAACTGCGGCTGGGAGTACATGTCGGCGCGTGTGCCCAGGTTGCTGTCCATCGTCTTCTTTCCAAAGACGAGGGGCGTGGTGGTCATCTTAGCCTCGTCGGCCCAGTTGCCGTTGAACTGGGTGAGATAGTAGGCCGCGCGGTCGAAGTGGAGCACAGAGGAGGCGAACTTGCGCAGTTGCACAGGCTTCTTCTGGCGGTTCTGAATCTCGGTGTAGACCTTGACGACATCCTCCTCAGTATACGCCACGTAATGCAGGCGCACGGTCGTAGGCTCCTTGTCGTCCTCAAGCGTGACGACGGTCTCCTGCACTCCAGGTGCCAGTTGTGTGGTGGAGTGTGCGGTGTGGAGCAGGCGTGTGGAGGGATTGCCGTCGGCGTGCATGATGTCGAGGGCGGGCTCGAAGTAGACGTCGGCCGTACGCGTGAGGTAGGCCTCGCGACCATCCTCCAGCCAGCCGAGATCGCTCTCGTGGCGCAGGCGCTTGCCGAAATAGGATTGTGTGACGCGGCCGTCATCCTTAACCTTCAGGATGAGGTCGAGGCTGCGGGTCTGCACGCGTATGAGTTCATCAGCCACGGCAGAGGCGGGGAGTAAGGTTGCTGCACAGCAGCACAACCAATAGAAGAGAGTTCTGATTTTCATATTGGAAGAGTATTATATCTTGAAGGTATGCCTCGTTTATTTGAAGTCTGGCCAATCGTCGGTGCGGAAGGGACCTACGGGAAGACCATTGGTGCTCTGGAGATTGCATTCGGGGTTATCAGCCCAAGCGTAGCGGACGGCTACGGGATGGGGTACGTCGGGCGACGCCACCACGACGCGCTGCATGCCCCCTTGCCCCTCGGTGTGAGCTTTGGCGACATGCCAGCGATGGTCGGGGCCAGCGATGCTGAAACCTTTGACATCAGCATTCTCAGCCAGCATCCCGCTGCCCTGAGTGGGACGGAACGTGAGGATGCACTTGCCCTCGCTGATGCGCATACCGAAGAACTCCGGCGCGGCACAGGCTTCATCGCGGCCATAGGTGCGATTCAGCGCCAACAGCGCCAAGCGATGTCCCACCTCCTGCTTATTCTTCGGGTGGATGTCATTGGCCTCGCCAATGTCGATGTTGACGGCCATGCCCACTCCGTCCAGTTGCAGCGCCTTGCGCTGAGCTTCGCGGATGGCAGCCCACTCCGACTGTGGCTGCAAGTCGTGGCGTTGCAGGTAGTTGGCAATCTGCACGAAATAGAAGGGCAACACCTTGGAGTCTTGCTGCTGCCGGAAGCGGCGACGTTCGTTCTGCGATGGCGCAGGCTTCGGGAAGGTGGCCACGTCGGCGTTGCGGTTGAAGCGCGCTTGCCAGTCGTGAATCAGTGTCTGGAAGAGGCTCTCGTATTGAACGGCGCGTCCCACGTTGGCACAGCCCTGATACCAGAGGAAACCGCGAATGGGCATGCTCAGGAAGGGAGCCACCATAGCGTTGAACAGGTTCGAGGGATACCACGAATCATCAGGCGCCTTAGGTGCGGGCCCTACTTGGCTGCCATCCAAGCCAATGGCGAAGCGCCATTCTCCGGCCAGCGGCAAAACAGTCTGTCCTTGGCTGAGACTCATGTCCTTGTCGGTGCCGCGGAAACCGCCCTCGCCACCCGTGTCGAGCACGCGGACGGTGATGACGTTGCGACCCTCTTTGACCAACCTTCCCGGCACGGTGTAGGTGCGCGGGGTTGTCCAGCCGGCTCCTTGAGCAATCTTCTCACCGTTGAAATAAGTAATGTCTTCGTCGTCTATCTGTCCGAGCTTCAGCGTCAAGTCTTTTCCTGCCAGCTGGGCAGGCACCTCAACACTCTTGCGGAACCAGACCACTCCGTCGAAGCCCGGCAGTGCGGACATCTCCCATTCGCCCGGCAGGTTGATGGTCTTCCACTGGCCGTCGCTGGCGTCGACAGCTGTCCAACGCGGACTGTTGATGTCTCCGTCAGCAAGTCCCTGGTCGGCAGC
>CAMNHM010000117.1 GCA_946539475.1 uncultured Prevotellaceae bacterium | reverse complement strand
AGATTTGTGTCTGATTTTTGAAGATTTTTGTTTATTACTTATTGCGCTCCTCAATCTTCTTGTTGATGTCGTCGATCACCTCGTCAGTCAGTTCGTACTTCGAGATGATGAACATAGCGACGATCAGCAGGATAGCAGGAATGATGCAGACGAGCCAGCGGATGCCCTCCTGAGCCAGCGGTGTCTGCAGCTCAAGGTCGTTCATGAAATAGGCACCGGCAGCATTGCCCACCGACATCATGGCGAAGGCAGTGATGAAGAAGAGGGCGATGATACGCAGCGGACGGTTGCGCATGAACTCCATCCACAGGTCACTCACCTTCACATTCTCTGCTTCGGAAGCATCCATCACGACGCGCTCCTTGGTCTGCGAGAAGCAGAAGATGAGCAGGGCCAGACCGACGAGCGAGTAGAGCAGCATGGTGTAGAACCAGGCGCTGCTGTCCTTCGGCAGTGTGGTGGCCTCCTCGGCAGGCACATAGTTGGTCATGGCAAGCACCAGTCCGGGAACGACGCCTCCCAGAGCCATACCGGCCTTGAAGAAGATACCCGTCAGGGCGTTCACGATACCGGCGATACGACGGCCCGTGGTATACTCAGCATAGGAGATCACCTCGGGGATGAGAGCCCACATGTAACCCGTGGCCACGATGACACCCGTCGACTTGATGAACTGAGCGATGTACACCAGCGTGATGTTCTCCTTCACCGTACCCATCTTGCTGATCACGTAGAGCAGGGCCATACCGATGATGGCGATGCTGAGGAAGATGTAGAACATATTCTTCTTGCCCACCTTCTTCTTGATGGCCGGAACGAGGGGCATGAAGATGAACGAGGGCAGCGAACCGAGACCCATGAAGAGCGCCATCTCGATGGGCAGCGTCTGCGACGAGGCGAAGATGGCCACGATGATGGGCACACCAGCCGAGACGGCCAGACCACCCACATTGGCCATGAACATACGGACGGAGGTGAGGATGGTGATCTCGTCGGTGTCGCGTGTCAGCGAGGAGTTCAGGGCACCGTAGGGCACATTGATCAGCGTGTAGAGCATCGACATGCCCACGTAGGTCAGATAGGCGTAAATGAGCGAGGGAGCAAAACCGTCCCAGAAACAGAGGATGGCCAGGATGGTCAGGGGGATACCGCCCATGACGAGGTAGCTGCGGTATTTACCCCAAACAGGGTTGTGCTTGTCGACGAAGGTGCCCACGAGGGGATCCCAGAGCACGTCGACGAGTCGCACCACGAGGAACATGGTGCCTGCCAGTCCGGCAGACTTTGCTGCATCGCCACCGAGCACATAGACATCGGTGTAGAAGAACAGCAGGTACATACAGATGGTCTGATAGATGAGGTTCTGGGCCAGGTCGCCGGCACCGAAGCCGATACGCTGCACCCATGACAGCTTGTAGAAGCCTTTCGTTTCGTTTGTTGTTGACATAATACTTATTTATTGATTGATTTTTAATTCGAACGATGACATGGGGAGTCCGCTGAGTGATCGGACATTGGCCTGCTGAGGGTCGTCCTTCCAGGCGTAGCGCAGAGATTGAACATTGAACATTGAACATTGAACATTGAACATTGAACATTGAACATTGATGCGGCTCCCGTCTGATGATGCGGCGGCATTGTGATATTTGCCGTCGTCTCCGGCAATCTCGAAACCGTAGAGCTCACCAGACTGGATGGGCTGGTCGAGGGTAAGGATTATCTTACCGTCCTTCACCTCAGCCGACACGACCTCCGGCGATAGCTTCACCTTATTATTATATACGAGGCGGTCAAAGCAGAGGCCGATGCGCTCGGCCACCTCTTTCTTGCGCAGGGGATGGATGTCGACACTCTCTCCCAAGTCGTTGATGACGGCCAGTTCTGCCCATGGGTCTGCCTTCGCCACGAGGCGCTGGGCCTCACGGAGTTGTGCCCATCCGCTTCTCACGGGTTCCGTCTGTGGCGTGAGGGGTTGCGGATTGCCCGTCTGCTGACGCCCGTCGTGATTGGCCAGCTGAACGATGGTGAAAGGCATCTGCTGATCGTGCCAGAGGTCACGCCAGCAACCCATCATCTTCCTGAGATAGTCGGCATAGGGAGCAGGGTTGCCTGTGTTCGACTCCCCCTGATACCACACCACACCATTGACGGCATAGGGAGCCAGGGGATGGACGACGGCATTGTAGAGCGTCGTAGGCAGGTTCTGCAAGGAGACATCGCCACTGGGACAACCCGGCATCTCGGCACCGACGTGCATCTTCCACGTCTTGCCGAGAGGTATGATGTCCTTCGGCATCGGGTTCTGCGAGAAACGGTCGTCACCGAAGGCGATCAGGTAGGGCTTTTGGGGAATGAAATGCACAGCACCGTATTTGTTGATAAAGCGAATGGTTATCACATTGTCGCCCTCGCGGAGCAGTCCTTCGGGCAGGTCATAGCGACGCGGAGGGTACTGATAGTAGGTATGTCCCACCTCGCGCCCGTTGACGTAGGTGACATCCTGGTCGAAAAGGGTGCCGAGCAACAGCCGGGCAGGTTTGCTGGCATGGGCCTGGTCTATCTGTATGTGCTGACGGAGCCATACGGTGCCGCAGCCACGCCACTGCCAGCCGTCCTGGTCGATGGTCTGCCACTGGCTGTCATCGTAGTTGGCGGCCGTCCACCCCCCAATTCTCCCCCCATTTTGGGGGGAGGAAGAGGGGGGTAGCCCTGGGTCGCTGCCGTCGAGTATCTGCTGCCACTGCTGCGATGCGAAGGCATTGGCCTGCCTTTGCGCTTCCACATATTTGTCGCTCTGCATCATCTCCGTGCGCTTGAGCAGCATGGGATAGTCTTGCCGCAACGAGTCGGCTGATATCCAGGCCTCGATGGGCGTGCCGCCCCAGCTATTGACGATGATGCCCTGGGGCACCTTCGTCTTTTCGTACATACGCTTGCCCAGGAAATAGCCCACGGCAGAGAATGGCCAGGCATTCTGCTTCGTCAGCGGCTTCCAGTTGATGGCTGTCGGCATGATGTCGCTCTTGGGGCCGTGAGTATCAGTGTCGTTCTGTACCCGGAAAAGGCGGATCTGGGGATTCTCGTAACTGTCAATCTCCTGCACATATTGGGGATAGACCCTCTCGATATGGACATCGATGTTCGACTGTCCTGAACAGAGCCACACGTCGCCGATGAGCACGTCGGTGATTTCTCTCACCTCTTGCCCCTCACCTCTCACCTCTATTATATACGGCCCTCCGGCCTTCATCTTCGGCAGGTCGATGCGCCAGCGGCCCTGCTCGTCGGCAATGGTTGAATACTGTTTCTTGTTGAACTGGATGGACACCTGCTCGCCCTTGTCGGCCCATCCCCAGACGGGTATGGACTTACCGCGCTGCATGACCATCCCCGACTGGAACAGCTGGGGCAGTACGACCTTGGCTTCGGTGGCCGAGGCGAGCAGCAACGAGGCGATGATAAAAAGAATTTTCTTCATAAATTGTTCTGATAACAGACTTGTTGCATATTTTTGGATGCAAATATAACAAAAAAAAGCGTTGGAATGGCAAAAAACAAATAAATAATTCCAAAATGAAACACAAGAAAAAGCATCTGTGACATTTTAAAACGTTAATTTACAGAAATCTCTGTACCTTTGCAGCATGATTATCAATAACAAAAAGTCACAGCAGATATCATTGCGCGAGAAGATTGGCTACTCACTGGGAGATGCCGGTGCCAACCTGGCGTTCCAGATGATGATGATCTTCCAGCTGAAGTTCTACACCGACGTGTTCGGACTCGACGGTGCTGTGGCTGGCAGCGTATTGCTCATCGCCTGCGTGGTGGCTGCGATCATCGACCCCACCGTAGGCATCCTGGCTGACCATACCAACACGCGATGGGGCAAGTTCCGGCCCTGGGTCCTCTGGACGGCAGTACCCTTTGCCGTATTCTACGTACTCGCTTTCTACAATCCCGGCATACAGGAGAAGGCTCAGGTAGCCACCTATGCCACGGTGTCCTACGTGCTGCTGCTCGTCGCGTACTCTTTTAATAATATACCTTACACATCTTTAGGAGGCGTCATCACGAGCGACATCAAGGAGCGCACCAACATCACCACGATACGCTTCATTGCCGTCACCATCGCCCAATTCGTCGTTCAGGGACTCACCCTGCCGTTGGTAGACCACTTCGGACAAGGCGACCTCCAGCACGGCTGGCTATGCACCGTCTCTGTCTTTGCCGTGATTGCCCTCGTGTTCTTCCTCATCACGTTCAGCATCAGTCGTGAGCGCATCCAGCCACCTCCCAAGCAGGAGACGAGCATCATGGAGGATGTGAAGAACACCATCTCCAACCTGCCCTGGACGGCCATGTTCCTACTCACCTTCTCGCTCTTCATCACCCTGGCGGTATGGGGGTCGGCCATGAGTTTCTACTTCCAGTACAACGTCGACCAGAAGTCGCTCTACGACTTCCTCCATTTCTTCGGCTTATGCGACAATGTCAGCGAGGCCTATTCCGTCGGCTTCTCCGTATTCAATATGATGGGAGCCATCGTCCAGTTCCTCGGCGTGATACTATTGTCCCGTTATTTAGCCAACAAGTACGGCAAGAAGAAAGTGTTCATGGTGTGCCTGTCGCTCACCACCTTCTTCACAGCCCTCTTCTATATCCCCTCGCCTACTGATGTCAGCCTGCTCTTTGCGCTGAACTTCATGAAGTCGCTGGCCTATGCCCCCACCGTCCCACTGCTCTGGGCGATGATTGGCGACGTGGCCGACCATATCGAGTATGAGAACTATCGCCGTGCCACCGGCTTCTGCTTCTCGGGCATCGTGATGGCCCTCAAGGTGGGCCTCGGCCTGGGCGGCGCCCTGGCAGGCATCATCATCTCGGCCTTCGGCTATCAGTCGGGCAACGTGGCCGTCCAGAACGAGAGCGCCATGGAGGGTATCCGCCTGGCATCGAGCATCATCCCCGCCGTGCTCTTCGGCGTAGGCGTGATAGCACTCTATTTCTACCCCATCACCAAGGAATTCAATGAGAAAATGCAAGCTGAACTGACTGCACGCCGCCGTGCTGCTGACAGCGACGAGATAACTTTATAATAACTAAAACTAACAAGTCTGTAAGAATGAGAAAAAAAGCAAGCAACGTATTGTGCATACTATTTGCACTCTTGGGCGCATCCCCCGCCCTTGCCCAGGGTGGACTGAAGGATGCAGTGGGAAAACATTTCCTGATCGGCACATCGCTCAATCAGTGGCAGTCCGACGGACAGGACGCAGCAGCCACTGCCGTCGTCAGGAAGCACTTCAACTGTGCCACTGCCGAGAACTGTATGAAGATGGAGGTGCTCCAGCCCGCTGAGGGAATCTTCGACTTCCGCGTGGCCGATAAGTTTGTCAATTACTGCAAGCAGAACGGTCTGACCATCATCGGCCATAACCTCTGCTGGCATTCGCAGGCACCCGACTGGATGTTCACCGACAGCTGGGGACGGCCTGTATCCAAGGAGGTGCTGAAAAGCCGTCTCGAGAAGCATATCGCCACCGTCGTAGGACACTACAAAGGCCAGATTCACGGCTGGGACGTGGTCAACGAGGCCATCGAGGACGACGGCTCCTGGCGCCAGTCGCCCCTTTACAAGATCCTCGGCGAGGAGTTCATCGAGATTGCCTTCCGTGCTGCCCATGAGGCCGACCCCAATATGGAATTGTACTATAATGACTACTCGATGTCGAAGCCTGGCAAGCGCGAGGCCGTCTGCCGTCTGGTGAAGAACCTCAAGGCCAAGGGCCTGCGCATCGACGGCGTGGGCATGCAGAGCCACAATGGCATGGACTACCCCGACCTGACGGAGTATGAGAAGAGCATCGATGCCTTCGCCGCCTGTGGCGTCAAGGTGATGATTACCGAACTCGACCTCAACGTGCTGCCCAATCCCGAGGGCTTCAGCGGGGCTGACATCAACCAGAATTTCGAGCTGAAGCAGAAGTATAATCCCTATACTGCCGGACTGCCTGCCGACATGGCCAAGAAGGTGAACGACCGATGGATGCAGTTCTTCAAGATCTACCATAAGCACCGTTCACAGATCAGCCGCGTCACCCTCTGGGGCATCAGCGATGCCAACTCGTGGCTCAACGACTTCCCCGTGCATGGCCGCACCAACTATGGCGTGCTCTTCGACCGCTGCTACGGCGAGAAGCCTGTCCTACAGGACATCATCAATCTCTACAGATAGTTTACAGTTTATAGTTTACAGTTTATAGTTTACAGTATGAAACCGCGTTATCTTTTCCCGAGTGACTATATGGCAGACCCCTCTGCCAATGTGTTTAACGGACGTATCTATGTCTATCCCTCACACGACTGGGAGGCTGGTGCTGCCTTCGACGATGATGGCGGACACTTCCAGATGAAAGACTACCACGTGCTCTCCCTCGACGATGTGGAGAACGGCGAGGTGACCGACCACGGCATGATCCTCGACGTCAGTCAGGTGGCATGGGCTGAGAAACAGATGTGGGACAACGACGTCGTCGAGAAGGACGGCAAGTACTACCTCATCTTCTCTGCCAAGGACTACAACGGCGTGTTCCACCTCGGCGTGGCTGTCGCCGACAAGCCCGAAGGCCCCTTCATCCCTCAGGAGCACCCCATCCGCGGATCGATGAGCATCGACCCCAGCGTGTTCAAGGATGACGACGGCCAGATCTATGTCTACTTCGGTGGACTCTGGGGCGGACAGCTCCAGTGGTACCAGGCTCCGCAGCAGCTGGTCAAGGAAGGCGGTGTCGACCTCGGCCCTGCCGGTGACCGCAAGACCCAGCTCTATGCCCCTGCCGACGTGCCTGCCCTGCCCAGCTTCGTGGCCCGTCTGAGCGACGACGTGATGCAGTTTGCCGAAGCACCCCGCAGCGTGCTCGTCGTCGACAAGGACGGACAGCCGCTGAAGGCCGGCGATCCCCACCGCTTCTTCGAGGCATCGTGGATGCACAAGTACAATGGCAAGTACTACTTCAGCTACTCCACTGGCGACAGCCACCTGCTCTGCTATGCCATCGGCGACAATCCCTACGGACCGTTCACCTATCAGGGCGTCATCCTCGACCCCGTCGTGGGCTGGACCACCCACCACAGCATCCTGCAGTACAAGGGCGAGTGGTTCCTCTTCTACCACGACTGCGTACCCTCCAACGGCATTACCCACCTGCGCTCGCTGAAGGTGCAGCGCCTGTTCTACAATGAGGACGGCACGATCCAAAAGGTAGTGAATGAGTGAGACCAACTTATTAATCAACTATTATAGCAGCCACCGCGACGAGCTGCTGGCCTACGTCAGCAGCCGTCTTCGCGGAGGCGTAGAGGCGGAGGACATCGTACAGGATGTCTTCCTCCGCCTTCTTACGTCGGGCAAGATGATCACCGACGTCACCCTGCCCGCACTGGCCTACACCACGGCCCGACACCTGATCGCCGACTACTACCGTCGCCGACACACCATCGAAACCTACGAACACTATCTGAAAAACACCGATGAAACCGCCGATTCTGCCGAGTCGGTACTCAGCATCCGCGAGATTACCGAGCGCCTGGAGCGCAGCCTTGCCCGTCTGCCCGAAAGCAGCCGCCGGGTCTACCGCCTCCACATCTACGGCGGCATGAAGGTCAGCGAGATCTCCCAGCGCCTCGGTGAGGGCTACAAGAGCGTGGAGCACCGTCTCGGTGCCGCCCGCAAAGCCGTCCGTCAGGCTCTGCTGAACTACGCATGACATCTTAAAAATTTCCCTGAATGTTTGGCGCATTGCCAAATAATGCTTATCTTTGCCACGATGTTTGAGAAAGAGATAGAGGAATACGAGCTCATCAGGACGGAATATCAGGAGAATACATCACGACTGAATCCTGTATGACTGCATTAGCTCATAGAGATACGCCGGGCTTTGTACATAAAGTTCGCCTTCTTCATCCTGCAGTGCTTGCATTAACGGAGAGTTATACACGCGTTCCATAGCTTGTTCAATCGTACAACCAGTATCTTCCATCACATATTTCACCAGCTCGCTCAGAGCATAGTTTGTAAGATAGGTGGCTATTTGCTGATGAGAGGGATTGTTCATACTGTTTGGGAGTTTGACTTATTGAGATAAAGCAGTGAACGTTCTGTCCCGAAGTAGTATTGCTGGTCAAGATATTTATCTTGCAGCAATTGGGCAGCTTGTTCTGGCGAATAGATACCTTCGTGATAGTTGGTAAGCTGAAGAACCACCCCGTCATCGGCAATAGGACCAATCACAATATCATAATCGTGTATGGGGACAATATTCTTTTTGTCGCGGTTTGCATCAACAAAGAGCAACCACTCGACACTGGCTTTCTCTGGAAAAACTTT
>CAMNHM010000116.1 GCA_946539475.1 uncultured Prevotellaceae bacterium | reverse complement strand
TGTCCCCTTATAGGGGACTTAGATATGAGGGGGAGACTTCCAGAACCCCCACGTTCGGAGTGGAAAGTGGAAAGAGGAAAGTGGAGAGTGGAAAGAGGAAAGTGGAGAGTGGAGAGTGATTTAAGTGAAGAGTGAAGAGTGAAGAATTTGCTACCGCGATAATGAAGATGCAGGACATTTTTACGCATACGTTTAAGGCTTTGAGGCATGAGCTGGGACATGACCGGGGTGGTGATGCGAGGCCGCTGTGGCAGCGCAGGCTGTCGTGTGAGTCGCCCTTTTGCAGGGCTCTGGTGGCTAACGGCTATCTGTCGCAGGAGCAGATGCAGCGGGCCGCCTTGCGCTATCGGCTGGGCATGAGCCGCGACGGCGGTGTCATCTTCTGGCAGATCGATGAGCACGACGTGATACACGACGGCAAGATCATGTACTACCGCGACGACTGTCACCGCGACCACGACCGCAAGCCCTCGTGGGTCAGCTACCAGCTGCGGTGCGCCGGGATGCTGCCTGAGGACTGGAAGAGTGAGCACTGCCTGTTCGGACAGCATCAGATCAAGACCCAGCAGCAGACCCACCCCCAGCCCCTCCCTGCAGGGAGGGGAGCGGTTACCTCTTTCGCAGAAGAATCAGCCTGCAACTCTATTGGTTCCCCTCCCTCACAGGGAGGGGCTGGGGGGGGGTCTGCTTATTGCATCGTGGAGTCGGAGAAGACGGCGGTGATCATGTCGGCGGTGAGGCCTGAGTACACCTGGCTGGCAACGGGCGGGAAGACGGAGCTCAGCGTGGCCCGTCTGAAGCCGCTGGCAGGCCGCCGGGTGATCCTCTTCCCCGATACCGACGAGACGGGCGATACCTACCGCGAGTGGTACGACGTCGCCGCTGCTGCCGGCGATATCTTTGGCCATCCCGTCACCGTGAGCAGCCTGTTGGAGCGGCAGGCTACCCAGGCGCAGAAGGCTGCGAAGATCGATATCGTTGATCTGTTTTTCTCACCAACTCCCCATAGTATTTAGCCCCTGAAAGTATAGTAGTTAGCATCGATAACCCATATCATTACAAGCAGAAAAGACTATGAATATCAAAAGCTTTGCTAAATCGGAGCTGGCACAGCTCTACTTCCCTGACAGCGACCCGCATGTGGCGGTGAACAGGCTGAACAGTTGGATCAAGCGTTGTCCGCCATTGGTGGATGCCCTGGCAGGCTGCTACCAGAGCAAGAAGGCCAAGTTCTATAGTCCGAAGGCCGTGCGTCTGATTGTGGAGTTCTTAGGAGAGCCATGAAGAGAAGTGCACTTTATCGTATGGTTGTGTACGGTTGCGCACGTTGTGCATGATTCGCCCCTTGCGAATGTAGTACCTTTGCAACATCAGAGAAACACTCTGACAGGGTTGTCGGGAATGCAAGTCGCGCGGTAGCACTCTCTCAACTCTAAACTCTCAACTCTAAACTCTCAACTCTAAACTCTCAACTATGATTCGTTACATCCTACGTAAGAACACCAACCAGGAGTCGAAGGTGTTCGGCAAGTTCTTTGCCTTCCCCGTGATCGAAGAGACCGTCAACCTCGACGGCCTTGCCGGCCACATGTCCAGTCACAACACACCGTTCTCGAAGGGCGTCATCAAGGGTCTGCTCACCGACATGGTGAACTGCATCAAGGAGCTGCTCCTGGAGGGCAAGAACGTGAAGATCGACGACCTCGCCATCTTCTCCATCGGCATCAAGAACCAGAAGGGCGGCGCCGACAACGAGGAGGAGTTCTCGGTCACTAAGAACGTGCAGGGCGTGAAGCTGCGCTCGCGTGCCACCGGCATCCTCATGCCGAAGGCCCTGAACCTGGTGGCCTCGCTGCGTCGTGCCACTGCCATCGCCGGTGTCTCCTCGGCCGACGGCGACAGTAACGGCGGCGACAGCAGTACTTCTGCCGGCACCGACGATCCGCGTCCCTAATCCCTGTGCATAAAAGAACTTTTCTATGAAACGTTGGAAGACTATTATCCAGTTTATCATCACCGTGCTCACCGCCATCCTCAGCGCGTTCTTCGCGCAGAGCTGCCTGGGGTAGGGGTGGATTAAGAAGACAACTTGGACAACTTTGACAACTTTTTTTAAAAGAAAAGCGCAATGACAACTGCGGGAATAAAGGTTGTCCTAGTTGTTTGAGTTGTCTTCTTTCCCCTAAAGACAACTTGGACAACTTTTGGACAACTTTTTAAGAGAAAAGCGCAATGACAACTGCGGGCTGTTGAAACAGAAAAAAAATAAAGGTTGTCTTAGTTGTTTGAGTTGTCTTCTTTACCATAAGGACAACTTTTTTTAAATGAAAGAATATGCGAACGATTGATTTGATTGTTGTGCACTGCTCGGCTACGCGGTGCGACAAGCCGTTTCCGGTGACGGCGCTGATACGGTGCCATGCCGACCGCTTCGGGTTCACCGGCTACCACTACTATATCAGACGCAGCGGCTACGTCTACCAGACGCGCCATGAGCAGCTCGTCGGGGCCCATGCCAAGGGCTACAACACGCACTCGCTGGGCGTCTGCTATGAGGGCGGCCTCGACAGCGACGGCAACCCCGCCGACACGCGTACGACGCGCCAGAAGCGTGCGCTGCTGCGACTGCTCCGTCGGCTGAAGGCTGCTCATCCGCAGGCCCGTATCGTTGGCCATCGCGACCTGCCCGGCGTGAAGAAGGCGTGCCCCTGCTTCGATGCCATCACGGAATACCAGGCTCTGCAGCCTCCCGGCACTTCCGTCGGCAAATAGAGCGAACCCCAGAAGTCGGATGTCCGACCTCTGGGGTTCACTTCTTTTTTGGGGGCACCCCCTCCTTTGCTGAGAGTATTCGACTAATAGTCGAACGTTCCGAACTCGCTCTTGATGGTGAGCGAGCGGCGCCCTTGCTCGATGTGGCCTACTACCTGTGCATCGATGTTGAACGAGCGGGAAATCTCGATCACGCGGTCGGCCGTTTCCGGCCGTACGTAGATCTCCATTCGGTGGCCCATGTTGAACACCTGATACATCTCGCGCCAGTCGGTGGCAGAGCAGTCGTGGATCATCCTGAAGAGCGGCGGTACGGGGAACATGTTGTCTTTTATCACGCGGCAGTCGTCGCCCACGAAGTGGAGCACCTTTGTCTGGGCGCCTCCCGTGCAGTGCACCATTCCGTGTATCTCGGGGCGTAGCTCGTCGAGCACGCGCTTGATGACGGGTGCGTAGGTGCGTGTCGGCGATAGCACGAGGCGTCCGGCGTTGGGCAGCTTGCCGCCGTCTGAATGCTCCGCCTCTTCTGCATATTCCGACAGCAGCTCGTACTTGCCGCTGTAGACGAGGTCGTAGGGCACCTGATGGTCGTAGCTCTCCGGATATTTTTCAGCAAGATACTTGGCAAAGACATCGTGGCGTGCCGATGTGAGCCCGTTGGAGCCCATGCCTCCGTTGTAGGTGCTCTCGTAGGTGGCCTGTCCTGTCGACGATAGTCCGACGATGACGTCGCCCGGTCGGATATGGGCATTGTCGATGACGTCGGCGCGCGGCATGCGGCAGGTGACGGTCGAGTCGACGATGATGGTTCGCACGAGGTCGCCAACGTCGGCCGTCTCGCCTCCTGTGGGCCAGATGCCGATGCCCATCCCTCGCAGCTCCGCCAGCAGCTCGTCGGTGCCGTTGATGATGGCCGATATCACCTCTGCTGGTATGAGCATCTTGTTGCGTCCGATGGTGCTCGAGACGAGGATGTTGTCGGTGGCGCCCACGCAGAGCAGGTCGTCGGTGTTCATGACGATAGCGTCCTGTGCGATGCCTTTCCATACGCTGAGGTCGCCCGTCTCCCTCCAGTACATGTATGCCAGCGACGACTTTGTGCCTGCTCCGTCGGCATGCATGATGTTGCAGTAGTCGGGGTCGCCTCCGAGGATGTCGGGGATAATCTTGCAGAAGGCCTGTGGGAAGAGCCCCTTGTCGATGTTCTTGATAGCTGCGTGGACGTCTTCCTTGGCTGCTGAGACGCCACGCTGCATGTAGCGGTTGTCCATTATTGTCGTTTAGAATTTCACCTCGGGAGTCTCCATCTCTTTCTCGGTAGCCTCAAACTTGCTCATGCGGTCGAAGCCGAAGATGCCTGCTAGGAGGTTCTTGGGAAAGCTGCGCACGGTCTTGTTGTACTTCTCGACGACCTTGTTGAAGTTGATGCGCATTTCGTTGATGCGGTTTTCTGTGCCCTCGAGCTGTGTCTGTAGGTCCTTGAAGTTCTCGTTGGCCTTCAGCTCGGGATACTGCTCCTGCACGACCATCAGTCGTCCTAGTGCCTGCGAGAGCTCTCCCTGTGCTGCCTGGAACTCCTGCAGCTTCTCGGGTGTGAGGTTGTTGGGGTCGAGGGTGATCTGCGTTGCCTTTGCACGGGCGTTGATGACGCCCTCGAGTGTTCCCTTCTCATGCTCGGCATATCCCTTGACGACGTTCACGAGGTTCGGGATGAGGTCGGCACGACGCTTGTATGCTGACTGCACGTCAGCGAGCGCTGTGGTTGCTTCTTCCTGAACGTTGACCATTGAGTTGTAGCCGCTCATCAACCAGAGTACGATGACGGCGATGGCAGCGATGCCGATAATTGTCTTCTTACTTTTCATGATGTTAATTGTTTTATAGGTGAATAATTTTTTTTCTTTCTGTTACCACTTGCCGCTGTAGCCGCCGCCTCCCCAGCTGCCGCTGCCGCCGTAGCCTCCTGAGCGCTTTGACGAGCCGCCGCCCCAGCTGGAACGTGAGCGGCCGCCGCCGCTGCCGCCGCCGTAGTTGGAGGAGGAGCTGGTGGGCGGTGTGTAGAAGGGGTTCATTCGTGGTGCCACACGGCTCTTGGGTGTCGTCTGGCTCGACTTCTTGCCGGCATATCCTCCGAAGAGTGCGACAAGCAGTCCGCCCAGCAGGAGCGGCATTGGCGAGCCGCCGTCGTCGCTGTCGTTGCGGTTGACGAACGATGCCATCTGTGGCATCTCCTTTCCTGCCAGTAGGGCGTAGACGGCATCGGCGAGGTAAACCATTCCGCTGTCGGGCAGCTCTGCGCGCATGGAGGGATAGAGGTATGTCTCGGCCAGTCGTCGGCACTCAGCGTCAGTGAGATCGCCTTCCAACCCGAGGCTGGGCGCTATGTTACAGGTGTGGTCGAGATAGCCGATGACGACGACGAGTCCTCGTCCTTCGCGTCCTACGCCATATTTGTTGTAGATGCCTCTTACCATAGCGGCATCGTCGTCGTTCTCGATATGTCCGACAATGATGAATGCCGACTCTACGCCCAGCACGTCGTCGAGGCGCTCCAGCGTGGCATTGATGCTGTCGACGGCTGTCGGCGATAGGATGCTGTCGGGATTGGAGACGTAGAGGCTGTGGTCGTCCATGTGGGGCATGGGAATGTTTTCGGCGTTCCACGTACGGCTTTCCATCAGGGCGTTGATCTCTGGCTCGGGGGGCAGGCTCAGTCCTACGGAGAACGTCGAGCCGGCGCAGCCGCCGAGGAGCCCCAATCCCAGCGCCCAGTTCCAGAACTTATGGATCTTCAGCGGCGCCTGCTTGTTCCATTCCGACTTCTTGTCGAGGCTGGTGCTGAAGTGCTCCTCGTAGAGCCTGTCGTATTCCTTGCTGTAGCGATCCTTTATGCTTGCGGCATCCGACGGGCTCTCCTGGATCTTGGCGTTGTATGCCTTCTCCAGGATGTCGACGTTGTCGTTGAAGGTCTGTGTCAGGCTGCTGAGTACTTCGCTGCGCTCCTCTATGACCTTCTGCTCAGCGGCGTTCTCCTTGCTGACCCACGTGCCGGCGACGGCGATGAGTCCGAGCAGTATGGCCATTCCGAAGACTACTGACGTGGCTGACACCTCGCCGTACATTTTGCTGCCAAGGTCGAAGAGCACGATGAGTCCTACGACGACGGCAACCGTCGCAACGACGGCGATGACGCATGATCGGTTGGTTGTAAAATTCATATTGCTTAGGGTTTACATTTTCCTTGGTTTGTCCTTTCCTTATTTCTCCTTCCCGTTCCAGAACTCCCACGAGGCGAAAGCCTGCAGCAGGAGCATCTCAAGGCCGTTCTTCACGGCAGCCCCCTGGCGCGCACCGAGCCTCATGAAGAGTGTCTCGTCGGGATTGTAGATGAGGTCGTAGAGGATGTTCTTGTCGTCGAGGGCCTCGTAGGGCAGTTGCGGGCAGGTGTCGATTTTCGGGAACATGCCCAGCGGCGTGCAGTTGACGATGACGGGATATTCGTGCACTACCTCTGGCGTGATGCTGTCGTACTGGATCGTGCCCGGCCGCTCATAGCGGCTGACGAAGACGGGCTCCACGCCCAGCGACTTCAGCCCGTAGGCCACTGCTTTCGACGCCCCTCCCGTACCCAGCACGAGTGCCCGTTTGTGGTGGCTTTCCAGCATGGGCTCTATGCTCTGGGTGAAGCCTATGACGTCGCTGTTGTAGCCTTTGAGCTTGATGTTCTTGCCCTCGTGGATGACGCGTATGACGTTGACGGCTCCTATGGCGCGTGCCTCGGGGCTGATGTAGTCGAGAAACTCGATCACCTTCTCCTTGTAGGGGATGGTGACGTTGAGTCCCTTCAGCTCCGGATTGGAGCCGAGCACTTCGGGTAGCTCGTCGATGGAGGGTATCTCGAAGTTGATGTACTTCGCATTGATGCCTTCGTCGGCAAAGCGCTGGTTGTGATAGCTGACCGAGAACGAATGGCCCAGTGGGTAGCCTATGAGTCCGTATTTATCCACCTTTGTCGTTTGTTGATGATTTGTTTAGGGTTACCTCTTCCGGCAGGCTTCATTTAGTCGCCGTATAGAGGGTGCAGATGCCGAAGGTGAGCCTTTGGAATGCCGCTTGGCGGAATCCGGCCTGCTTGAGGATCTCCATCATCTGCTCTCCTTGCGGGAAGGCTTCGATGGTTCGCGTGAGATATGTGTAGGCGCTTTTGTCCTTCGAGACGAGGCGCCCGTAGATGGGCAGCACGGTATGGCTATAGACCTTGAACAGCTGCTTCATGGGGAAGCAGACGGGCGTCGTCAGCTCGACGATGCTCAGGTGCCCGCCTTCCTTCATCACGCGGCACATCTCGGAGAGCCCGCGGTCGAGGCTGGCAAAGTTGCGTATGCCGAAGGCTGCCGTTACGGCGTCGAACGTGTTGTCGGCATACGACAGGCTGAGGCAGTCTTCCTTTTCGAAGGAGATGACGTCCTGCAGCCCTTGCCGCATCACTTTCTCGGCTCCGATGGCCATCATGCCCTCGCTGATGTCGACTCCCACGAGCCGTTGCGGGCTGAGCATCTGGGCTGCCATGATGGCAAAGTCGCCCGTACCCGTGGCGATGTCGAGCATCGTCTGTGGGCGATGTGGGGCGAGGGCCTTGATGGCCTTCCGCCGCCAGCCGCGGTCGATGTTCCACGAGAGGCGGTGGTTCAGCTTGTCGTAGTTAGGGGCGATGTTGTCGAACATCTCCTCCACCTGGCTCGCTTTCTCGCCTTCGCCGTAGGGCTTTATCTGCTCTTGGTCGTACATTTCTCTTTTTTTCTCTCTCTTCCTCTTTCTGGCTGTCCAAGTATTCGTCGTGAATCAGCCCGTTGGGACTACGGGTCTTTCCCGGGGACTATCTGGAGGCGAGCCAGTTGGTGACGTTCTGCTCGATGCGGCGGGCGATGTCGGCACTCTCCTCGGCGCGGTCGAACTTCTCGCCCGTGATGTGCTCGTAGAGCTCGATATAGCGCTCGGAGACGCTCTCGGCATAGGCGTCGGTGATCTCGGGCATCACCTGTCCGGGCTCGTTCATGAAGTTGTGGTCGATGAGCCACTGGCGCACGAACTCCTTCGACAGCTGTCGCTGTGGCTCGCCCTTGCTGAGCTTCTCCTCATAGCCGTCGGCATAGAAGTAGCGGCTGGAGTCGGGCGTATGGATCTCGTCGATGAGGTACACCTTGCCGTCGCGCTTTCCGAACTCGTACTTCGTGTCGACGAGGATGAGCCCGCGCTGGGCTGCGATCTCCTGTCCGCGCTTGAAGATACGACGGGTGTAGTCCTCCATCACGGCGTAGTCCTCGGCTGAGACGAGTCCCTGTGCGATGATCTCCTCGCGTGAGATGTTCATGTCGTGACCCTCGTCGGCCTTCGTCGTCGGTGTGATGATCGGTTCGGGGAAACGCTCGTTCTCCTTCATGCCGTCGGGCAGGCGGACGCCGCAGAGCTCTCGGCAGCCGTTCTTGTATTCGCGCCATGCCGATCCGGTGAGGATCGAGCGGATGATCATCTCCACGCGGAAGCCTTCGCACTTCAGGCCCACGGTCACCATCGGGTCGGGCGTCGCCAGCTTCCAGTTGGGGCAGATGTCGGTAGTGGCATCGAGAAACTTGGCTGCTATCTGGT
>CAMNHM010000115.1 GCA_946539475.1 uncultured Prevotellaceae bacterium | reverse complement strand
TGAGGATGACGCGCTGCTGGAACTCGTTGTTCCAGTTCATCTGCATCTCCACAATGAAGTGGCGGCCGCCGGTCTCACGGCAGCGCACGTCTACGAGGCTGTTCTTCTTGCCGGGATTCTCGGGCACCATCTCTGGCGTGAGATACTCCACTTCCTCTATCTGCTTTCCTTCGTCGAGGGGCAGCAGTGCGTTGAGCAGGCTCATCACCAGATCCTCATGCTCGCCGAAGATCTTCTTGAAGGTCAGGTCGGCCTTCGGGTTCAGGTATTTTCCTTTTATCGCTTCCATGTCATGCACTTACTTGATGAATTCCACCGTGCAAATTTAGTGGTTTTCCCCGACATTTCCAAGCATTTTGCGTTTTTTTTATTCTGAAGGCCATGTTCGCCTGTGTTCCTGGGTCGTTACTTCGCAGTTGCAGGTATGCCGTGTTGCGGGGCTCAGTCAGCTGCTTACCTGATCAAAGTGCGTAACTTGCGCTACCAAAACAACTTGTTTTGGTCTTCAAAGTCGGCCACTTTGGTCAGCAAAGTCCGCCACTTTGCTCACCAAAACAACTTGTTTTGGTATCGCAAGTGGCTGTCGAGGCAGACCTCACTGCCCATCCGGCAAGCAGGAACAAAGCTTCTGAGGAGCCGAAAACAGCTGTCTGGCAGTCGAAAACCGACCGTGTAGGAGACGCAGCCGTGAGTGTAAGATGAATTTTTACCTACACTGCACTTAGTATCTTGAATTATAGGCGGTTAGGCGAAATAGTGTAAGATGACGGAAAAATGCAAAAATAATTTTTGTCACTGCGTCACCTTTATCTCTGCATCGAAGTTGTCAACTGCAGCCGTCACGTAAAGCTTGCGGCTGCTCCCCTCGTTGTTGGGTTCGGCAATGAGGATAATCTTATGCTCATGGGACAAAGCCTTCACCGTCAGCCATTGATAGCTTATGACGAGCGTATCATTCTGGGTGGGGAGGTAAGAGTCTTCTTTGCCGTTTCCGTCATAATCGCGTATTGCTATGTTGTAGAAGCTATAGTCTCCCATTACCGTTATTGTCCCGCCTTCCCTTCCGAAAGACACTTTCGAGGGATAGCCATAGTTATCTGTGTCGTCACAGGAGGCAATCAGCAGCATCGGCAATGCCAGTAAGCAGATAAGTCTCTTCATATTAGTTTCTTTTTCTATTAAACGTATAAACATGGAGAACCTTGCATCGGTATAGACATTATCTCCATTATTTGTCAGTTCCCCAAAGGCGGCTTGCGCCTGAACCAGGAAAGCAAGGATACCACACACAACTCCTATGATGCTGCCTCAAAAAGTTTTCCCTATCAGGAAAGGCCATGTATTTAAGGCTAAAAGCATGATGTCCATGAAGGTCTCCATCTTATAGCCATACTCGCGGTCATCCTCTTCTTTGCGGGATTCCTTCACGGCAAGAATCAATAATATTACGATGATAACACAAGGTACAATTATCTGTAACTTGTTTGCTGCCGTCCTGCTTCCTAATATGTCCGTGAGGTCTAGCACAATGCTGACGGCAATCCAACCAAATGTCAATATGCGAGAAATTAGTTTCATATCAATATCGTCTTTGTATGCCTCTCTTCACTCTATTCCCTTTATTGCTCCTGACTTCCACAGCTTCAAACTAGAGCAAAGCTGGAATAATAAAAACTTTCTTTTTCATTTTTTGGGGTTTTAATGGGATTTCGGTGCAAAGTTAGGATAAAAAAGCGGAAGAACCAAAGGATTTTGTTGACAAGTTGTTGACAAGTTGCATTTGTCAACTAAAACGGGCGTTTTGTCAACAGTTGTCAACAACTTTAGGGGCTTTTTCCTTTGCCGTCTCAAATAAAAGCATTATCTTTGCACGCAAACTTTTCGTTCAGCGAAAGCAAACATGAATAAGAACAATACTGGATATGAACAAGAACGTACCTCTCTTCCTGACACTTTTGGCAATCGTGATAGCATCATGCTACTCATGCAGCCAAGAACGAGCCTACCCTCAAGAGCTCGTGATGGCTGACAGCGCTTATATGGCGGGAAACTATCGGCTGGCTGATGCCTTGCTAGACGAATCCTCAAAGAAGATTGATTGGGAGAGTGAAGAAGATGCCAACTACTTTCAACTTGTTAATCTTGAGAAGCTGTTTGTCAGTAGTAGTCTTACTGACGATAATTTCTCAATGATAGACAGTCTTTGTCGATATTATGTAGGTTCGAACGAAATGGATAAGTATGCTAAAGCCGTTTTCTATGCGGGTGAGGTATATCGGAAAGCATCAAATTATCCTGCAGCCCTTGATTGCTATCTTAAAGCACGGGATATAGCAGAGACTATGAATAATACCACACTCTTTTATCTCATAAGTAGGAATATTGGAGACCTGTATTTCGAACAGCGTATGTTCGACGAATGTATACCCTACTATAAAACATATAATGAGCTAGCCACAGCGAATAATGATACTCTCCGTATGGCGTATGGGGCAGATCGCATGGGTAGGGTCTACACCATAAAGAGTGTGATTGATAGTACAATATACTTTTATGAGAGATCCATATACTTAGCAGAAAGATGCCACAGGGAAGATCTTCTTAAGCCGTATGCCATATCGTATCTTTGCGACATCTATATCCAGACAGAGCAGTTCGACAAGGCTTTGGAAATCATGCCTCACGACGAGCTGAATGACGCCAACTGGGCCTACTGGCACTACGGTCAGCACCATCTGGACTCTGCAGCCTACTACTTCAAGAAGACACTGGGACGGTTTAAGTGGCAGGGAGAGGTGGAGGTGCTGCGCAACCTGGCGCTGCTGGAGCGTGAGCGCGGCAATATCAGCACATCGCTCGACTACTACGATCAGCTGGCCGCTGCCCAGGACTCGCTGCGGGCGCAGCAGCGCACGGAGGAGACGCAACGTATAGAGGCACAGTATAACTTCAGCCGCATACAACAACAGCGCGACGAGCTGGAGCAGTACTCCCAGAAGATGAAACAGTCGCTATCGCTGCTGGGGCTTGGTATCATCATCTTGCTGCTGGCCACTCTGATACTATGGAGGATGTATGTCGAGAAGAAGCGCAGCAGTCTCTTCATCCAGCAACGTCTGGAGCAGGAGAAAGAGGTGCTGGAGGAGCAGGGCCGCGAGCGGCAGCGTGAGAACAGCGAGCGGCTGGCAGCCCTGGAGCAGCAGCTGGAGCAGGCACGCCAGCAGCACGACAGCCAGGCATCGGAGCGCCTGGCAGACGAGGCACGCCTGCTGAAAGCCCGCAACGAGAGCATCGAAGCCTTCCAGCAGCGCAAGGAGAGCCTGCTGCGCGAGCTCTACAGCCAGGCCTACTGCCGCCGACTGAAGGCTGACGAAACATCGGTGGAGAAGAAACTGACGGAGGAAGAGTGGGACGACCTGGCACAGCGCCTCGACGACATCTACCTGGGCCTGACGGAGCGCCTGCGGAGGCTGGGCGACCTATCGAAGACGGAGCTGCGCATCTGCTACCTGCTGAAGCTAGGGGTGAAGCCCATCGACATCGCTGCCATCCTCGACAAGACGCGGTCGGCCATCACACAGGCCCGCAAGCGTATGTACCGCAAGCTCACCGGCACCAGCGGCACCGCCGAGGATTTCGACGCCCTCCTCCAGGAGCTGTAACATTGGTAAGGATGGAAGAAGTGTTTCACGCTCTGGAAGCGTCGGCTGAGGTGCCGACGAAGCTGAACGATCCGTTCTGCTATGAGCCGCATCCACTGTGCGTGGAGGCTGCCAGGCGGGTGTGCGAGTACCTCTCGGAGAGCCCACTGAAGGACGAGGTGAGCGAGGGTAAGATGCTGGGGGTGCTGGTGTGCCGCTCTGCCGACGGGCGGCTGGGGTTCCTTGCTGCGTATAGCGGACAGCTGGGTGGCCGCGAGGACTGGCCGTGGTTTGTGCCGGCCGTGTTCGACTACCTGCAGCCCGACGGTTACTTCAAACAGGAGGAGGCTGCCATATCTGCTTTGAATCGTGAGATAGTGGAGAGTGGAGAGAGGAAAGAGGAAAGTGGAGAGTGGAAAGAGGAAAGTGGAAAGAGGAGAGAGGATAGTGGCGAGGTGGAGCGGCTGCGGATGATGGCTGAGCAGGAGACGGACGACTACCGCAGGATGATGGCTGAGGCGAAGGCTCGACGCGACACGCTGCGCGGCACGGTGGATGAGGCAATGCTCATCCGCGAGAGCCAGTTTCAGAAGGCCGAGCTGCGACGGCTGAAGGCACGATGGGCCAAGCGCATCGCCGAGGCAGAGGCTCCCCTGCTGGCAGCGGCAGAGGCCGTCGAAAGGCTGAAGGCCGAGCGTCGGCGTCGCTCCGATGCCCTGCAACGCTGGCTGTTCGACCATTTTGTGATGTTGAACAGCCGTGGTGAGCGTCGCTCGCTGACAGAGATCTTCCGGCCTACTCCCCAGCATACGCCTCCCTCGGGGGCTGGCGAGTGCTGTGCTCCGAAGCTGCTGCAGTATGCCTTTGAGCACGGCCTGCGTCCGCTGTCTATCGCTGAGTTCTGGCGAGGCCGGTCGCCGAAGATGGAGGTGCGCCACGATGGGCAGTACTATCCTGCCTGCCGGGGGAAGTGCAAGCCCATTCTCGAGTGGATGCTCGGAGGGGAGAGGGAAGAGTGGAAAGGGGAGAGTGGAGAGTGGAAAGGGGAGAGTATTATCATCCACGCTTCACATTCTTATCTTGTGATCGACAAGCCGGCAGGACTGCTCAGCGTACCGGGAAGGACGGGCGAGGAGTCGATGGAGAGCCTGCTGCGCAAGGTCTACCCGGAGGCGTATATGGTGCACCGGCTGGATCAGGACACGTCGGGGCTCTTGGTCGTGGCACTCAACAGCGATGCCTACCACCAGCTGCAGCGACAGTTCCTCATGCGCACGCTGCACAAACGCTACATCGCCCTGGTAGCCCCTCGCTCTCCTGAGAATCTTCCCGTGGGAAAGAAAGGCATCGTCAGCCTGCCCTTGCGCCCTGACGTCATGGACCGCCCGCGACAAGTGGTAGACTTCGTGCACGGCAAGGAAGCTGTCACCCACTACGAGGTGCTGGCCCATGAGGGCAACTACGTACGGCTGTCGCTGACGCCCCATACAGGTCGCACCCACCAGCTGCGGATGCACTGTGCCCACGAAGAGGGTCTGGCAGCGCCTATCGTCGGCGACCGCCTATACGGCAAGCCAGCTCAGCGGCTGTGTCTGCATGCTGCTGAGCTGGCTTTCGACGATCCCCAGACGGGGAAGCGAGTGATATTTTCTTCAGAGGCCCCGTTCTAGGCTTTCCTAGGAGGACTAGGAAGACTAGGAGAACTAGGGACCCTAGCCATTTCTACTTCACGTACTCCGAGAAGTCCGTCAGGCGCATGTCGCCCTTGCGAGCCAGCGTGTCGTGCATGGCGAAGGCGGCAGTGAGGCAGTGGCGGGTATGTCCGCCGGTGCCCAGCTTCAGGTAGTCCCAGAGCAGCTGCTTGTAGTCGGGGTGGGCACAGTTCTCGATGATGGTCTGTGCGCGCTGCATGGGGCTCTTGCCACGCAGGTCGGCGATGCCCTGCTCGGTGACGATGATGTTGACATCGTGCTCCGAGGAGTCCTGGTGGGTGACGAAGGGCACGACGCTCGAGATGAGTCCGCCCTTGGCCACCGACGGGCATGTGAAGATCGAGAGGTAGGCATTGCGGATGAAGTCGCCCGATCCGCCGATACCGTTCATCATCTTCGTACCGCTGATGTGTGTGGAGTTGGCATTGCCATAGATGTCGACCTCGATGGCCGTGTTGATGGCGATGACGCCGAGGCGGCGGATGACGGCGGGATGGTTCGATATCTCACTCTGGCGCAGCGTCAGGTGATGCTTCATGTAGTCCATGTTGTCGTAGACCTGCATCAGGCAGTCGTTAGACACGGTCAGCGAGCAGGCTGAGGCATCCTTCACACGGCCGGAGAGCATCATGTCGATGACGGCATTCTGGATGACCTCCGTATAGATGTTGAAGTCGGGCACGTGCTTGTCCTCGCCCAGAGCGCCGAGGATGGCATTTGCCGTTGAGCCCACGCCACTCTGCAGCGGCAGGAACTCCTTGGGGATGCGGCCCTTGTGAAGCTCGTCGACGAGGAACTCGGCGGTGAGGTAGCCGATGCGGTCGGTCACGGGGTCGTTGTCCTTGAAGGAGCGTGCCTCGTCGGGGATGTTACACTCGACGACACCGACCACCTTCTCCTTGGGTATCGACACGTAGGGCACGCCGATGCGGTCGCTGACCTTTAAGATGGGTATTGGCTTACGGTAGGGAGGATCGGCGGGCTCATAGACGTCGTGGATGAACTTCGCATTGGGGTTGTGGAACGAGTTGAGCTCGAGGATGACGTGCTTTGCCAGACGGGCTGCCGTGGGCGAGATGCCGCCGGCGGCGGTCAGGTAGACGTGATAGTCGTTGCCCACCTCCTCAATGTCGCAGACCTCGATGATGGCCCAGTCGACATCGCCGTAGAAGCCGTAGCGCAGCTCCTGTGCCATGTGGCTCAGGTGCAGGTCGTTGTAGGGAATCTCTCCCATGTTCACGTGCTTGCGGAAGTCGGGGTTCGTAGTGTAGGGCGCACGGTAGAGGATGGCCTGCGCGTTGGCCAGGTCGCCATCGGTGCTCTGCCCTGTGGAGGCACCGGTGAAGATGGCCACCTTGAACTCGCGGCCTGCCTCATGCTCGGCGACGGCGAGTTTTGCCAGCTCCTTCGTTGTAGCCTTGGCCACACCGGCTGGTGTGAATCCACTCATGGCGATATGGTCGCCATTCTTAATCAGCGCTGCTGCCTCAGCAGCGGTCAAACGTGTGTACATAAAAATATTGGTTTACAAGATTTTCAATTTCGGCTGCAAAGGTACTAATAAGCGCGCAAAATGCAAAACAAATCATCGTTTTTTTTCGCCGAACGTGCAAAAGTCCGCGGTAACGACTCGGTCATCGATACTATATCGAAACAAATTGGCACTAATGGAGATAAATTATTGTCTACGCCGGCTTCCGACCATTCACATTCAATAGTGTTCCAACCTCATCGTCGTGGTTGGAACACTTTGTTTATGCCGTAGAAACAACTTGTTTACGCGCCAAAAACAACTTGTTTCCACGGCGTAAACAACTTGTTCCAACCGAAAAGACAAACCTGGAACAAGTTGTTCCAGCTATTTTCTCGGTGCTGGAACAAGTTGTTCCAGCCTTCGTCGCACAGCTGGAACAACTTTTTAACGTTCTTTAAGCGCGCGACACTTTTGGCGTCATTGCCCAGTCATACTAAAGCAGAAACTTATTAGCACAAATGGCGGAAAATGACCACTCAGGAAAAGAAATACCCCGCTTTTGTGCGCACTTCATAGGATTTTTCGTACCTTTGCACACACAAAACATACAGAGAGAAAGAAAATAATGATGAAAAAGACAATTCTTGCGCTGACGGCGCTGACTGCCTTCGCACAGGCACGCGCCGACGAAGGGATGTGGACGCTCTACGACCTGCCACAGGCCGTCTTCGAGCGGATGCAGCTGGAGGGCTACCAGCTGCCGTATGAGAAACTCTATCAGGCTGACGACGCCATCATGAAGTCGGTGGTGAACTTCTCGGGCTACTGCTCGGGAGTGGTGGTAAGCCCCGACGGGCTGGTGTTCACCAACCACCACTGCGGCTTCGAGGCCATCCGCAGCCACTCTACCGTGGAACACGACTACATGCTCAACGGCTTCATCGCCAAGAGCTACGAGGAGGAGCTGCCCAACGAGGGGATGTTCGTATCGTTCATGGTGGAGCAGAAGGACGTCACCGACGAGATCGTCAAGGAGGGCTTCTACCAGATGGAGCCGCTCCGGCAGATGATGTATCTCGACAGCATCGAGAACGCAATGACAAAAGCCGTGAGGGCACAGGACTCGACGCTGCGCCTGGAGCTGAAGCCCTTCTACGAGGGCAACCGCTTCTATGCCACTACCTACCGCGACTTCACCGACCTGCGACTGGTGTTCGCCATCCCAAAGTCGATGGGAAAGTTCGGCGGCGAGACCGACAACTGGATGTGGCCGCGCCAGACGTGCGACTTCTCGGTGTTCCGCATCTATGCCGACCCGAAGACCAACGGCCCGGCTAAGTACTCGAAGGACAACGTGCCCTACCACCCGAAGCACTGGGCCCGCGTGTCGACCGAAGGCTATAAGGAGAACGACTTCTCGATGACGATGGGCTACCCGGGCTCTACGTCGCGCTACCTGTCGAGCTACGGCATCCGCGAGCGCTACGTGCAGAATGCAGCCCGCGCTCAGGTGCGCGGCGTGAAGCAGGAGGTGATGAAGCGCCACATGGATGCCTCGGAGGCCGTGCGCATCAAATACGACTCGAAGTATGCCTCGTCGTCGAACTACTGGAAGAACTCCATCGGCATGAACA
>CAMNHM010000114.1 GCA_946539475.1 uncultured Prevotellaceae bacterium | reverse complement strand
CTCTATGGCCGCTATGAGGAGCAGGCCTATTTCTGGCGCATGCTGAAGCTCGTGGGCCACCAGGACGTCACGCTCTACGAGATGCAGGGCTACGACCACGGGGCCATGCCGCAGCCTGCCTACAAGATACTGAAAGACCACATCAAGCGAATTACCAGCAAGATGACATCGGCACTGCCGCAGCCCATCATCAAGACCGAGCAGCAGGCGGAATACCGCTTCGCCTGGCAGGCAGACTATCTGAGGGGCAACGCCCATATAGACGAAGCGAATCCAGCCATCCTCCACCTAGGCAGCAACCACTCGTCTGCACTCGACCAAAGGTCGCTTGCCAACGAAGGAACGCAAGAAGGACGCTTGCTACCAGAAGGACGCAAGAACGGCTATTACGACCTCACCGCAGCGACCGGAGATCTTGTCAAGAGCCTGCGCGATTTCACCGTCTCCGTATGGTTCAAGGTCAGCTCTGAAAACCAGCTCGACGGCTATGGCCATTTCCTCTTTGCCTTCTCGTGTCTGGCAGAGAATAGCGCCAATGAAGGGCCGTACATGGCCATGCGGCTGAACGAGCAGCGCTTCGAGACCTCTACGGGCGGCTATGAGCACGAGGAAATCATCATGCAGGGTGGCAAACCCAAGCGCGACGTATGGGTACACGCCCTTTATCGCCAGCAAGGTCATAAGGGAGAGCTTTATCTCGACGGCAAGCTTATCGGACGGAATGAGAAGATGCCCATCCTTGCTGAGATATTCCGTGAGGCTCCTGCCCACTGCTGGATAGGCCGTGCCCCCTTCAGGGGCGACAAGTTCCTCACGCAGGCCGAGGTGTCCGACTTCCGTATCTTCAACTATGCCGTCAGCAATCAAGAGATGAAACGGCTACAACAGCATAAGGTGTTCTGAAATATCTCGTGTACTAGCATGGAAAAGGGAATCTTCACAGATTCCCTTTTTGTTTTCACTTGACAATAATAATCATTCAAGTGAATGCGTGATAGATTACTTATCTCACGACATGCAATCTTCAGAAAATTAACCTTAATAATCTAATACCATGAAAAACACGTTGCAAAGGTACTAAATAATTTGCAATTAAGGAAGTAAATATGGCCAAAAGTTCTAATTATTAACACTAATTAATAAATTTGTAACCAAGAATGGCTGTTTTCTCCTATTTTTTGCCTATCTTTGCAGCCAGAAATGAACGAAGTAGGTCTGAAGTTTGCAATTATCGACCCCAACACCTTGGCGGCAATGGGGCTGAAGCAGTTGCTTCAGTCGTTGATTACCATGTTGGAAATCGACACGTTCGACTCAATGGCAGCTTTCTGCGCCAACCACCCGGAGGCGTACGTACACTATTTCGTGGCGATGAATATTGTTCTGGAGAACAGGGACTTCTTCATGGAGCATCGCCGGAAGACGATTGTGTTGACGATGACTGCAGACGGCAGCCGCCTGTCCGACTTCCATTGCATCAGTGTCAACGTGTCGGAGTCGCTGCTTGTGCGCCAGCTGCTGATGCTCGAACAGAAAAGTCATGGTGGCAGGAGCCACATCCCCATCCACAGCGGTGACGAGCCCCGCCTGCTGACTGACCGCGAGGCTGAGGTGATGGTGCTCATTGTGAAGGGGTTCATCAACAAAGAGATAGCCGACCAGCTGCACATCGGCCTGTCGACGGTGATTACTCACCGCAAGAACATCATGGAGAAGCTGGGGGTGAAGAGCGTCAGCTCGCTGACCATCTATGCCGTGATGCATGGTTACGTCGACATCAGCAAGATTTGACTTTTGTGAGAGATACCAATTAGAGCTTCACGCTAGAGATATCGACCAGCCCATTGACGATGGCGTAAATAGTGAGCCCGGCGGCGGAATGGATCTGCAGTTTGCGGGCAATATTGCGGCGGTGGGTGATGACGGTGTTGACGGAAATAAAGAGGTGGTCGGCAATCTCCTTGTTCGACATGCCCTGAACGATGGCGATGATGACGTCACGCTCGCGGTCGGAGATGGCATCCTGACTCTGCCCCACCCCACTCTTGAAAACCATCTCGGTGATGTTGCGCGTGACATCGCTCTGATATAGTTTCCGCTCCAGACGGCGGATAGCAGGCACAAAAACATGATCCTCGACCTGCCCGTGCTGCTGCAGCCATTTCTCGTTGTCGTAGATATCGTGGAGCGTCGCCGTCAGCTTATTGTTATGCAGCCCGTCGCTGGGGAGGTACTTGATGATCAGCAGTTTCAGCTCGCGCAGCTTCTTGTCGGCTTGTCCGTGCTGTCGAGAAAAGGTCTCGATGGTATATCCATTATCGGAAGGATGGCCCTCGATCAGCCCTTTGACGTAAGGGAAGAGCACGCGCTGCTCGTAGTGCATATGACGGCGTATCTCGTGGGCGTACTCGTCATAGAAGCGGAGGATAAGCTGCCCCAGAGAATCGTCGGGAATGAGGCTATCCTCAAGCTCCCTGCGTATGAACGGCAACTGGAAATCAAGATAATAGGCATGGCTGGCCTCAAGGTATCGAATCAGCGTCGGCACCGACAACTGATCGTCGTCGTCAGCGACGCCCTGTCCATTGATGATGAAGTTCACCACTGCCAGGAAGGTATAGGTGTCGACATCGTTGTTCTGGCAAGTCTGACTGACGGTATTGTCGCCAAACCCTAAACTAATCCCGAATGCGCCGAGCATCGGCAGGAGGTCGTAGTTATCACGGATGAGGTTGATCATCTTATCGTCAGCCTCGTACATTTTCAACTGTCTCATTGTCTATGAACATGTGTTAACCGCATGCAAAGGTAGTCATTTTTGATGAAAAACAAAACATTCCACGCTAAAAAAAGGAGATTTTTCATTCCTTTTTTGTACCTTTGCAGGCAAAATAAAGAAATCATGAATCAAACATTGCAATTCAACCGTACAGAAGCAAGGATATTCAAGTTCATCAAAGGCGAGGTCAGCGAGTACCATGTGATGATTCGCATGACCGCCAAGACACTCCCCTATCAGCAGCAACTCGACGCCGTGCTGGACACCTATCAGCAAATCATCGCTGAGCACCTGCCAGGCGCAGTAGCGGTGTTTAAGCGCTATTTCCTCAGCGACGCTGCCAACCAGGCCGACGAGGTGATGGCCTCCGACACGAGCGACTGCGCCAAGAGCATCATACAGCAGGCACCGCTCGACGGCACGAAACTGGCGCTGTGGGCCTACCTCATGACTGGTGTCAGTACACGGCTCACTGACGGCGGGCTCTACGAAGCCTGCCACGGGCAATACCGCCACTTGTGGAACGGCTCAGCCCACAACCTCGCCGCTAACTCGGAGTACCAGACGCGCCTGCTCTTCAACGAGTATGTGATGCAGCTGGCGCAGGAAGGATGCAAACTGAAGGACAACTGCCTCCGCACGTGGCTCTTCGTCAGCGACATCGACCTGAACTACGGAGGTGTGGTGAGGGCCCGCAACCAGGTATTCTTCACACAAGGCTTGACTCACGACACCCACTTCATCGCCTCGACGGGCATCGGCGGACGCGCACAGGATCCCTGCGTGCTCACCCAGATGGACAACTATGCCGTGGCTGGCATCAGAGAGGAACAGGTGCACTACCTCTATGCCTCGTCGCACCTGAACCGTACCAGCGACTACGGTGTATCGTTCGAGCGAGGTACTTACATCGACTATGGTGACCGCCGACATGTATTCATCTCGGGTACTGCCAGCATCGACAACAAGGGACAAATTGTGCACCCCAAGGACGTAGGGCAGCAGACCCACCGACTTTGGGAGAACGTCGAAGCGTTGCTCAAGGAAGCTGACTGTACGTACGACAATGTCAGCATGATGATTGTCTACCTGCGCGACACTGCCGACTATCTCACCGTGAAGCATCTCTATGAGGAGCGTTTCCCTGAAAAGCCGCTCGTCATCGTCCATGCGCCAGTATGCCGCTCAGGATGGCTGGTGGAAATGGAATGTATGGCCGTGAAAGACATCTCGCACAAAGAGTTTGCTGACCTCTGACCCCATGGAGATACGAGAGCTGGAGGCCTTTTACAGCCGATCGCCGCTGGTAAAGGCACTACAAAAAGCTATTGCGAAAGAGCCGAAACGTCTGATTACCGTCGAGGGACTGTCAGCCTCGTCGGTTGCCGTAGTGTTCGGTGCACTGACGACCGAGAGAGTGCTGTTGTTCGTGCTCCAGGATGCTGACGACGCGGGGTATTTCTATCACGACATGACCCAGCTCAGGGGCGACGAGGACGTGCTCTTCTTCCCCTCTTCCTACAAGCGCGCCATCAAGTACGGGCAGAAAGACTCGGCCAGCGAGATTCTCCGCACAGAGGTACTCACAAGGCTTTCGACGCACAGCGCCCAACAGCAGTCGCCCATCGTCATCACCTACCCCGAGGCACTGGCTGAGATGGTGGTCACGCGCCGACAGCTCGACACCCGCACGCTCTCCCTGGAACAAGGACAGACAATAGAGACTGACAACGTCACCGAAGAGCTGCGCCAGCTGGGCTTCCGCGAAGTCGACTACGTCTACGAGCCAGGACAGTTCGCCCTGCGCGGTAGCATACTCGACGTGTTCAGCTATAGTCACGAATACCCCTTTCGCATCGACTTCTTCGGCGACGAGATCGACTCTATCCGCACGTTCGAGGTAGAGAACCAGTTGTCGAAGGAGCGCCGCCAGCGTGTAGACATCGTGCCTGAACTGACAGCAGAGCAACAGAAGGAGTCGCTGCTCAGATTCCTGCCCGCCGACAGCGTCCTCGTTTTCAAAAACTATCAGTACGTGCACGAGGCCGTGGAGCGCGCCTATCAGGAGGGGTTCTCCCAACAGGCCAAGACCGAACGGCTGGAGGGCGCCACCGAAATGGAGGCACGCCAGATAGAGCTGGAGATGCAGCGCGACAACCAGATCATCAGTGGCACACTGTTTGCCAGCGACAGCGAGCCATACCTACGCATCGAGCTCCGTTCGCAACGCAACGACAAGGCCACCGTCAGCTTCAACACCTCGCCCCAGCCCCTCTTCCACAAGAATTTCGACCTGCTGATGCCTTCGCTGGAAGACTACCTGCTGAAAGGCTACAAACTGTACATCCTTGCCGACAGCAGTAAGCAGATAGAACGCCTGAGAGACATTTTCGCCGAGCGGAAGGACATAACGTTCACTGGTGTCAACAAGACGCTTCACGAAGGTTACGTGGACCACGACCTGCGGCTCTGCCTGTTCACCGACCACCAGATATTCGACCGCTTCCATAAGTACAACCTCAAAAGCGACAAGGCACGATCGGGAAAGGTGGCGCTGACGCTGAAAGAGATACAACAGTTTGAGATAGGCGATTACGTAGTACACATCGACCACGGAATAGGGAAGTTCGGAGGACTCGTCAGGATGCCACTGCCCAACGGAGAGGGCCACCAGGAGACCATCAAGATTATCTATCAGCATGGCGACGCCATCTACGTCTCGATACACTCACTTTACAAGGTCTCAAAATACAAGTCACAAGAGGGCGGCCAGCAACCACGTGTGTCGACGTTGGGCACCGGACAGTGGGAACGGCTGAAGGAGCGCACGAAGAAGAACATCAAGGACATCGCCCGCGACCTTATACGCCTCTATGCCACACGCCGGCAGCAGCGGGGCTTCGCCTTCAGCCACGACTCCTACTTGCAGCATGAGCTGGAAGCCAGCTTCGTCTATGAGGACACCCCCGACCAACTGAAAGCCACACAGGACGTAAAGGCCGACATGGAGCGCCCGCAGCCCATGGACCGTCTCGTCTGTGGCGATGTGGGCTTCGGAAAGACTGAAGTTGCCGTGCGAGCCGCCTTCAAGGCTGCCACCGACGGCAAGCAGGTGGCCGTGCTGGTGCCGACGACGGTGCTCGCCTATCAGCACTATCACACCTTCTGCTCGCGGCTGAAGGACATGCCCGTGCGAGTAGACTACCTCACCCGAGCCCGTAGTGCCAAGCAGACTTCCGAGTTGCTCAAAGACTTGGCCGACGGGAAAATCGACATTCTAATCGGCACACACAAGCTGATTGGCAAGACGGTGAAATTCAAGGACCTCGGTCTGCTCATCATCGACGAAGAGCAGAAGTTCGGAGTGTCGACGAAAGAAAAGCTACGCCAGATGAAGACCAATGTCGACACGCTGACGATGTCGGCAACCCCCATCCCACGCACATTACAGTTCTCGCTCGTAGGAGCCCGCGACCTGAGCATCATCCAGACACCGCCGCCAAACCGCTACCCCATACAGACGGAGATACACACCTTCTCGCCCGACATCATCACAGAGGCCATCAACTTCGAGATGAGCCGCAACGGACAGGTGTTCTTCGTCAATAACCGCATCAACGACCTTATCCACCTGAAAGAGCTAATAGTCAAGTACATACCCGACTGTCGGGTAGCTATCGGTCATGGGCAGATGAAACCCGACGAGCTGGAAAAGATTGTACTCGACTTCTCGAACTACGACTACGACGTGCTACTTTCAACGACCATCGTCGAGAACGGTATCGACATTCCCAATGCCAACACGATTATCATCAATGCTGCGCATAACTTCGGACTGAGCGACCTACACCAGATGCGTGGCCGAGTAGGACGCGGAAACAGGAAAGCATTCTGCTATCTGCTGGCACCACCTCTCGCTGTCCTTCCCGACGATAGCCGTCGGCGACTGGAGGCTCTCGAGAACTTCAGCGACCTGGGCAGTGGTATCAACATCGCCATGCAGGATCTCGACATCCGCGGTGCCGGCAACCTGCTGGGTGCCGAGCAGAGTGGATTCATCAGCGACCTGGGATATGAGACCTACCAGAAAATTCTCAACGAGGCAATGGTTGAGCTAAGAAACGAAGAACAGCCGACGCCATCCACGAAAGAAGGCCGCTCGACGGACAAGGGAGGAAGCAGGAGCAGCATCAGGTTACAGATACCCGGCACAGAGGACGGAAGTGGATTCGTGACCGACTGCGTAGTCGACACCGACCTCGAGCTGTACTTCCCCGACAGCTATGTGCCTAGCGACGCGGAACGCATGCTGCTCTACCGCGAATTGGACAACATCAAAGACGACCGTGAGCTCGAAGCCTATCAGCAACGCATGACTGACCGCTTTGGAAAGATGCCTACGACAGGACTGGAGTTGCTGCAGGTCGTACCCCTCAGACGACTGGGGAAGCAGCTGGGATGCGAACGCATTATGCTGAAGCAAGGACGCATGTTCCTCAACTTTGTCTCGGCTACCAACAGCCCGTTCTACGATAGCGATACTTTCGGACACATCATCGACTACGCTGCTGAGAACGTGCGCCGTTGCAGCCTCCGTGAGCAGAATGGGCGACGCACAATGGTCATCACCGACGTCGCTTCCGTCGAGGAGTCTGTAAAGGTTCTAAAACAGATTGCTCAACGCCCTGCTTAACGAGGGCGTCACCCAGTCGGCGCGCCTCGTCATAACGTTTCAAGGCCCAAAGTGCACTGTACTTCGAGACCTTGTATTCCAGGTTCGTCGCATCACGGCTGATAGCCTCGTCCCAGTCATAGAGCGCCAGCTCGTACTGCTCCCGCTCCATCTCGAAGCCAGCCCGCACGGCATACGACAGAGCGGAGTCGGGATACATCTCGACGAGGCGGTTCAGCTCGTCTAAGGCCTCCATCTGCTTCCCCTGATTACGCTTCGTCATCGCCAACCCCAAACGGGCCTCGAAGTGCCGGGGCATGATATTGAGGAAACGCTCATAGTCAGCACGGGCCATATCATAGCGTCGCAGGTGATTGTAGGCATAGGCACGAAAATACAATGCCGACAGATTCTTGTCGTCGATTTCCAGCACGCGGCCATACTCATCGATGGCATAATCCCACTGACCCAGTTCGATATTCACGGCTGCCTTACGCAGCCGCAAATCAGTCGACTGCGGTCGGGCCGAGATCTGCCGGCTCAACACCGACAACGAATCACGCCACTGCTGCACGGTCTGCGCAGTAGCAGCAACGGTGACAAGCAACGTGGTCAGCAGCAGAAGAAGACAGCGCCTCATGCGTTGCGGATATAGTCGGCAATCCACTGCCCCACTTCGCGCGTACCATAGTGTAAGCCGTTCTCCACCTGAATCTCAGGAGTGCGGACATTGGCATCGAGCGAAGCATTAACGGCCTGACGGATGAGTGCCCCTTCGGCTTGGAGTCCGAAATGCTCCAGAAGCATAGCTGCAGAGAGAATCTGAGCCACGGGGTTTGCAAGATTCTGCCCAGCAGCCTGTGGCCACGAACCGTGGACTGGCTCGAAGAGAGGAGTGTGGAGCCCAAGACTCGACGAGGGCTGAAGTCCCATCGAACCAGTGATACACGAAGTCTCATCAGTAAGGATGTCGCCAAAGGTATTTTCGGTGACGATCACATCGAAGAAGCGAGGCTCGGTAAGCACGCGCATCGAGGCATTGTCGATGAACAT
>CAMNHM010000113.1 GCA_946539475.1 uncultured Prevotellaceae bacterium | reverse complement strand
AACTTTGATATCACCCATACTGATTGGGCCTAACGACCGATTTGGGTTAAAATCGTTAACTACAGGGCTCAAAAAACTGTTCCAGCACCGAGAAAATAGCTGGAACAAGTTGTTTACACGGCGTAAACAACTTGTTCCAACCGCAAAGACAAATCTGGAACAAGTTGTTCCAGCAAAAACAAAATAGTTGGAACAAGTTGTTCCAACTATTTCTCTAAACCTGGAACAAAGTGTTTATGACGGCGTAAACACTTTGTTCCAACACAATTTGCGGCATCAGAGACAAAAGCCCTGATGCCGCAAAACATTCTTACAGCCTTTGAACGGACGCCTTACCACAACGGCAGGCGCTCCTCCTTGGGAATGTACATCTTGTTGGAAGGCTGGATGTTGAAGGCCTCGTACCAGGCATCGATATGCGGGAGGGCACCGTTGACACGCCACTCACCAAGGGAGTGGGGATCGCTCTTCGTGCGGTTGCGGATCTCCTCCTCGTTGACATTGCCAGCCCATACGCCTGCATAGGCGAGGAAGAAGCGCTGCTCAGGCGTGAAGCCGTCGATGTCGGCAAGGGGCGCCTCGGCCGTTGCATTCTTGAAGGCGGTGAAGGCCACCTGAAGGCCACCGTGGTCGGCGAGGTTCTCGCCGAGTGTCAGGCGTCCGTTGGCATTCAGACCGGGCAGCACCTCGATGGCCGAGAAGAAGTCGGCATACTTGTCGGTGCGCTCCTTGAAGTTGGCGGCGTCCTGCTCGGTCCACCAGTCGTGCATATTGCCATCCTTGTCGAACTGGCGTCCCTGGTCGTCGAATCCGTGCGTCATCTCGTGTCCGATGACCACGCCGATGGCACCGTAGTTGAAGGCATCGTCGGCCTGCATGTCGAAGAACGGCGGCTGAAGGATACCGGCGGGGAAGCAGATCTCGTTGGTGGTGGGATTGTAGTAGGCGTTGACCGTCTGGGGATACATGTACCACTCGTCGCGGTCGACAGGCTTGCCAGCCTTCTTCTCCACCTCGTAGGCATTCCAGAAGCGACGGCACTCCATGATATTCTCGTAGTAGGACTTGGCGGGATTGATGTTCAGCGACGAGAAGTCGGTCCACTTGTCAGGATAGCCCACCTTGACATAGAACGTCGAGAGCTTGTCGAGGGCGTTCTGCTTCGTCGAGTCGCTCATCCACTCCTGCGCCTTGATACGCTCTGCCAGGGCCGTCTGGAGGTTGCCGATGAGCTTCACCATACGCTCCTTAGCCTCGGCGGGGAAGTATTTCTCGGCGTATATCTTACCGAGGGCTTCGCCCATCTGGCTCTCGAGCTGCTGCGTGGCGCGTCGCCAGAGGGGATGATCCTCCTTCCGTCCGGAGAGCACCTTTCCGAAGAACTCGAAGTTGGCGGCACGCACCTCGTCGCTGAGCAATCCAGCTGCGCTGACAATCTCGCCCCACTCCATGTAGTCGCGATACTCGTCTGCACTCATCGTCGAGATGATCTTGTCGGCGCCGGCCATAAAGTCGGGCTGTCCGACGACGAGCGTCTGGAAATACTGGCTGTCGATGCCCTTGGCGTTCATGAGCTTCTCGAGCTGCAGGTTGGGATAGCTCTTCTGGAACTCGTCGAGGGTCGTCTTGTTGTAGTTGAGCTGCGGGTCGCGGAGCTCGGTACGCGAACGGGAGACGAGCGCGAGGGCCGTCTCGAGGCGCAGGATGTTGTCGCGCTTCACCTGTGCCTGCTCCTCGGTGAATCCGAATAGCTGGAACATGCGTACGATGTGCTTCTTGTACTCCTCGCGGATGTTGGTCGTGGCGGAGTCGTTCTCGAGGTAGTAGTCCTTCTGTCCGAGGGTGAGTCCGCCCTGGCTGACACCGAGCACATTGTTCTTGGCGTCCTTCTCGTCAGCCCCGAGGCCGGCGCCATAGAACTGCTGATCGCCGTAGGGAGCCATCGCGAGCTGAATCTGGAACAGGTCGTCCTTTGTCTGGGCAGCCTCCAGCTTGTTGATGATGTCCATGACGGGAGCGATGCCTTGCTGGTCGCGGCGTACGCTGTCCATGGCCAGTTTGTAGAGGTCGCTGAGCTTCTGCTCGGGGGTGCCAGCCTCGTAGGTGTTTGCCAACAGCTCGTCGAGGATGCCGTTGACGCGCTTGGTGTTCTCCTCGGCTAGGGCATCGAAGGATCCGAAGCGCGAATAGGCAGCGGGCAGGGGATTCTTGTCCATCCATCCGCCACAGGCAAACCTGTAGAAGTCGTCGCCAGCCACTGCCGTGGTGTCGAGGTTACTGAGGTCGATACCCGACTTCAGTGCCGAATTGCTGTTACAGGCCATCAGCGTGGCCATCGAAGCAGCTACAATCATAAGTTTTGATTTCATAGGGGTTTGGTGTTATGTGTGATTATGGTTCAATGTTGATTGCTTCCAATTCTTCCGACAGCTTTTCCCAACGTTCCACTTCCTCGTCGAGGGCACGTTTCGTGTCGGTATATTCCGTGACGAGGGTCATGTCGCTGGCCTTGGCGGGGTCGCAAAGCAGGCTGTCGAGCTCCTTCAGGCGCTGCTCCATGCGGGCGATCTTCTTCTCGGAGTCCTCAACGGCACGCTCGGCCCTGCGCAGCAACTTCTGCTGCTCCTTCCGAGCGGCATAGGAGGAGGCGCCACTGCCCGGTGCTTTCTCGGCGGCCACGGCGGTGCTGTCGTCGGTTTTGCGGGTATTGCCACTGCCGCCGTCGGTCGTGACGGTCCTGCCCAGCTCGCTAAGCTCGCTGATTTTCTTCGCCTCGAGGAAGTCGTAGATGCCACCGATATGCTCTCGTACGCGCCCTCCGCCAAACTCGAAGACCTTCGTCACCAGTCCGTCGAGGAATTCTCGGTCGTGGCTGACGATGATGGCTGTGCCGTCGAAGGCGCGGATGGCCTCTTTCAGCACGTCCTTCGACGGCATGTCAAGGTGATTGGTAGGCTCGTCGAGAATCAGGAGGTTGACAGGCTCGAGCAGCAGGCGTATCATGGCCAGGCGGCTGCGCTCGCCGCCGCTGAGCACCTTCACTTTCTTGTCGCTGTTCTCACCTCCGAACATGAACGCGCCGAGTATGTCGTTGATGCGCAGGCGGACGTCGCCCTTGGCAACATAGTCGATGGTCTGATAGACGGTCAGCGACTCGTCGAGCAGCTGTGCCTGGTTCTGGGCGAAATAGCCTATCTGCGCGTTGTGTCCGATCTTCAGGCTGCCGTCGAAGGGGATCTCGCCCATGATACACTTGACGAGCGTCGACTTTCCCTCGCCGTTCTTTCCGACGAAAGCCACCTTCTCGCCTCGCTTGATGGTCATATTGACACGTGAGAAAACCGTATGGTCGCCATAGCTCTTCGCCACCTCGTCGCAGATGACGGGGTAGTCGCCGGAACGCAGGCAGGGGGGGAACTTCAGATGCATGGCCGAATTGTCGACCTCGTCGATCTCGATAGGAACGATCTTCTCCAGCTGTTTCACCTTCTGCTGCACCTGCACGGCCTTCGTAGCCTTATAGCGGAAGCGCTCAATGAACTGCCGCATCTCCAGGATCTCCTTCTGCTGGTTCTCGTAGGCACGTTGCTGCTGCTCACGGCGCTCTTGGCGCAGACGGACGAACTCGTCGTACTTCACACGATAGTCGACCACCTGTCCGCAGCTGATCTCGAGCGTGCGGTTCGACACATTATTGATAAAGGCACGGTCGTGGCTCACCAGCACCACTGCCCCACTCCATCCTGCCAGCAGCTGCTCCAGCCACTGGATGGACTCGATGTCGAGGTGGTTGGTGGGCTCGTCGAGGAGCAGCACATCAGGATGCTGCAAGAGAATCTTCGCCAGCTCGACACGCATGCGCCAGCCTCCTGAAAACTCGCTGGTAGGTCGGTCGAAGTCGGTGCGCAGGAATCCCAGTCCGGTGAGTGTTCGCTCGAGTGCTGCCTGCTGTCCCTCGGCGCCGAGCATGAGGTATCGCTCGTGCTCTGAGGTATAGCGTTCGACAAGCTGCATGTAGTCATCACTGTCGAAGTCGGTGCGCTCGTCCATCTGGCGCTCCATGCGGTCGAGGCGCTCCTTCACCTTCTGGATATCGGCAAATGCCTTCGATGCCTCCTGGCGAACGGTGGTGACGTCCTGCAGGTTCATCACCTGTGGCAGATAGCCAATGGTGGTATCCGTCTGAACGCTGACAATGCCAGCCGTCGGCCGCTCCAAGCCGCAGAGAATCTTCAGCATAGTCGACTTTCCTGCACCATTCTTACCAACGAGGGCTATGCGGTCGCGGGCATTGATAACAAAGTTTGCGTCGCTGAACAATGGCTTTATGCCAAATTCAACTTTCAGCCCTTCTACAGAAATCATTTGTTACGTAACATTTTTCAGGGTGCAAAGTTACGAATAAAATCCGAGAACGAGAAAGAATGAGGAAGAAAAGTTCGTCGGGGCGATGTCGTTTCGTGTGGCTCTCATGTCGGTGACAGCAAATCCCCTCCCTTCAATCCCTTCAAAGGGATCAAGGGGAGGGGAACTGCTTGCGCGCCCTCAGCGGAGGAGAGCGAGCTTCAGAAGTGAAGTCGTAGGTCGAGGCCCAGCTGGAGGGGGTTACCCTGCTGTGCGAAGTACTTGACGGTGCCTGCCATCGGACTGTCGGTGGCGAAGGTGTTGTACTTCGTATTGGCCAGGTTGCGTCCCCAGAGACTTAGCGACAGCTTGCCGAAGTCGGCATCGGCATGTGCGCCGAGTGTGGTGTAGAGATCCTGGGCGTAGAGGTTGGCATTGTCCCAATAGGTCTTGCCCTGGGCAGCCACGTTGACTCCAAACGTTAGCGAACGGAGCACGCCCTGCAGGTCGACACGGTAGTCGGCACGTGCTGCCAGCGTATGTTCGGGAACGAAGGGCACCCTGTTCTTCTCGTAGCTGACGGCTTCCATCCCACCGCTCTGACTGCTGATGCTGTCGGTATACTCCTTGAATACGGCACGCGTGTAGCCATAGCTCAGCGCCCACGTAAGATGATCGTCGACGGCACTGCCTCGCAGCGATGTCTCTATGCCGCAGCTGTAGCTCTTTCCGGCATTGACCATCATTCGTCCGAAGCCATAATTGCCGGCCATCACGGAGAGCTGCTGGTTACGGATTTGCATATAGAAGCCGGTGAGGTCGAACTGCAGCTTCGATCCGAAGAGGTTGAGATGCGTTCCGAACTCATAGTTCCAGCTCTCTTCGGGCTTGAAGGCGATTGTCTCGCGGATGTTCTGATAATCCTGCTCACTATGCTGCAGCTCCATGTCGCCACGTGCCGTCTGAGCCACGCCCTGCAGCTCGGTCTGGAGGATATCGCTGAACATCTGAATGTTGAATCCTCCGGCGCGATAGCCCTTAGCGACCAGTGCATAGACATTGCTACCCTCCGTGTCGAGGCGGTAGGTAAGGCCGAACTTGGGCAGCCACTGCTCGAAGCTGCTCTTCTCCTCGTGCTCCAGGAGCGAGCGTACGTTGGCCTTGACATTAACGCCCATAACGTTCTCGTCGAGTCGTACCGACCCCAGTGTGCTGTAGTCGATGTGGTTTTGCGAGAGGTCGTAGCGCAGGCCGAGGGTGAGCGTGAGGCGGTCGGCAAGGTCGATGTCCGACTGATGGAAAAGGCCATAGTTGTAGGATGGCGTACGGAAGAGTCCCGGAACCGTCTCCATGTCCATGCGGATATGGCATCCTCCGGCACGCTCGATGATGGCTTTGGCGGCAGCCTCGCCCATGCGTTTCGCCATGGAGTTGAGCATGCCATAGTAGGCATAATCCTCAATGGTCTTCGAGAGGAAGTCGTTCATAGCACCGTCGAAATAGACGGGTGCATTGGTCTTCAGGGCCTGGTAGGAGAAGAATCCTCCCATGGTCCATCGCCACGGTCCTTGCGTACGGCTCTTCAGCGTCAGCTCCTGTGTGAGGGCGTTCTGCAGCTGTGCCTGCTCCATGTGCATATAGTCTTCCGGACGATAGTCGATGTCCATGAGCATGTCGTCGTTGAGATACTGCCATGAGGCACTGTAGTTGAGGTCGGCCCAGTCGGCGCGATAGCTTAGGCCGAGGCCTGCGGTGAACATGTGGCGCTGGTAGTCGCCCTGCCGGTTGCTGTAGGGATCGAGGGTGGAGCCGTCGTCGAGGCTCATCTCGCCATAGGGGAACCCGTTCTGGTCGGTATACTGATAGTCGGCGGTGAGGTCGAGCAGGAAGCGGTCGGAGGGCTGCCACTGCAGACGGGCCCTGGCACCACCTTCGTCCATTTTATCAGCGTGCTCGCCATTGGTGGTGTTGTCGAAGAAGCCTTCCTGCCCTTGATAGAAACCTGCCAGCGAAAATCCGAACTTGTCGCTCAGCTTATTGTAGTGGGCTATCTCGGCACGGCGATAGAGGCCAGTACCGAAGCTCAGACTGACATCCGTGCCCTGATAGGAGAGTGGCTGCCGGGTGTAGAGGCGCAGCAGTCCGCCCTCAGTATTCTGTCCGTAGAGCGTACCCTGAGCGCCACGAAGCACGTCGATGCGGTCAACCTGGTAGGTATGAAAATTAAGCATCGATTTGCTGACGACAGGGATATTGTCGACATAGAGTCCCACGGCCGGACTATTCACGCGCGAACCTATACCACGCACATACATCGACGACGTATAGCGAGAGCCGTAGACAGGCATCGCGAACGACGGCACATAGTCGGACAGCTCGCGCAGGTCGCGAACGTTTAGCTGTCGAAGGTCATTGCCCGAGAAGACCGAGCTGCTCAGAGGCTGATGGCGCAGCAGATGGACATCCTTGGGCTGTGAGACGACAATCAGCTCGTCGAGATCGACGACGCGTGAGGTATCGCTCACGGCAGCATCTACGGGTGCGACATCGGCAGGTACTACATCAGCGGCAGCCGTCAGCATAGCAGCTGCCATAACAGTGAAAGAGAAAAAACGTTTATTCATATCTTGAAATTTTGGGTGCAAAGGTAGCACAAAAATTTCAATCCTGCAATCCACATTTATAGGGATTTTAATCAGAGGAGGCTGTCGGTATACCAACGGAAGAGGCGTCCGACGCCATCTTCGATCTCCACATGGTGGGTCCACCCGAGGGAGTGAAGTTTCTCTACATCAATCAGTTTGCGCATCGTTCCGTCAGGTTTGGAGCTATCGAAGGCTATCTCTCCCTGGAAGCCGGCAGCAGCAGCGACGAGTTCGGAGAGGCGACGGATAGTAATCTCCTTTCCGGTGCCGACGTTGATGTGGCAGTTGCGGATCTCGCCCAGGCTGGGGATGGCGCCTCCACGCCCCTTGCTATGGTTGCGGTCGACGGTGCCATTGGCGGCGTTGCCGTAGTGTACGGAAGAATATCGGGTGATGCCGATGATATCGCTGAAGTCGACATTCAGCAGCACATGCACCGAGGCATCAGCCATATCCTCGCTCCAGAGGAACTCGCGCAGCGGAGTGCCTGTGCCCCATAGCTCTACCCGATTGTCGCTGATGCCGTACTTGGCCAACACGTTGCAGATATCGTCCTCCGACGACTTTCCGTCGACGCCCTCCACGGGGCGGACATCGAGGTCACGGCGGATGGTGTCCCAGCGGTCCTCGTGCAGCAGCTTCGCCAGGTAGACCTTACGCATCATGGCTGGCATGACGTGGGAGTTCTCCAAGTGGAAGTTGTCGTTGGGGCCATAGAGATTCGTGGGCATCACGGCAATGTAGTTCGTGCCGTACTGCAGGTTATAGCTCTCGCACATCTTCAGGCCGGCAATCTTGGCAATGGCATACTCCTCGTTGGTGTATTCCAGCGGCGAGGTGAGCAGGCAGTCCTCCTTCATCGGCTGCGGGGCGTTCTTAGGATAGATGCACGTGGAGCCGAGGAACAGCAGTTTCTTGACATCGTGCGCGTAGGCTTCAGAGATGACGTTGCACTGGATCTTCATGTTCATCATGATGAAGTCAGCACGATAGAGCGAGTTGGCCATGATGCCACCGACAAAGGCGGCTGCCAGCACGACGGCATCGGGGTGCTCTTCGTCGAAGAAGCGGCGCACGGCCAGCTGGTCGGTGAGGTCGAGCTCGCTGTGGGTGCGCCCTACGAGGTTTGTATAGCCACGCTGGAGCAGGTTCTGCCAGATGGCAGAACCCACCAGCCCGTGATGTCCGGCGACATAGATCTTAGAGTCCTTTGTCAGCATTGCCTTATTCGTCGATTTTCGACTGTATGAAGAGCTTGCGCACCTTCTTCATGTCGTGTTCAACCATGATACGCACCAGCTCCTGGAACGACGTCTTGTGAGGATTCCATCCCAGCACGCGCTTGGCCTTCGAGGGATCGCCCAACAGCTGGTCTACCTCTGCGGGACGGAAATACTTGGGATCAACCTCAACGAGGACTTGGCCTTCGAAGAGTTGCGAGAGCCTAGTGTCTGATATCTTCTCACAGATTCCCTTCTCATTCACCCCTTCGCCTTCCCAGCGGAGTTCGATGCCCACCTCCTTGAAGGC
>CAMNHM010000112.1 GCA_946539475.1 uncultured Prevotellaceae bacterium | reverse complement strand
TCGTACATGATGGGGAAGAACATGGCGCCTGCTGCCGTGTTGGAGATGAACTCGGTGATGAAGGTGCCGACCAAACAGATGGCGGCCATGACGACAATGGGATTGGTACCGCAGACGTCAAGGATGCTTGTGGCAAGCATCTCGGCGATGCCTGTCTTCTGGATGGCTGTGCCGAGGACGACGGAGCCGGCAAAGACCATCAGGATATCCCAGTTGATGGCTTTCATGGCTTGGTCAGGGGTGCAGCAGCGCAGCAGGAGCATCGCAAAGGCTGCGAGTAGGGCGCATTGTAGTAGTGGTAGCACGCCAAAGGCCGAGAGAGCTACCATCGTGATCATGATGAGCGAGGAGATGAGTGTCTTGGAGCCGACATTGATGACCTCTTCGCTGACCTTCAGGCCGTGGGTCTTCGTCAGTTCCATGATTTCCTTGATCTGTCCGGCAAACACCAGATGGTCGCCGCCCATCACGAACTCACCCTCGTTGATGGGTACCTTCACACCGTCGAAGTGGTGCATTTTGATGAGGCGGCCGCCCTTGACATTCAACAGGCCAGCATAGCCGAGCGTCTCACCAATTAGCTTGTTGTCTGACGGCACAATCAGTTCGACGGTGTATTCGGCGGTGTCTTCGCTGCCAGACTCGGGCGCCTTGCGGTCGGGCAGCAGCCTGCGCATGGCGATGACCGACAGTATACCTACGGCAAGGCAGAACAGACCGGGGATGGTGGTGGTGAGGACGTTCATGGCGATGCCTGTCTTTTCGGCATACAGGCCGGAGATGATCAGGTTAGGGGGCGTGCCTATCAACGTGCACACACCGCCCATGCCCGAGGCGTAGCTCAAGGGTATCAGCAGTTTGGAGGGCGAGATGCCCAGCTTCTTCGACCACATTTTGACAATGCTCACGAAGAGCGTCACCACCGTGGTGTTGCTAAGGAAAGAGCTGAGGGCTGCCACTGGCAGCATGAGTCTGACGACGGCTTTCGCATAGTTGTCGGGCTGGCCCAGCAGATTCTTGACAATCCACTGCAGCACGCCCGTATGGGTGAGTCCCGCCACGACGACGAACAGCACACCGATGACGACCACTGAAGAGGAGCTGAAGCCTGCGAAGGTCTCCTTGGCGTCGAGTACACCTGCCAGGAACAGGATGGATATAGCGCCGAGGAATACTATGTCTGCACGCAACTTCGTAAACAGGAGGATGGTGAACATCGAGAGTACGGTTGCGATGGTAATCCATGCATTAAGGTTAAGCCCCAACAAAATAATTGATTCCATGATAAGAACTTTTTTATGCTATTATCTGCAAAAGATTAGATTGACTGCAAAAATAGTCACTTTTTTCGAGACAGCCAAAAGAATCGTTGAAAAGTTTTTGGAATAAAATGGTGATTTTCCACGAATATTGTGTAATTTTGCGCCCTGTTTACGACTAAACGACTGAAAATAAAGCAGAATGGCAGGTAGTACGCTGAAGCATCAACTGAAAGTCATCACCATCCCGGTCTTCATTGAGATCGCACTGGTGATGCTGCTCGGTGCGGTGGATACCGTGATGCTGAGCCGCTACAGCGACAACAGTGTGGCGGCGGTGGGACTGGACAATCAGCTGATATCGCTCGTGTTCCTCGTCTATCAGTTTTTCTCGATGGGTGCGGCCATCCTTTGTGCTCAGTATATCGGGGCAGGACTGCGCAAACGACTGGTGCAGGTGGTGGGCATGGCGCTGGTGGTGAATCTGATGCTCGGCCTGACGGTGAGTGCCCTCTTGTACTTCTTTGCCGAGGACCTGTTGCATCTGATGGGGCTGCGTCCGGAGCTGATGGGCGACGGTCTGGTCTATCTGCGGCTGACGGGGGCGCTGTCGTTCTTCCAGGCGCTCTCGCTGACGTTCTCTGCCTCGCTGCGTAGTGCCGACAAGGTGGTATGGCCCATGGCGGTGACGGGTATCGTGAACGTGCTGAACATCTTGGGTAACTATGCGCTGATCTTCGGCCATTGGGGCTGTCCGCAGTTGGGTGTCGAGGGTGCGGCCATTGCCACTGCCACGAGCCGTGCCGTCTCGATGGTGCTGCTGGCTATCGTCCACTTCCGCGTGCATATCCCTAAGTTCCCGCTGAGCTATTTCCGTCCGATGCCCTGGCAGGAGCTCCGATATCTGCTGAAGATCGGCATTCCGGCCATGAGCGAGAACATCAGCTACAGTCTCTCGCAAGTGGTCATTACCTATTTCATCAACCAGATCAGCAACGAGGCGCTGGCTGCGCGCACCTATTGCTATAACATGATTATGTTTGTCTATCTCTTCTGTGTGAGCATCACGCAGGGCGGCGACATTCTCGTGGGGCATCTCGTTGGTCAGCGGCACCATCAGGCAGCCTATGTGCTTGGCAACTATTTCTTCCGCTGGGCGATGATTATCACGCTCTCGGGATCCGTCTTGCTCGCCATAGCGGGGCCGAACCTCCTCAAGGCGTTTACCGACAACGAAGAGATTATCCGCATGGGTGTCTGGGTGCTGATGGTGGATGTGATCCTGGAGGTGGGGCGCACGTCGAATATCTTCGCCGGCAGTACGCTACGTGCCACGGGCGACACCGTCTATCCCTTCCTCGTGGGCATCATCTTCCAGTGGAGCATCGCTGTCGGAGTGAGTTATGTGATTGGTATTCCTTTGGGCTATGGCCTTGTGGGCATGTGGGTAGGCTTCGCACTCGACGAGAATATCCGCGGTGTGATACTGTTGCGCCGTTGGCGCTCTGGCAAGTGGCGCACGAAGGGTTTCGTACGCGGCACTTCTACGGCGAGTGTGGAGCGGCGGAAATCGTCGAACGAAAGGTAATCGAGGCCTTCGTAGGGAGTGTCCTTCCCCCAGGAGTTTTTCATGATGAAGTATTTCTCGCCTTTGTCGTCGTGGGCAATGCCTACGATGGCCATCGCATGACGCTTGCTCTCCCAGCAGACGCCGTGATGGGCGCGCACGGCCTGCTCGGTCATGCTGAGCAGTGAGTCGATGGGAATGTTGTAGAAGCGGTCGTGCATCCAGTTGTCGGGCAGGTCGATGTCCACTTCCTGATAGTAGGGCTTGTCATCGTCGCTTGTCAAGGCGATGTACTCGTCGGGTCTGCAGACGCTGCGGGCGAACTCCTGTGGGGTGTAGGTGGCGCCGAGCATGAAGACCCATCGGGGGGCGGGCGTCTCTATCTTGCGCATGGCGTCGTAGCCTACGATGCCGTATTTCTGTATCAGGTTGATGAGTGTCTTGCCCATACCCCGCTTGTTCTCTGGTGCTTGGGGCTCGCGCTCCATCATCTTCTCTATATAATAAGGTGAGAGATTCACGGAGTCGCCCCACGACAGATGCTCCGTCTCGATGGCGGCGAGCATGGCGTAGATCCAGCAGGTCTGGCTCTCACCCTGATCCTTGATGGGCGTCATACGATTGAGCACTTCATGGGTGAAGTGTCTGGGCGCCTGCTGTGCACAGGCTACGAGCAGGGCGGCTACGAGTAAACAAGAGAACCGTTTCATCAGTAGCCGGGATTCTGCTTGAAGTTGAGATTACCTTTCAGAGCATCCGAGGGGATGGGGAACACGGTGGTGTGACCGTCTTTCTCATCGACCTTTTCCTGACTATCATCTCCGTCAAAGAGGCTCTCGTATTGACCGAAGCGTATGAGGTCTTGGCGTCGCCAGCCCTCCCAGCAGAGTTCGAGCAGTCGCTCGTCGAGGAGACTCTCGAATGTCAGCTCGCGTAAGGGCATCTCGGCGCGAGCGCGCACCTCATCGAAGAACTTTTGTCCGGTTGTCTGCTCGCCGTTGCGGAGATAGGCCTCTGCTTTCATCAGCAGTACGTCGGCATAACGGAAGAGCACGATGTCGTTGTCCATCAGTCTCCCCTCCTTTGTGGCGTTTTTGTCGATCTCGTATTTCTTCATGCGGGCTCCTGCCGTCTCAATGAACCGAGGGTCGATGATTTCCATTTTCACCTCCTCTGGATAGTAACGGAGGGGTTTGCCGGTACGGTCGGGTATGGGTTTGTTGTCTAAATCGACGACGTCGTTGGCCCAGTAGCAGTAGGCAAAACGCTTATCCTGCTCAGGCTTGCCATAGTCGAAGATTTCGAGTGTGCGGAGGGTGGCGCATGAGCCGTTCTTGCCAGTGAAACCGTAGGCAGCGGCATGACGGTAGTGGTAGGAGCGGAATATTGTCTGTTGCTGGGTACTATAGAGGTCCTTGTCCATGGGGATGGTCCAGATGTTCTCCTGCGACCGTTCGTTACGCACGACGAAGTTATTGGTGTATTCGTCTTCCAGTCGGTAGTGCATGAAAGACAACATACCACAGTAATAGATGGTAGCCTCCCAGGCGTTCATGGTCTTGTCGGCGACCTTGAACTCCATGTCGGAACCGTTGGGGCGCACGCCGTCAGTCCAGTCGTTGTCGCAATAGACCTCCGCATTGAGCATCAGCTTGGCAAGCACGAAATAGGCCACAGGCTTTGTGACTCTGCCATAATAGTCGCCTGCTTCATTACTGTGTTCATAAGAGAGGTCGGGCAGGGCAGCCTGCAACTCGTTGACGCAGAAGTCAAACACCTCCTTGCGCTTGGACTGCAGCACATCGTTCATTGAGATATCGTGAATGACAATGATGGGCACGTTGGCAAAGAGGTCGAGCAGGTACCAGTAGTAGATGGCTCTGAGGGCACGTATCTCGGAGATGTATTCATTATAGCGGGCCTGCGTGATTAGATTGGCGTGTAGGCTGAGTTGCTCCATGGAGTAGTTGCAGAGGGTGATGACTTTGTAGAGGTAGAGCCATGAATTGTTAATCATTTCGTGACCGGCATCCCAGTCGTGGGTGTAAAGGTCTTGCCAGATGCCGCCGTCGAACCAGTCACCGCCGCGTGTGGGAATCATGGCTTCGTCGGAAGCGAAGGTCTGCAGGTCGTAGATTCCGCGACAGGTGCCCTGCAGTCCTTGACCGTCTTCATGTCCGCCGATATAATTATAGAGGGTGGCGACGGTGTTCATGTAGAGTTCCTTGGCGTTGGGATAGGTTTCATCCTCAAGGATTCCGTCCTTGGGGTTCTCATCGAGGGAGCAGGAGACGGCTGTCAGTGACAATGCGATAAGCAGGGGATATATTTTCATGATTCAGGATGCTTAATGGGTTAGAACTTGATGCTGACACCCATGGTGTATGAACGATAGACAGGCATGATGTTCTTATCGTCGAGACCCAATGTGCTGTTGATGATGTTAGAATTGATGATGGGTGTCAGTCCACTGTAGCCAGTGATGGTAGCGAGGTTGTTGACGGATGCTGACAGACGCAGTCCTTGCACGTACTTCGACTTCAGGGGTACGTTCCAGCCGACGGTCAGGTAGTCGATATTCACGTAGTCGCCGTTTTCTAGATAGTAGTCGCTGATGATCTGGCTGACAAACTTCTGCTCAGGTGCTCCTTTCGCGATGTTGTAGTTGGGCAATGAGAACAGGTTGTTATAGGTGAGTGCCGTACCGTTGTAGATCTTGTGTCCGAAGGCGCCGTTGACCTGCAGCGTCACGTCCCAATGGCGATAGCGGAAGGCGAAGTTGGAACCCATCATAGCCTTTGGCATCGCCTGTCCACAGTCATAGCTCTCGTCGGTGACGTCGTAGAAGACGGTGCCGTCTTCAAGGGTTTCCATGCCCAGGAAATGAGGCAGGCGGAAGATGCCGATTTGCTCACCGACCCGCTGTTTTACGATACCGGAGTTCCCGTGGAAACCAGCTCCCGTAAGTGAGGAGATGGTCATCGATTCTGGGGGTGTCAGGTATTGTCCGTTATACCAGCCATCGAGCGAGAGTAACTTGTTGCGGTCGAACGACCAGTTCATATTGATGGAGAGCACCATGTCGCGGGTGTGTAGCGGTGTGATGCCAAAACCGATTTCCAGTCCGCTGTTCTCCATTGCACCGAGGTTGGCTAACAACTTGTTGTAGGTGAATGGTGGCACGGGGACATTATAGACATAAAGCATGTCGGTGGTCTTCGAGCGGTAGTAGTCGACGGTCAGAGCCAGACGGTTCTCCCAGAGCGTGAGGTCGAGTCCGATGTTGAATGACTTCTTCACCTCCCATTTCAGGTCGGGGTTGGCGTTTCGGATGACACCAATTGTGGTGGCGATGGAGCCGTTGTAGGGCACGATGCCGTTGGGTTGCAAGAGCATCATGGAGTTGTAGGAGTCGATACCTGCCTGACTACCCGAGAGTCCGTAACCTATACGCAGCTTGGCATTAGTGATGAATTTGAGGTTTTTCATCCAGGGCTCCTTGCTGATGACCCAGGCGCCGCTGACGGAGGGGAAGAAACCCCAGCGGTGGTTCTTACCGAATTTCGAAGAGGCGTCACCACGGGCATTGGCCGTCAGGGTGTATCTGCCAAAGAGTGTGTATTGGGCGCGCAGGAGCAGTGACTCCATGTGTGAGTCGGAATAGTAAGCATCAGTGCCGTCCCAGGGGCGGGCTGAACCTGCGGAGAGTTTGTGGTAGGAGAATACATCCGTAGAGAAGCCTGTCGTGGTGGTATAGAATCCGGAGACCTTTTGCTGCTCAGCCTCAATCAGCGCCATCAGGTTCAGGTCGCTGTACTTCATATCTTGGATATAGGTGAGTGAGGCATTACCGCGGAGGCTCTCATTCTTCCGATGGCCGCGATAGGCTTCGCCTCTGTTCCACACGCTGGTGGGGTAGTAGTGGGCAGTGCCGATGGAGTTGTAGGAGTAGGAGCCGAAGGCGCGTAAGGTGAACTTATCCGACAGAGCTATCTTTGCCCTCATGTGTACATTAAAGTGTCCGTTGTCCTCGTCTTGCTTCATGTCGAGCAGAGCCAAGGGGTTGCTGATCCATGTAGCTTCCGGCACCTGGTCGTATTTGCCATCGGCATTTCTCGTGTCGGGGAAAGTCGGGTTGAAGGCGGCTGCCGAATAAAGCAGTTTCTGCTGGAAAGGCAGGTAGGAAATCTTCTGCAGTGATCCCACCATGCCGAGATCGACGGTCAGGCGGTTGTCGAAGGCCATCTGCGTGATGTCGAGCTTGGCGATGTAGTTACGGTTACCTTTTGTCTTTATGACAGTGTTGTGCTGCATCATTCCGACGGAGGCACGGTAGTTGGCCGTCTCCGTTCCGCCGCCAAAGGCGATGTGGTGGTTCTGTACGAATCCCGTGCGCTCGATGACCTTGCCAAAGTCGGTATCGTAGCCCAGGTCGATGATGTCGAGTCCTCTGTCTCTTGCTGCCTGTCTGAATTCCTGGGCGTTGAGCATCTGCTGGCGCTTATAGACCGACTCAAAGCCGATGCTGCCGTCGTAGGAGATGTGGAAGGGCTGGCTCTTGCCCTTCTTCGTGGCCACCTCGATGACCCCTGCAGCACCACGGCTACCATACTGGGCGGTCTCTGAGGCATCCTTCAGGATGGTGAAGCTCTCGATATCTGCGGGGTAGATGGTGGAGAGAATGGCTAGGTCGGCAGCCACACCGTCGATGATGACGAGCGGGTCGTTCTTACCCGTTAGTGAGGTGGTACCGCGCACGCGTACGGCAGAGACCATGGCCTCCTGATTATCACCTTGTGTCACCTGGACACCTGCAGCCTGGCCGCTCAAGGCGTCGAGCGACGAGGTGATCAGACCTTTGTTCATGCGCGATTCCGTTACTTGGCCGATAGCACCAGCCACGGTATTCATGTTTTCCCTTGAATAACCGATTTTCACGGTGGTCGAGTCGCTCATGTTTGCCTGTGCATAAGCGGTTGTTGAGATAAGGGTTATTAGCAGAACTATCCAGAGCTTTTTATTCATATTTGCAAAAGACCTGATTTCGTCATTTGAGTCGTGTTATCGGGCAAAAGTAGCTTGCCTTTTTTCCAACGATGCCATTCCCAGAATATAGGGAATGGCATCGATGATGTTGTTTGAATCTATTATTTTGCGCCGCCGCCAAGTGCGATATAGAGTGCTATGACGGCTTCGGCTGCATTGTACATGTTCATGGCAGAACCAAGCTGTGCGTCGAGCAGCGACTCCTGGGCTTTGAGCACTTCCAGGTAGCTGGCCTTACCATTGTCCATCAGCTCGTGAGTGCCTGTGTAGGCCTCATGGAGCACCTGTACCTGACGCTGGAAGAAATTGTACTTCTCGCGGGCGGCCATACAGTCGGCCATAGCCTCGTTCACTTCGTTACCGGCATTGATGACGGTCTGCACATACTTCTTCTGCAGGTCCTCCTCAGTGAGCATGGCTATCTTTTTGTTGGCAATCAGCTTGCCGCGTGCGAAGATGGGCTGCGTGAGCTGGGCCATAGCATTCAACAGCAACTTACCGGGATCGACGACGAGACCACCACCAGAGTTGGTCCATCCTGCACTACCGCTGAGCGTGATGCTGGGGTAGAAGGCCGAACGTGCTGCTGCCGTATTGTAGAAAGCCTCCTCCATAGCGTGATTGGACATGCGGATGTCGGGACGGTTTTCCAGCATCTGGGCTGGTATGCCAATCTTCAGGTACTTCGTGTTGAACATACGCTCTTCGGCATCACCCATTGCCTCGGCATGATGCAGCGTG
>CAMNHM010000111.1 GCA_946539475.1 uncultured Prevotellaceae bacterium | reverse complement strand
TTCGAGGTGACGCTCGGCGGACGCCCCTACACAGGCTACCCCCAGTTCCGAGCCCCCGACGAATACCTGCAAGCCTGCATCGACGCCGGCTTCGACATCCTGCTGACGGCCAACAACCACTGCGTCGACAGCCGCCGCGCAGGCCTCGAGCGCACCATCGCGATGATGGACTCGCTCCGAGTGCCTCACCTGGGCACCTACGTCGACAGCGCGTCGCGCGACAGCACCTACCCCTTCCTCCTCGAGCAGAACGGTCTCCGCATTGCCCTGCTCAACTTCACTTACGGCACGAACGGCCTGCCCGTCGAACACCCCAACATCGTTAACCTCATCGACACTACCGAGATTCTCGCCGACATCGAGAAAGCGCGCACGATGCGCCCCGATGCCGTCATCGCCCTGCCCCACTGGGGCATCGAATACCAGCAGCTGCCCTCAGCCGAACAGCGGCGGCTGGCCCAGTGGCTCATCGACAACGGCGTCGACCACGTCGTGGGAGGCCACCCTCACGTGGCACAGCCCGTAGAGCTCTCGGCGGATAGCACCCACCTCATAGCCTGGTCGCTGGGCAACGTCATCAGCAACCAGTCGCGCCCAAACACCTACGGTGGCTACCTGCTGCGCATGGAGCTCGTCAAGGCCGACACCCTGCTGACCATCGTCGATGCCGACGGCCAGCGGCGCGACTCCACCGCGAGCGCTGCATCCACGCGCCTCTCCGACTGCGGCTACGCCCTCTACTGGGTCAGCCGTCCACCCGATAGCGGTGGTCGCCACAACTACCGCGTGCTGCCCATCGACGAGCCCGACTCGCTGCTGACGGGCACCGAGCAGAAGCAGCGCTATGCCATCCGCTCCTCGATGCGCCGCCTGATGGAGCGCCACGCACGCGGCGTCCGAGAGTATGCGATAGAGTAGAACATTTAAAAAAGAAAGGTTGTCAGCGGCCGCTGCCAATGTTTGCAGCGGGCGCTGACGATATTGGCAGCGGGCGCTGACAACGTTGTCGGCGGCCGCTGAAGATACGAGAGCTGCCTTCTCTCTCCCCGAGAACTGCCTTCTCTCTCCCCGAGAGCTGCCACTTCTCTCCCGCATGCCATAGTATGCCTCGCAACGCACCCTACCCTCCTCTCGAGGGAGGGAGCGCTGCCGGCATGCGTGTGTGGCGCCGTTGGACGCGGCGGGTCTTGGTCTTCAGGCCCACTTGCTGAGGTCCTGCTCGGCGATGAACTTGAGGTTGTTCAGCAGGATCGTCTCGCGGGCCTTGGGGCGGTCGTTGGTACGGAAGACCATGATGCCCTTGCCACGCAGCAGGAAGGTGTACATGTAGGCAATGCTGATGCCAGCGTCGCTGAAGAGTCGCACGGCGTCGGCAGCCCGTCCGGGCTCGTCGTCAAGCTCCAGGGCCAGCACGTCGCTCAGTGCTACTGCCACGCCAGCTTTCTTCAGCTCGTCGTAGGCTCGTAACGGCTCTGAGCAGATGAGTCGGTAGATGCCGTACTCGGCCGTGTCGGCAATGGTCGATGCGATGATCTGGATCTGCTGCTGCTTCAGCACTTCGAGCACCTTGATGAGTGTGCCCGAACGGTTCTCGATGAAGATGGATAGTTGATGGATGGTCATTTTTGTACACCCCCTAAGTTAGGGGGAAGGGGGTCTGAACAAGCGGAATGCAAACCCACGTTAAAGGTAAATGATTTTGTTGCGAGGGGGACGGGGACATCTGCGCTTGTTCAGACCCCCGCCCCCTAACTTAGGGGTTTCAAGGCTCAGAAGAGCTTGCGTAGGTCTTTCACGCGGACAGCCTTCTTCTCGTCGCTGACGGCGAGCGTTCCCTTGGGTACGAGGCGCACCTTCGGCGTGATGAGTATCTCGTCCTTGAGCAGGCGCGTAATGGTCTTCTCGAGCTGTTGCAGGCGGGGATAGTCGTCGGTGAACATTCCCATGAGCTCCACCTCGACGGTCATCACGTCGCCCTCGTCGCGTGTCTCGAGGGTGATGAGGTAGTCGGTGGAGAGCTCCTTGAACTTCAGGAGTATCTTCTCGATCTGTATGGGGAAGATGTTGACACCCTTGAGGATCATCATGTCGTCGGAGCGTCCTTGCAGGCGGGCTAGCCGACGGTGATGACGGCCGCAGGGGCACTCGCCGGGCAGGATGCGGGTGAGGTCGCGCGTGCGGTAGCGCAGCAGCGGCATTGCCTCACGGTTGATGGTGGTCAGCACGAGTTCGCCGAGCTCGCCGTCGGCTACGGGCTCGAGCGTCACGGGGTCGATGATCTCCACTATGAAGTAGTCCTCCCAGATGTGCAGGCCGTTCTGCTCGGGGCATTCGAATGCCACTCCGGGTCCCATCATCTCAGAGATGCCGTATGAGTTGTAGGCTTTCACGCCGAGGTTCTGCTCGATGCGCTGGCGCTGCTCTTCGCTGTGAGGCTCTGCTCCGATGCAGAGCACGCGCAGCTGGGTGTCGCGGCGGGGGTCGACGCCCTCCTGCTGCATCACCTCATAGATGCGCGAGGCATACGAGGGGATGGCGTGCAGCACGGTGGTGCCGAAGTCGCGTATAAACTTAATCTGGCGCGTGGTGTTGCCTGCCGCTGCTGGCACGGTCAGCATTCCCACACGCTCGGCGCCATACTGGAATCCGAGGCCTGCGGTGAACATGCCGTAGCCGGCCGAGTTCTGGAAGACGTCCTCAGGGCGCGAGCCCACCATCCAGAGGCAGCGTGCCACGGCATTGGCCCACTCGTCGAGGTCGCGCTGCGAGTGGAGCACCACGGTGGGGTTGCCCGTCGTGCCGCTCGAGGAGTGCAGGCGTACGCAATCCTTCATCGGCACGCAGGCCAGCCCGAAGGGATAGTTCTCGCGCAGGTCTTCCTTCGTGGTGAAGGGCAGCCGGCGCACGTCGTCGAGCGTCTGGATGTCGTCGGGCGTGATGCCGAGCTCCTTGAAGCGCTGTTGATAGAAGGGAGCGTTCATGCAGTGGCGCACGGTCTGCTGCAGGCGCTCCAGCTGTAGCTTCTCCAGCTCGGGACGCGCCATCGTCTCGAGTTCAGGATTGAAATAGGGGGAGTACGTTTCGTTCATTTCTACTGGTTATGTTGCATTTTGCGCTACAAAGTTAGGCATTTTCTGTCAAACTGACAAAGAATTTGCCGTTTTTTTGATAAAATCACATCGTTTGGCACGCGTGGTGAACAACGGTAAACGTGCGGTGAACGCGTTGTGTACTCTTTGTGTACTGAAAAATTTGGCAATTCACCATTTTTTTTCGTATCTTTGCACTCGATATGATACAACGACGCACATACATAACCGCACTACTGCTGATGCTGCTCACGACGAAGGCCAGTGGGCAGCAGAAGCTATACATCTGCCAAGGGGCACACTGCGATGCCTACGAGACGAACGTCTACAACCACCTACGGTTCCTCGATGGCGACAGCTTGCAGGTAGGCATGCGACCTGCCTACGCCATAGCCGACATCGACAGCCTGGCGTTCAAGGCACCTCTGCTTGACACGCGCGAGCGAGGCTGGCGGGAGGATACGAACGGCGGGCAGCTCAGCTACAGCGACCACCTGACGTCCCTAAAGGACATGTTCAGTTTCGACGTGCTCTTCAGCATCAGCGTGAAGGACGGCGTATGCACGGCTGCCACCTGTAAAATGGTCTTCGACGAGCTATGGATGATAGAGGCTTTCGTCGACCCTGACCATAATGGAGGGGAGGCTAGCACTAGCGACTACATCTACGTCAAGCTGACACAGACGGGCCCCAGGAAGCACGACGTATGGACGATGGAAGAGCAATGGTCGATATGGCCGCAAGATTGTCCGTTCGACATCAATGATACTACCGTCACGGCCAACTGCAGCAGCCATCTGGCAGGGCGACCCGTCGGCGAAGTCGTTGAGATCGTCGAGGCGTGGATATACCAGGAAGGAGTGAAACAGGATTATTCCAACGAATAACGACTTAAACATCGCAATAGCTTATGAAAAAGACAATTCTGACGATGATCGTGACGGCTGCATGCTGTCTGACAGCGCAAGCCGCGAAGCCCAGCCGCCCCATGCTGGAGCAGGGAAAGACGTGGTGCTACATCTATCACCACTACGAGGACCGCGAGGAGCCCGGCCCCGACGGCAAGTTTTATGACCACTGGATGTGGATGTCGTACTATCAGCTGAAAGGCGACACCACCATCGACGGGCGCGCGTATATGAAGATGTATCGCACCGACGACCGCGACTACAAGCAGAAATACTACGGAGCCTTCCGCGAGGACGACGAGGGCCGCGTCTACATGTACGACTACCGCGGCGACAAGCAGGACTTCCTGCTCGTCGACTTCACCCTGCAAGGCTATCAGGAGCCCGGCCTCGACCTGTCGGCATACACCGTCGTGGAGGACAACTTCATGGAGGACGGCCGCAGCTTCCATCGCTACAACTACCTCTCCGGCGGCGCGCCTACAGGACTCCGTGCCGTAGAGGGCGTGGGATTCAGCGGGAAAGGACTGGCGCACTACGTCTTCAAGCCGGACGTGAACTGCATCTGCGACTACGAAGAGCTGGCATCCGTCAGCAGCAAGGACTTCTGGTTCACGGCTCAGGGATTCCTGGCTCCGAAAATCATCGACCTCAGCGACGACGAGCGCCAGCTGGTGGCCAGCAACAACGACTTCGCCTTCCGCCTGTTCCGGAAAGTCAGAGGTAAGACCAGCAGCGTCGTATCGCCGCTGAGCATCACCTTCGCCTTGGGCATGCTCAACAATGCCGCCGCAGGGCAGACACAGCAGGAAATCAACCAGACGCTGGGCTTCGGCGAGGCAGGGGCTGACGCCATCAACGCCTTCAGCCGCAAGATGCTCGACGATGCCAACACACTCGACGCGAAGACGAAGGCCATCATCGCCAACACCATCTTCATCAACGAGGGGCAGGGCTACTATCTGCAGGAGCCCTTCGTCGAGACGTGCAACGACTACTACGACGCACAGCCACAAAGCCGCGACTTCTTCGACGGAGAGACTATGGACGTCATCAACCAGTGGGCCAGCGACCACACGGAGCAGATGATCCGCAACATCCTCAACGAGCAGACGTTCAACCCCGCTGCCGTCAGCTATCTGCTCGATGCCATCTACTTCAAGGGCCAATGGAGTTCACCCTTCGATGCTGCCGACACTTACGAGGAGCCCTTCGGCGGCGGACCCACAGTGCCCGTCATGGCTAAGCTGTTCGACGACCTGGAGTATGCCGACAACGACCTCTATCAGGCCATCAACCTGCCCTACGGCAACGGGGCCTACAAGATGACCGTATTCCTGCCGCGCGAAGGGAAGACCGTCGGCGACGTGCTCGATGCCCTCAGCGGCAGCTCCTGGCAGACGAAGGGCAGGACGATCACGGTCGACGTGAAACTGCCCCGCTTCGAGAGCGAGAAGGACGTAGACCTCAAACAGGTGATGGCCGAGATGGGCATGCCGACAGCATTCACCGACGAAGCCGAGTTCCCCTATTTCTGCAACCGTCCCGTCTTCATCAGCATGATGCGGCAGAAGGCCAGGATCAGAGTCGACGAGCAGGGCACTGAGGCAGCTGCCGTCACCATCATCGGAGCAGAAACCACCGGCATGCCCGAGATGGCTCGATTCTACGCCACACGTCCCTTCGTATACATCATCAGCGAGCAGTCGACGGGCGTCATCTTCTTCATCGGCCAATACACGGGGGGGGTCACCGTCGGAGGGACCGACAGCATCGACACGCCGCTGACGCAGCAACACGCAGCCGACGATGCCGTCTACAGCCTGTCGGGCCAGCGCCTCAGCGGCGTGCCCGCCAAGGGAGTATACATCAGGAACGGACGGAAACTGGTCGTCACTCAATGAAGCATCCCACAACTGTCATCGCACTGCTCGTGATACTCGTCAGCGCCTGCACCAATCGACAGGCAGGGCTGAACGAGTATCACGAAGCCCTGAAACTGATGGAGCAGGGCGACGCGCCATCGGCACTGGAGCACCTGGAGCGAGCCGGCGAACTGGCACAGACTGACAGCCTGAGGGCGCTGGTCAACAGCCAGATGGGCACACTCTATTTCCAGCAACGGCTGCTCGACCGCTCACTCCAGAGCTACCGAAGGGCCTACGTCATCGACCTCAGGGCCCGCGACACCCTTGGTCTGATCTACGACCTGCGTGACATCGGCAACGTACTGCGTGCCACGGAGGAGAGCGCCGATAGCTGCCTGGAATATTTTGAGCGGGCACGCCAGCTGGCAAAAGCCAGTGGCAACCTGGCGATGCAGCGCGACGTGGAGAGCCAGATGGCTGCCCACCACCTCTACAGGAACCACCTGGACGAGGCTCGACAGTTGCTGATGCCCGCACTGGAATACGTAGACGAAGACAACCGCAGCGGACTATACTTCATGATGGCCGACTACTATGCCCGTGCCCAGCAGCGCGACTCCGCGACATATTACTACCGCATACTCCTCCAGGAAGGGAACATCTATGCCCGCCAGGCCGCCCATCACGCCCTGGCAAGATACGCCATCGACGACGGCAACAACGAGCAGGCCCTGCTACACCTGAAGCAATACGAGCTGCTGACCGACTCACTGCACGAGGCCAACGATGCTGCCGCCATCCGACAGACGGCAGCTCTCTACGACTATACACTCCATCAGCGGCAGGCAGATCGCTACCAGCGGCAGGCCATCATCGCTGGGGCGGCCGTCGTGCTGCTCATACTGCTGCTCGTCTCTTTGTTTCTATATGCCAGCCGTCGCCGGATGAACTACCAGCTCAAGGTGCAGCAACTCGAACACCTCCTAAGCGAGCACGCACGACAGCCTAAAACCGACGACGACGACACCGCAGCATCGCCACTCATGACGCGCCTTAAACAACTCATCGACGATCCCCGGCAGCCTGCCCTGCCAGAAGAGGAATGGGCAGAGGTGGAAAAGACCGTCGACGAGCAATGCCCGGATTTCCTTAGGCGCATCAGCAGATTCTGCCGACTCAATCCTCAGGAGCGTCGCGTGTGTCTGTTGCTGCGACTGAGCATGTCGCCTGCAGCCATCGCCCAACTCACGGCTCACACCCGCCAGGCCGTCACCAACACCCGTTCGCGACTCTATCAGAAGGCTTTCGGCAAGAAAGGATCGCCTGCACAATGGGATGAGTTCATCCTCTCGCTATAATATGGAAACAAATGAGCACAAATTACGGAAAAATTGTCTTTTGCCGTGCGAATAGTATGAATGGCTGAATGCCAGCATAGACAATAATTTATCTTCATTTGTGCTCATTTGTTTCTTTTTTTCATGACTGAGGAGTTACCGAAGTTACTCCGTTTGGCTAAAAAAGAATAAAATCCTTTGTTTTGCGCTTGACTTTTTGTAACTTTGCAGCCCCTAAAAAGCAAAGATGGAAGCCGAACTGCTGTTCCGTAACTATTACCGACCGCTATGCCTCTATGCACTCCACTACCTGAAAGACGTGGAGGCCGTGGAAGACGTAGTGCAGGATTGCTTCGTGCGGATGCTCGAGAGTGACGAGGAGCCCTCCAACGCACGTGCCTGGCTCTATACGGCCGTGCGCAATCGCTGCATCGACGTGCTGCGGCGAAATACGCCCGTAGTAGGAGGCTTGCAGCCAGAAGGCTTCGACGGGGTCTCAAGCAGCAATTTCCTGCCCCACGACCTCGACGGCGCCATCAGCGACGAAGAGGCACAGGAGCGCTCCGACATAGAGGCTGCCCTCTGGGAGGCTATCGACGCGCTGCCGCAACGCTGTCGTGAAATATTCCTGCTATCGAAACGCGACGGACTGACCTACAGCGAGATAGCCCAGAGGCTAGGCCTCAGTCAGAAGACCGTCGAGCACCAGATTTCCAAAGCCCTGCATCGACTGCGTGGACAGCGGGAGCATTTTTTCTTCATTTTTTTGCTATAACCGATGGGGGTAAAAGGTCGTTTCTGCGTCATAGCTAGAAAAGAAACGTCTGTAATGAGAAAACATCTATGCATCATCGTGCTCATCCTCAGCTGCCTCAGAGCGACGGCGCAGACAACCGTGCGCCAACAGATGGAGCGCCTGGAAGAGGAGCACGGAGTGAGCTTCGTCTACAACTCGTCGCTGCCGCTCGACATTGCCTATGAGGGCACCGATCTCTCAGCAATGTCGCTGGAGAAAGCACTGGCCACCCTTTTCGCGCACGCGAACATCAATTATAGTGTACAAGGGCGTAACGTGCTGTTGAAAGCGACGGAGCAGCGACGCCGGCACACTACCACCCACACGCTGAGCGGACGGGTGCTCGACGCCCAGGGCGAGCTGCTCATCAACGCCACCGTGCTCGACCTGACCACCCGACAGGGGACGATGACCAACGAGTACGGCCACTACTCGCTGACGCTGCCCGAGGGACGCCATCAGCTGCGCGTCACCTACGTTGGCTACGAGCAGCAGACGGCCGACGTCAGCCTCGACCGCACCCTGACGCTCGACTTCCAGCTTCATGCCAGCCAGCAGCTGCAGGAGGTGGTCGTCACGGCCGACCTCAACTCGCCCGTCACGGGCACGCAGATGGGCAAGCGGTCGC
>CAMNHM010000110.1 GCA_946539475.1 uncultured Prevotellaceae bacterium | reverse complement strand
CTGCTGCATGTCGTGCAGCTTCTTGTAGTAGCCGTCCTTGGCCAACAGCTCATCATGAGTGCCGCGTTCCACGATGCGTCCCTCGTGCAGGACGCATATTTCGTCAGCATTCTTGATGGTCGACAGGCGGTGGGCGATGGCAACGGTAGTGCGAGTGCTCATAAGCCGTTCCAGCGCATCCTGCACGAGCCGCTCGCTCTCAGTGTCGAGGGCTGACGTCGCCTCGTCGAGAATCAGGATCGGCGGGTTCTTCAGGATGGCGCGCGCAATGCTGACGCGCTGCCGCTGTCCGCCTGAGAGTCGTCCACCCCGATCGCCGATGTTCGTGTCGAAGCCTTTTTCTGAAGCCATGATGAAGTCGTAGGCATTGGCAATCTTTGCCGCCTCGATGATTTCAGCCTCAGTGACCTCCTCTTCCTCAGCGCCCTCGCCTTCTGCTACTGCTGCCCTGGACCCAAAGGCGATGTTGTTGCGGAAGGAGTCGTTGAAGAGGATTGCCTCCTGATTGACGTTGCCAATAAGCTGTCGCAGGTCGTAGATACCCAGGTCCTTGACGTTGATGCCGTCGATGAGCACCTCGCCCTCCTGCACGTCGTAGTAGCGCGGGATGAGGTCGACGAGCGTCGACTTTCCTCCCCCACTCTGCCCTACCAGCGCGACGGTCTTTCCCTTGGGAATCGTGAGGTTGATGTCGCGCAGCACCCATCCTCCCTCCTGTTCGCCCGGCTGGACAGAGGAGTAGCGGAACGACACGTTACGGAACTCTATCTGATGTTCGAACGAGCTGATGTGTCTTGGGTTGGGAGCCTCGCGAATGGTATTCTCAGCCTTCAGGATCTTGTCGATGCGCTCCATCGACGCCAGGCCCTTAGGGATGTTGTAGCCAGCCTTCGAGAAGTCCTTCAGCGGCTGGATGATGGAGTAGAGAATCACCATATAATAGATGAACGACGGTCCCGTGATCGCCTTGTTGTTGAGCACGAGGATGCCTCCGAACCATAGCACGATGATGATCATCACCGTCCCCAGGAACTCGCTCATGGGATGAGCCATCGACTGGCGGATGTTGACGCGCATGATGTCGTTGCGATAGTGGGAGTTCACCTCGTCGAAACGCTCGTTCATCCGCTTCTCGGCACAGAAAGCCTTGATGATGCGCAGGCCGCCCAGCGTCTCCTCCACCTGGCTCATCGTGTCACTCCAGAGGGCTTGTGCCTCGATGCTGCGTCGCTTCAGCTTGCGCCCCACGAGCCCCATGAACCATCCGAAGATGGGCACGAAGACGATGGTGAACAGCGTCAGCTGCCACGACACGAAGAGCAGCGTTCCAAAATAGACGACGATGAGGATGGGATTCTTGAAAAGCATGTCGAGCGACGACATGATGCTTGACTCCACTTCCTGCACGTCGCCACTCATGCGGGCAATGATGTCGCCCTTGCGCTCCTCGCTGAAGAATCCCAGGGGCAGCGACGTGATCTTGCGATAGAGCTGATTGCGGATGTCGCGCACCACACCCGTGCGAATAGGGATAATCGTGGCTGAGGAGAGGAAATAGGCACCCGTCTTCATCGCTGTCGTGACAGCCAGGAAGAGTCCTATGAAGAGCAATGTCGTCGTCTGACCATAGTCGGCAATGAGCTGGTTGACGAAATAGTTCAGGTTGTTCATCAGCACGCCCTGCACGTTGCCCCAATCCCACGCCATCCACGAGGTGGCAGCCTCGGCGTCGCCCGTCTGGAAGAGGATCTGCAGGATGGGTATGAGGGCAGCGAACGAGAAGATGTTGAGCAACGCCGAGAGGATGTTGAACACCACCGACGCCACGAGATATTTCATATAGGGAGGCACGAACCGCCTTAGTACTTGCAGGAATTCTTTCATCGCTTTTCGTATTTCGAGTGCAAAGTTACGAAATAAGTAAGAGAAAAGGAAAGGAACCGCAAAATAATTCGCCTTTTGCTGGGTATAATTCATAATTTATTCCTACCTTTGCACCCGTATCACAACTAAACATTACGAACAACGATGAAAAGACTCATGATCTGCCTTGCCGCCATTCTGGGCATGCTGACGGTGTCAGCCCAGGGCATCTACGACTTCAAAGTGAAGAACGACGAGGGCAAGGACGTCTCGCTCGCCCAGTACAAGGGGAAGGTGATCCTCGTGGTGAACACACTCGCGACGGGCGCGTCGTCAAGCGCTACGAGCCTACCGACAAGATGAGCGATATCGAAGCCGACATCGCCAAGCTACTATAGCCATAGCCCCTATCGCTAGTGCCCAAGAAGAGGCTTCAGCTTGTGCTTTCAAAGCAGAGCTGGGCACTCAAGAAAAAAGCATCGGAGAGCCACAGAGGCTTCCGATGCTTTATTTCTTTTGAGGCGGGGTTTAGTCCTCCTTCTTGATAGCGACTCGCTTCTCCTTGATGCGGGCAGCCTTACCAGTGAGCTTACGCAGATAGTAAAGCTTGGCGCGACGCACCTTACCGTGCTTGTTCACCTCGATGCTGTCGATGTTGGGAGAATCCATGGGGAAGATACGCTCCACACCCACGGTGCCAGACATCTTACGGACAGTGAAGCGCTTCTTCTCACCATGACCGCAGATCTTAATCACCACGCCACGATAGAGCTGGATACGCTCCTTTGAACCCTCGATAATTTTGTAACCAACGGTGATGGTGTCACCAGGACCAAACTCCTCAAACTTCTTGCCAGCCTCAAGAGCCTTGGCGCGATTGTTGGTTGCAAATGCTTCCTCAGCAACTTTAATTAAATTCATTTTTAAGTACTTAATAATTAAATTGTTGTATCGTTCCAACGCAACATAGCGGGCAACTCTCCTATCTTCCCACCATCGGTTACGCCGAAAAGCGGGTGCAAAGGTACTAAAAAAATTTGGTTACTCCAAAACTTTTTTGTATTTTTGCACGAAAATAGCAAAAGAAGATGAACACAGTCAACAAATTACTTACGCTTGGCGCACTCGCCCTCGCTGCCACGAGCTGCGCTTCGCACTACGAGCTGACGAGCATCAGTCGCCAGCGCATACTCATCGACAACCGCTACGACCAGCACCCCGACGCTGCTGCAGAGGCATTCATAGCGCCCTACAAGGCGAAGGTCGACGAGGTGATGAGCCCCGTCATGGGTATCGCTGCCCGTGATATGGACAAGCGGCGACCCGAGAGCGAAATATCCAACCTACTCAGCGACATCCTCGTATGGGCGGGCAAGGACTATGGCGAGAAGCCCGACATAGGCGTCTACAACATCGGAGGCATACGCGCTGCCCTGTCGAAGGGCGAGGTGACCTATGGCGACATCAACGATATCGCCCCGTTCGAGAACAAGATAGCCTTCGCCACCTTCACAGGCGAGAAGCTGCTCGAGTTGTTCCGACAGATAGCACGCCGGGGCGGCGAGGGCGTCAGCCGTGGCGTAGAGCTAGTCATCACACGCGACGGGAAGCTTCTCTCCGCCCGCCTCAACGGAAAGGAGATTGACCCTAAAGCCACCTATCGCGCCGTTACCATCGACTACATCGTGCAAGGCAACGACGGACTCGAGGCATTCAAGGACGCCACCGACGTGAAATCGCCACAGAACGAGGCTGACAACTCGCGTTTCATCATCATGAACTATTTCAAGTCCCTGCATGCCCAAGGCAAAACCGTCGACGCACAGGTTGAGGGCCGCATCAGGATTGAATAACGAAGTCCAGCGAACTCTCGCGCTCTCGAACTATCGTGCTCTCGAGACTTCGAGATTCCGAGACTTCGAGATCCCGAGGCCCCGACACTCCGAGATTTCCCAAAAGAATCAATCGCAAAAAAATAAATTACGCAATGAACAACAATACTCGCTACGGACTCCTGATAACGCTATCGTTCATCATCTGTCAGCTGTCATTCAGCCCAGCGGAGGCGCAGAAGCGTCTCACCATCTTGCACACCAACGATACCCACTCAACCATCATGCCCCTGAACCGTAACCTCGCCGACACGATGCTTGCCGACCGCGGCGGATTCCTGCGACGCATCGCCATGATCAAAGAGGAGCGCCAGAAGGATCCCGACCTGCTGCTCTTCGACAGTGGCGACTTCTCACAGGGCTCGGCCTACTACTCGATGTTCGAGGGCGACGTCGAGATTGGGCTGATGAACCAGATGCGCTACGACGCCGTCACCATAGGCAACCACGAGTTCGACTTCGGGCTCGACAACATGGTCCGTATCTTCCGCCAGGCACGCTTCCCCATCGTATGCTCCAACTACGACTTTGCCGGCACGGAGCTCAGCGACATCGTCAAGCCCTACATTATTATTAAGCGTAAGGGCGTGAAGATTGGCGTCTTCGCACTCTGTCCGCCACTCGAGGGGCTGGTATTTACCAAGAACTACGGTCAGCTGCGATTCCTCGACCCCGTGGAGAAGACACGCGAGATGGTCGACATCCTGCGCAACAAGAAAAAGTGCGACTATGTCATTTGCCTGAGTCATCTGGGATGGGGCAGCACGGAGTATCCCGACCAGCGTTTCATTGAGAACACACGAGGTGTCGACCTCGTCCTGGGCGGTCACTCCCACACGTATTTCGAGCACATGGAATATGTCAACAACATCGACGGCCGACCCGTCCCCGTCGACCAGAACGGCAAGCACGCCGCCTTCGTAGGCAAGCTGCTGCTGACGTTCGACAAGAAATAGCCGCACACAGAAAAGAACACGAATCAAACTACTCATCACTACTGCTTATGACTACTAGACAAATCACCACCCTCCTGACGCTGCTCTTCGCAACGACCATCATGGCGCAGTCAGGACTCAATAGCCGCCAGTTCAGCAAGTACTGGCAAGTGGAATCGGAGTCGCCCGACTATCGGGTCAGCTTCCAGGGCGATACCTGCGAGATCGTAGCTCCCAAGGGGCTTTCGCTATGGCGCAAGCAGCAACTGAAAGCCGACTGCTGCGTGGAGTACGACGTACAGATCGTCAAGCAAGGCGAGGGCGACCGCCTGAGCGACATGAACTGCTTCTGGATGGCGAGCGACCCTAAGGCGAAGGACATCTGGAAAAGGGCAAAGTGGCGCAACGGAGTCTTCGAGCGCTACTACTCGCTGCAGATGTACTACATGGGCTATGGCGGCAACGGCAACACCACGACGCGCTTCCGCCGCTATACTGCTGACGAGCAGGGCATCACGGACGAGGCGCTCCGTCCTGCCATCCTCAGCGAGTTCACCGACGAAAGCCACCTGCTGAAGCCTAACCACTGGTATCACGTCAAGCTGTCGACACAGAACGGACGGACGCGGATGACGGTCGACGGAACATGCATCGCCGACTATCTCGACCCTGAGCCTCTCAACAGCGGATGGTTCGCCTTCCGCACGACGCTCTCCCACTGTCGCATCGCCAACTTCCAGCATCAGGAGCTCCGACAGTCATCACTGCTGACAGGCATCCCCCTCCACTGGATTGGCGCCGACAAGGCATCTCCCTACACCACGCCTGTCACCTTTGGCATACCTTTTGCACAGGGCGAGCTGAGCGACGTCTCGCGACTCGCACTCTCCGACCAGCAGCCCGCCGACGCGTGGGTCATGGCGCGATGGCCTGACGGGTCGGTGAAGTGGGCAAGCATGAGTGCCATCGTCCCCATAGGCAAGGAGCTGAGCATCGTGCAGGCAGCCAAGAGTGCCAAGGCAGCGCCCTTCGTCAGGGAGACCGCCAGCCAGTTTGTCGTCGAGGGAAACGTCGTCAGCGCCTATATCCCCAAACAGGGATCATGCATCATCGACAGTATCATCATGAACAGCCAGCAGCGACGGGTGGCAGGAGCAACAAGGCTTATCGCCACTACCGACGACGAAAGCTTCACCAGCCATATCGACGACGTCCGTCTCGAGCGTAGCGGCAATGAGCTGACGGTCGTACGCATCGACGGCCGTCATCACTCGGAGCGTCGCTCATGGCTGCCCTTCACCGTACGTCTCTACCTCTACAACCAGCATCGACAGATCAAGCTCGTACACACCTTCCTCTACGATGGCGACGAGCATCGCGACATGATCACCTCGCTGGGCATCAGCTTCGACGTGCCCATGCGTCAGGAGCCCTACAACAGGCATATCGCCTTCGCCACCACACCGCCACTGACAGCCGGCGACGGTGAGCAGACCTGCGGTGTATGGACGGAGGCGGTACAGCCCATCGACGGCCGACGATTCCTCTCCGACCGCCAGGCAATGCAAAACCAACGCGAGGGACGCCACGTCACCTCCTACGAACAACTCAACCGCGGCGACCGTCAGCTCATCGACCACTGGGCTGCCTGGGATGGCTTCCGGCTCTCGCAGCTCACAGACAACAGCTTCTCCATCCGCAAGCGCGCCACATCGCCCACGGAGGAAGGACAGCGGGAGGCAACGCCATGGATAGGCACCTTCACAGGAGAGCGCGCACCTGGCTATGTCTTCGTGGGCGACACCCAAGGAGGACTGGGCGTCTACATGCAGGATTTCTGGCAGAGCTATCCCTCTACCATCCAGGTCGATCGTGCACGCTCTGAGGAGGCACGACTCACGATGTACCTCTGGAGCCCAGAGGGCGACCCAATGAACCTCTGCCACTACGACACCATTGCCCACGACCTGAATGCCAGCTACGAGGATGTGCAGGAAGGACTCTCCACGCCCTACGGTATAGGGCGCACCACCACATTCTGGCTCGACCCGCAAGTCGACTGCCCAAACCGTCAGCAGTTCGCACGCCAGGCAGTACAGCTCGCCATCGCTCCGCGCCTGCTGCCCACCGCTGAGTACCTACACCAGAAACGGGCCTTTGGCATCTGGTCGCTACCTACCGACACTGCCTCAGCCGTCGAGCGGCGACTGTCGCAATATCTTGACTACTACCGCGATGCCGTCGAACAGCACAAGTGGTATGGATTCTGGAACTATGGCGACTTCATGCATTCCTACGATGCCAACCGCCACGAATGGCGCTACGACGTGGGCGGATTCGCCTGGGATAACACTGAGCTGGGCACCCCCATGTGGCTCTGGTACTCCTTCCTGCGAACGGGACGAGCTGACGTATGGCGCATGGCAGAGGCGATGACACGCCACAACAGCGAGGTCGACACCTACCACATAGGGCCACTGGCACCACTGGGCTCGCGCCACAACGTCAGCCACTGGGGATGCGGAGCAAAGGAGGCGCGCATCTCGCAGTCGGCATTCCTGCGATTCTACTACTATCTCACTGCCGACGAGCGCACGGGCGACATCATGCACGAACAGACAGATGGCGACACCCTGCTCTATCACCTCGACCCCATGCGACTGGCTGAGCCTCGCGACAGATATCCCACCTCAGCACCCGCCCGCCTGCGCTTTGGACCCGACTGGCTGGCATACGCAGGCAACTGGATGACGGAGTGGGAGCGCACGGGCAACCTGAAGTATCGCGACAAGATCTTCACAGGACTCGAGAGCGTCACGAAGTTCAACCACGGACTCTTCACTGGGCATCTCGCCCTAGGCTATGACCCCGCTACGGGAGTCATCACCTACGAGGGCGATCCCGACCGTCAGACCACCAACCACCTGGCGACCATCATGGGAGGCTTTGAGGTGATGAACGAGCTGCTGCCCTTCGTCTCCGATGCATTCAAAGCCACTTGGCTTGACTTTGCGCTACGTTACAAGAAGGTGTCACGCGGGGGATTCCCCGTCCGTCGACTACTCGCCTACGGAGCCTGGATGACACGTTCGCCCGAGCTGAAGGCTGAGGCGTGGCGCGACCTCTGGGGACGCATCGAGCACACCAGCGCACCCACCTTCCGCATCGACCGCATCAATCCTCCGCAGTCGGCTGCCCCCATCGACTACTGGTGGGGCGTCACCACGAACGATGCAGCGATGTGGAGTCTCGACGCCATCTACATGATTGAAACCCTGGGACAATAAACCCAAATCGGTCGCTAGACTGCATTTGGATTAAAGTAAGTAGCAGAAGAGCGTGCTTTTTCGCATCCGTCTTCTGCTACTTTCCATACCACGCGCTTATACTTTGAGATGCGAAGTAGGTTTCTTGCGCTACCAAAACAAGTTGTTTTGGTCTTCAAAGAAGCATACTTTGATTACCAAAGTGGCATACTTTGCTTACCAAAACAACTTGTTTTGGTGTCGCAGGTAGCCTTCTATGCAGACCGTTTTCTTTACTTCTTCACCTTATAGACGCGGAAGGACATGGCGGGCAGCTGGTCTGCAAGCACCGTGTTCTTCTTGCCAGTCTGACAGGCAACGGTGCCTGGCTTCGGAGTGATCTTCGTAGGCTCATCGAGCGTATTCTCATCGTCCATGCCGTTGTGGCTCAGCGTCAGCGTGTTGGCAGTGCGCTCACCTGTCATTCCAATCAGGTTGAACTCCACGCTCTGCACCTGCTTCGAGGTATTGGCAATCTTAATAATCACCTCGCCCGTTGGAGCATCGTAGACGGAGGAAGCAAACAGGCCGTCCATTCCCTCCTGTCCGCCCACAGGCACCTGCTTCTTACCCTTGGCATCCTTCGGGTCTGCCGTGAGCAGCGAGAGCACGTTGGTACCCTTGTTCATGGCATAGAGCTGCTGCACGTAGTAGCTGACAGACTTGAACATACGGAGGTTGTCGTACCAGATCATGTCGGGACGCCACTGCCATCCGTCGACGTGTG
>CAMNHM010000109.1 GCA_946539475.1 uncultured Prevotellaceae bacterium | reverse complement strand
CCGCGACCCCAACCTTGGCAAGGTTGTGCTCTACCAACTGAGCTATTTCCGCAGTAATCTTTCAATAAGAAAGTGCATCTCTCTCGATTGCGGGTGCAAAGGTAATACTTTTTTCTGAACCCGCAAAACTTTTCGACGTTTTTTTTCAAAAAAAGTGCAAAACTGCCTTTCCACGGATACCTATGGCACCTTTATCCCTTCACTTTTCTTATCCACACAACACCTTCACGCCGATAGCGACAAGGATGATGCCTCCAAGAAGTTCCGGACGGAAACGACGGGCAATGGCACGGCCAAACCGAATGCCGAGCTCGTGTCCCAGGAGTGCCAACAGCAACGATCCACAGCCGATAAGCGTCAGCGGAAGGAAGAGCGATGCAAGTGTGGAATATCCCACGACGGCCATCGACACACCTACGGCCATGGCATCGATACTGGTGGCGACGGCCAGGAGGAGCTGTGTGGAGAGACGCTGCGGACGGAAGGATGGCGGCTCGTCTGTCGGCCGGAAGGCTTCAGCGATCATGCGCAGGCCCACGAACAGCAGTAAGGCAAAGGCCACCCAACGGCCGTAATCCTCAAGACGGGCAGCGAAGAGCCGGACGGCCCCCCACCCCACCAGCGGCATGAGCGCCTGGAAAAGTCCGAAGAGCACAGCCGTCCTGACACCAATGCTCCACTGCCACCTGCGGACGATCGCTCCGCATGCCACCGAAACGGTGAAGCAGTCGACGCCAAGTGATAGTGAGAGCAGAAGGATATCAATGAGGGTCATTGGCAGGCGACGAAGGCATTAGTGCCTATACATTAATTATATGATCATAGAAAGTCGAGGCCGATGGTACGGATGGCCGACCGTGCGATTCGCTCATAGAGTAAGCCCATATCGGCAAAGTGTACAAGACTCTGCATCGCTGCCTTTCGTACGAGGACGTTCTCGCTCTGCAGGGCTGAGAGTGCCTGGTCGACGAACTCGTTGATGCCCCGTTCGTTGGGCTCTTGATGGCGTGCGAAGAGACGGCTCAGCACGTGATAGCCGCAGATTTGAGGTAGGTCGTCGGCGGAGGATATCCAGAGGAAGGCCTTCTCGGCAGCCATAGGAAGATACTGATAGAGGTTGAAGGCTGCCTGCTCGGCAATCTCCACCGTCGTCGTCTGCTCCATCCAGATGTCGACCACCTCAGGCAGAATCTCGTCGGGCGGCATGATCATCGTGGCGAGGATCTTACACTCGCGCACATTCTCCTTCCATAGCGCGAGGGCCAGGTCATAGCGAGGCACAAGGCTATTGGCCGTCAGTTCGCGCGCCTTCTCCTGTAGCCGAGGCAACGTGGCACCCCAGTTCAATCTGTAGTCGAGCCCTTTCTCGCGCATCGACTGAGCTGTCGCCCCGTCCATCATCTGTCGGAACGACTGTTTGAGCTCCTTTATTATCAACTGAACATCATCCATCATTCAATCTCTAGTCGTTTTCACCCCAGGAATCCGTACTCATGACTGTAACGGAGCATCTGATGGTCGTAGGATTCGGAATAGTTGACCTGTATGTCGACGATGTTGCCTTTGCGGTCGACGACGGGTAGCAACCAGGGATTGATGAATCCCTTATAGGGTGCGAGATCCAGGCGGCGATAGCGCCGGAGCACTTCCTGATGCAGCTGCGCATCGATCTTCACGGCATAGGTCTCCACCAGCTCTCGGGCAGCCTCGTAGTCGCCCTCGCTCTTGATGCGCTGGATCTCAGCCAGCAGACGGGCCACCAATCCTCGAAGCTCGTCGTAGGAGCCGATGCTGAGGTAGGTCTTTCCGTTGCGCTGCACAAGGGCCATCTGCGACGCATGCTTCAGGCACCACCGCGCGATGAGCGCACGGTTGCGCATGTGTGCCTCTTCTATATGCCGCCCCGGCTCTATCCTGACGAGCTGTGTGAGCAGACCATTCATCATGTAGGTATAGTACTCCGACTTGTAGGCCTCACCGTCGGGCAGCAACCCCAGCTCCACCAATTTTGAGTCGGCCAGATAATAAAGTGCAAAGAGGTCGGCGCGCGCCTCCTCGATAGTGTTGCCATAGGCCTTCAGGGCATCGGGGTCGACGCCGGGCAGCAGCTGCCCGCTACCGTGTCCGAGACACTCGTGGAGGTCGGTATGCAGATTGTCGCAAAGGTCTCCATAGCGGTCAATCATCGCGAGAGTGTCCTCGTCGATGACGAATTCCTCCTTGAAGCCACTCCCATGCGAAGCTTTGTTGTAGGCGTCGGTGATGTTCGAGATGGTGATGCTCTTCGAACCGTATCGGGCTCTTATCCAGTCGGCATTGGGCAAGTTGATGCCAATGGCGGTGGAGGGATACTCGTCGCCGCCAAGCATAGCGGCACAGATGACTCGGGCCGAGACGCCCTTCACCTTTGGCTTTCGGAAGCGAGGGTCGACAGGCGAGTGGTCCTCGAACCACTGGGCGTTCTGGCTGATGGTGCGAGTGCGTCGCGTAGACTCTTCGTCGACGTATTCCACAAGTCCTTCCCACGAGCCTTTCAGCCCTAGCGGGTCGCCATAGACCTCGATGAAGCCATTGATGAAGTCGACCTCCCCTTCGAGGTCGCCCAGCCACTCGATGGAGTACTCGTCGAAGGTATGCAGGTTGCCCGTCTGGTAATAGTCGATAAGCAGTCGGATGGCTCGCTGCTGACGCTCATTCTCGGCCACCAGGCATGCTTTCTCAAGCCAGTAGACGATATGCCGTATGGCGTTGGCGTACTTTCCTCGCGTGGTCCACGGCTCTTCGCGAATACGTCCGGTGTCATCTTTCACCAGCGTGGTGTTCAGGCCATACGACGGTGGCTCGTCCTGAGGCCCTTGCTGTTTCAGGGCGGCATAGTAGTCCTCGGCCTCCTGTTGACTGACGCCTTGGTAGAAGTTACATGCTGAGCTGACGACGAGATCGTCGCCGTCAGCCTTGTTAACTCGCTTGGGCAGCACCTGCGGGTCGAAGATCACGGGGAAGAGCTCGCGACAAAGGTCGTCAACGCTCTGCCCCTCGCCCAGCGGCAGGCGGCATGGCGCTACGCGATGAAGGGCATCGCTGAGAAACTCAGGGCTGAAAGCCGGCACGAACTTGTCGCAGCCGTAATGATGATAGATGCCGCTGGAGAACCAGAGGCGCTTCACGTAGACGGCAAGAGCCTGGAAATCGGCCGACTGGCGGTCGATACTGAAGTCGGTGTAGACGGCCTCCAACGCATGACGGATGGCAAGGTTGTAGCGGCCGAACTGGTCAAAGGTGATGTCGCGGCCACAAAGGGCGGCCTCCGACAAATAGAAGACGAGCTGTTTCTGCCTCAACGACAGCTGTCCGAAACCGTCGAGACGGTATCGAAGCATTTGAATATCAGCAAAGCGCTCGTCAGAAAAGCAGAATTCCGCGGAATGCTCCATTATTTTTTCTTCTTCGCCTTCGCAGTCGAATGCTGCATGCGATACTCCTTGGGAGTGATGCCCGTCAGACGATAGAACGAAGCGTAGAACGACTGGCGATTCGCAAAGCCCACCATATCGCTGACCTCCTCTATCCTCAAATCCTGATAGCGCTTATCGGTCAGGATGGACATTGCCTCCTCGATACGATATTTGTTGACAAACGATGTGTAGTTCATATGAAACCGCACATTTACGACTGCAGAGACGTAGCGGGTGTTGGTACCCAAGTCCTCAGCAAGTTTCTTGGCCGAGTAGGTTTTGTCCTTGTACTTCTTCTGCATAACGACGATCTCCAGAATCTTGTCTTTCAACTCATCCATCAGAGTCGGATTGACAAGTGTCCGGTAGTTGGCGTCCTTTTCCTTCCTCTCCGAAATATTATACTTTGCCATTGTTTAGAGGTATTTGGAATTTAGAAACTGTTGCAAAGTTAAGCATTTTTTTTGAATAATCATCACTTTAGACAAGAAAAATGACGAAAAAAGCTAAAATTTGTCGTTATTTTCGTTATTTACCGCTATTTTTTGTACCTTTGCAAATCAAAAAAACAAAAAACGGACAAATGAAACCAACGGCCATTATGCTTCTGCATTGCCCCGACCAACAGGGCATTATATCAGAAGTCACAAAATTTATTACTGACAATCAGGGGAACATTGTCTACCTGGATCAGTATGTCGACCGTCAGGACGGAATGTTTTTCATGCGCATACAATGGGAGCTGGACGGGTTCACCATCCCTCGCGAGAAGATTCAAGAATACGTCGAGACGCTCTATGCACATCGCTACCAGATGGAATTCAACCTCTACTTCAGCGACCAGCGTCCCCGCATGGCAATCTTCGTAAGCAAGATGAGCCACTGTCTCTACGACCTGTTAGCACGATGGAAGGCCGGCGAGTACGACGTCGACATCCCCTGCATCGTGTCGAACCACGAGGACCTGCGTTACGTGGCCGATCAGTTCGGCATTCCCTATCACGTGTGGTCGATCAAGAAAGACCACTCTAACAAGGCTGAGGTGGAACAAGCCGAGATGGAGATGCTCAGGCGCGAGCGCGTGACATTTATTGTGCTGGCCCGCTACATGCAGATTATCAGCGACGAGATGATTGCCGCATATCCTCACCATATCATCAACATCCACCACTCGTTCCTGCCGGCCTTCGTGGGCGCAAAGCCCTATCATCAGGCCTGGGAGCGCGGTGTGAAGATTATCGGAGCCACAAGCCACTACGTCACCGCTGAGCTCGACGCAGGGCCAATCATCGAGCAGGATGTGGCGCGCATCTCGCACAAGGACACGCCCGAGAGCCTCGTGCTCAAAGGCAAGGACCTGGAAAAGATCGTGCTTTCAAGAGCCGTCACGAAGCACATCGAGCGCAAGATACTCACCTACAAGAACAAGACCATCATCTTCAGCTGATATGCAGATAGCGGTAGTGAAATACAATGCAGGCAACATCTTCTCGGTGATGAATGCACTGAGACGACTGGGCGTAGAGCCCGTACTGACCGACGATGCGACGGCACTGTCAACGGCCGACCGCGTGGTCTTCCCCGGACAGGGGGAGGCACGCAGTGCAATGGCCTATCTGCGGGAGCACCGCCTGGACGAGGTGATACGATCGCTGAAGCAGCCAGTGCTGGGCATCTGCATCGGCCAGCAGCTGCTCTGCCGGCACTCAGAGGAGGGCGACACCGACTGCCTCGGGATCTTCGATGCTGAGGTAAAGCGCTTCACGCCCAACCGGCATGAGGACAAGGTGCCTTGTATGGGTTGGAATGCCTTGCACGACACCAAATCGCCTCTGATGAAGGGGCTGGAGGACGAGTATGTCTATTTCGTACACAGCTACTACGTGCCACTCTGCGAAGAGACGATTGCAACCGCCGACTACATCCTGCCCTACTCTGCCGCGATGCACAAGGACAATTTCTACGCTTGCCAGTTCCATCCCGAGAAAAGCGGCACCATAGGCGAGCGCATCATCCGCAACTTTATGGAACTCTGATCTCTGAACAGTAACTATGAAATATATAGATCTCATACCTGCAATCGACATCATCGACGGAAAGTGCGTCCGACTGACGAAGGGCGACTATGCCCGGAAGACCGTCTACGCCGACGACCCTGTCGTGATGGCCAGACAGTTTGAGGAGATAGGATTCAAGCGGCTGCACGTCGTCGACCTCGACGGCGCGAAGTCAAGACACATCGTCAACGTCGATGTCCTGCAGCGTCTGTCGGCAGAGACCTCGCTGACCATCGACTTCGGAGGCGGCATCAAGACCGACGACGACATCGAGACGGCCTTCGCCTCGGGGGCCTCGTTGGTGACGGTGGGATCGGTGGCCATTACCCATCCCGAACTGTTCGAAAGCTGGCTGCACAGATACGGCGCTGAGCGGATGATCCTAGGAGCCGACGTCAGAGACGGCCGCGTGAGCATCAACGGATGGCAGGAAGACTCTCAGACGGAGCTCCTGCCGTTTCTCAGGAGGTATGTCGATATGGGCGTAAGGAACATCCTATGTACCGATATCTCCAGAGACGGCACGCTGCAGGGACCTTCCATCGCCCTCTATCGCGAGCTGATGGCTGCCTATCCGCAGCTATATCTCATCGCCAGCGGCGGAGTGTCGTCGGAAGAGGACATCGACCAACTGGCGTCGGCAGGCATCCCCGCCGTCGTCTTCGGCAAAGCCATCTACGAAGGCCGCATCGACATGAAATCGCTGATGGCAAAGAGCAAAACATTGAAATAACGCCCAAAAAAAGATAGAACATGGGTCTTGCGAAACGAATCATACCTTGCCTGGACGTAAAGGACGGAGAGACGGTGAAAGGAGTCAACTTCGTCAGCCTTCGCAGTGCCGGCGATCCCGTCGAGCTGGGAAAGGCCTACAGCCTGGCAGGCGCCGACGAGCTGGTGTTTCTCGACATCACCGCCTCGTTCGAAGGCAGGAAAACCTTTACCGAGATGGTGGGCAGAGTGGCGCGCGAGATCAACATCCCCTTCACCGTTGGAGGCGGTGTCAACGAGCTTGCCGACGTCGAGCGACTGCTCTATGCCGGTGCCGACAAAGTGAGCATGAACAGTGCTGCACTGTGCCGACCCGAGCTTATCGAGGAGACAGCCCGCCGCTTTGGCTCCCAGGTGTGTGTCGTAGCAATCGACGCCCGACAGGAAGAGACAGCCGGCTCCCCCTCGGCAAATGGCCCGGCACGCTGGAAATGCTACCTCAAGGGAGGACGTGAGCGCACAGAACACGACCTTTTCGAATGGGCCCACGAGGCACAGGAGAGAGGTGCCGGCGAGATACTCTTCACCAGCATGAACCACGACGGCGTGAAACAGGGCTATGCCAATGAGGCGCTGGCACGCCTCTCCGAGATGCTCTCCATACCCGTCATCGCCAGCGGAGGAGCCGGATGCCGGGAGCACTTCCGCGACGCTTTCAACATCGGGCACGCAGATGCGGCGCTGGCTGCCAGCGTGTTCCATTTTGGCGAGATACCCATACACCAACTGAAACAATATCTGCATCATGAAGGAATCAACGTTAGACTTTGAAAAGATGGGGGGACTACTTCCCGCCATCATACAGGATGCCAAGACGAAGAACGTGCTCATGCTGGGCTTCATGAACAAGGAAGCCTACGAGAAAACCCTGCAGAGCGGAAAGGTGACCTTCTGGAGCCGTTCCCGCCAAACGCTCTGGACAAAAGGAGAGACGAGCGGCAATTTCCTTGAGCTGGTGAGCCTGTCGGCCGACTGCGACCACGACACGCTGCTCGTGAAAGTCATACCTCATGGACCTACCTGCCATACAGGCACAGACACCTGCTGGGGCGAGGACAACGCGGCCAGCCCGCTGCTCTTCCTTCAGGAACTGCAGGACTTCATCGAGAAGCGCAGAGAGGAGATGCCTGAAGGCAGCTACACCACCCGACTGTTTAGCGACGGAGTGAACAAGATGGCGCAGAAGGTGGGCGAGGAAGCCCTTGAGACCGTCATCGAAGCCACCAACGGCACCAACGAGAAGCTCATCTACGAGGCTGCCGACATGCTCTATCACCTAGAGGTGCTCCTGACCAGCAAGGGCCTGCGTATCGAAGACATCGCCCTTGAGCTGCAGAAGCGCCACGACCCCAACTGGGACGCCCAGCGCCGCCAGGCAAAGGCAGCGGCAAAACGACAGTAACCCACCGACTACTATCATCACTATGATCATCGACTATAAGCATGTAAACATCTACCAGCTCGACGGAAAGCGAATTCTCACCGACGTCGACTTCCAAGTCAGCGACGGAGAGTTCGTCTATATCATCGGACGAGTGGGCTCCGGCAAGAGCTCACTGCTGAAGACCATCTATCAGGAGCTCTACATTGATGAGGCAGACCAAGCCAAGGTGCTCGACTTCGACCTGCTGGCCATTAAGCGCAAGCATGTGCCTGCACTGCGCCGACAGATGGGTACCGTCTTCCAGGACTTCCAGCTGCTGGCCGACCGCAGTGTGTGGAAGAACCTGCAGTTCGTACTCACAGCCACTGGCTGGAAACGGAAGAAGGAGATCGCACAGCGCATTGAGGAGGTGCTGACCGACGTCGGCATGTTGGAGAAGAAGGACTGCATGCCCTACGAGCTATCAGGAGGCGAGCAGCAGCGCATCGCCATCGCACGGGCACTCCTCAACAGCCCCCGACTTATCGTTGCCGACGAACCGACGGCGAATCTCGACGCGGAGACGGCACAGGGCATCATGGAGTTGCTGCGCGACATCTCCGACAAGGGTACCGCCGTCGTGATGTCGACCCACAACCTGTCGCTCCTCAACAGCTATCCGGGAACGGTCTACAGCTGTCAGGACGGGCGGATGGAGAAACAAAAGAACTAGAAAACAAAAAAAGATAAGCTATGAAAGTTATGAAATTTGGCGGCACGTCGGTAGGCACGCCGCAACGGATGAAGGAGGTGACACAGCTCGTCACCAGGTCGGGTGAAAGTGTGTTCGTAGTGCTCTCGGCAATGTCGGGCACCACAAACTCGCTCGTCGAGATCTCTGACTATCTCTACAAGAAGAACCCCGATGGCGCCAACGAGATAATCAACAGTCTGGAACGCAAGTATGAGCGCCATCTGGAGGAGCTCTACTCCACCGACGAGTACCGCACGCTGACGCGCGACTTCCTGCGCGAGGAGTTCAGCTACCTGCGCTCCTTCACCAAGGAGCTCTTCACCAGCTTCGAGGAGAAGAGCATCG
>CAMNHM010000108.1 GCA_946539475.1 uncultured Prevotellaceae bacterium | reverse complement strand
ACCGAAAATGACTAATGACTAATGACTGAAAATGACTGCGCGAACTGTCTCTGTTACATTCCACCAAGCCTCACTACGTCAGCCACTTACACCCTGTTGTTCAGCGGGAAGACCACACTGGGCTTGAAAGTCTTCGCCTCTTCGAAATCCATCAGGGCATAAGAGATGATGATGATGGTGTCGCCCACCTGCACACGACGGGCAGCAGCACCATTGAGGCAGACACAGCCACTGCCGCGCTCGCCCCGGATGATATACGTCTCGAAGCGCTCGCCGTTGTTGTTGTCCACCACCTGTACCTTCTCGCCGGCAATCATATTGGCAGCATCCATCAAGTCCTCGTCGATGGTGATACTGCCCATGTAGTTCAGATTTGCCTCTGTCACCTGCACACAGTGCAGCTTCGATTTCAAGACCTCGATCATCATCTGGCTTTAATCCTTGTATTTAATGTGGTCAATGAGACGAATCGGAGTATGTCCGCAGTACACCGTGATACAGCCGACGACATAGGGGGAGTCGCCCCACTCGTCGATGTCCTGCAGCGTGTTGCCGTCGACGATGGCGAAGTACTCGACATCGAGTCCCTCGACGGCGTTGATGTCGCTGACGACCTTGTCGTGGGTCTCGCGCAGAGAATGGGTTTTAGCATATTCCACACTGTCGCTCAGCGCTTTATAGATAGCGGGAGCAATGGCGCGCTCGGAGGCTGTGAGCAGCGTGTTGCGACTGGAGCGGGCAAGGCCGTCGGCCTCGCGGACGATCGGGCACTCCACGATCTGCACCTTCAGCGCCAGATGCCTCACCATCGCTTTCACGACGGCAATCTGCTGCCAGTCCTTCTCGCCAAAATATGCGCGGTCGGGGCGCACGATGTAGAAAAGACGGCTCACCACCTGGCACACGCCGTTGAAATGACCGGGACGATGGGCACCCTCCATCACCGTCGACACGGGAGGATACTCGAACCGCCGCTTATCGGGCACGGGATACATCTCCTCCACCTCAGGGGCGAAGACATAGTCGGCACGGCACTCCTCGAGCAGACGGCAGTCGGCATCGAGGTCGCGAGGATAGTTCTTCAGGTCGTTCTTGTCGTTGAACTGTGTGGGGTTGACAAATACCGAGACAACCGTCACGTCGTTATCCTTCACTGAGCGGCGCACCAGCGAGGCATGACCCTCATGCAGCGCTCCCATCGTAGGCACGAGGCCTACTGTCTTCCCTGCCTTACGCTCATCGAAAAGGGTGTTTTGCAGGTCAACAATCTTGCTAAAAACTTTCATTCTTTATCAATGTTGCTGTTTGAGGCTGCAAAATAACAACATTTTTCGCAAACAAGGAAAAAAAAGGGTAAAAATAAACCTATAAAATGTCACTTTTTCCTAAAATCGCACATTTTATTCGGTTTTATGCAGATTTTTTCGTACCTTTGCAAAGGAATTAATTAACCAACCGAAGATAGATGGCTAAGAAAAAGATTCTATTCATCAATCAGGAGATATCTCCATACGTGGATGACACACACCTGTCGATCATGGGTCGTGAACTGCCCCGCGCCATACAGGAGCGTGGGCACGAGATACGTACGTTCATGCCCAAGTGGGGCACGATCAACGAGCGTCGCGGAATGCTCCATGAGGTGCAGCGCCTGTCGGGCATGAACCTCATCATCGACGACACCGACCACCCCCTCATCATCAAGGTCGCATCCATACAGTCGGCAAGGGTTGCCGTCTACTTCATCGACAACGAGGACTACTTCTCGAAGCGCCGGATGGCCACCGACGAGAGCGGCATCGACTATCCCGACAACGGCGAGCGAGCCATATTCTTCGCCCGCGGCGTGCTGGAGACGGTGAAGAAGCTGCGCTGGGTGCCCGACATCATCCACTGTCAGGGATGGATGAGTGCCGTCGTGCCACTCTACGTGAAGACGGCCTATGCCGACGAGCCATCGTATGCAGAGACGAAGGTCGTCACGTCGCTCTTCACCCGCGTGCTCGACAACGAGCTGGGGCAGAAGTTCAAGAAGTGCCTCGCCTTCCGCGATGCCAAGCCGGAGCTGCTGGAATCCTACAACGACAACTTCGACATCAAGGAGCTGGGAAAGCTGGCCATCGACTATAGCGACGGCATCATCCAGGCCAACAGCGAGGTCAACGACACGCTGCTGCAGCGCGTCAAGGACAAAGGAATTCCCTTCCTGCCCTACACCGAGGATTTCGCCGATGCCTACGAGGAATTCTACGATTCACTATAAAGAAACAGATAAAAAGACGAAATGTCACATAACAACACTCTAAACGTAATGGCTGCTGCAGTACTCTCGCTGGTAGCCATTTCTTCTTGCGATGAGGAGGCACTGAACATCGGGCAGACGCTGACGGACGAAAGCGACAAGCTCGAAGTGGCCTCGGCCACCTATAACGTGGCAACGCGAACCATCATGGCCGACTCAGTGCTGGCGCTGGCTTCCGACTGCTACTTCGGACGCGTGAAGGATCCGGAGACACACGCCGACGTCACCAGCGAGTTCACCACACAGTTCCATCTGCTGGAAAATACCTATATATGGCCAGAGGACCGCATCCTGAGCACCTACGACGGACGCGTCGCTGCCGACTCGTGCGACATTATCCTCTACCTGGGGACGCCCTTCCGCGCTGCCGACAGCCTCGTGGCCATGAAGATGCGCGTCAGGGAGATGGCAACGCCAATGGAGGAAGGGCACCGCTACTACTCCAACTTCAGCCCCGTAAAGGCCGGCATGCTGCGCGACGGAGGCATCAGCAAGCCACAGTTGTTCAGCTATGCCAACCTCTCGGAGAGCGACAAGGAGCGCACTAGCGACGACTATCAAGACTACATCCGCATCACCCTCGACGACCCCTACACAGCCGTCGACGGCACCGTCTACAAGAACTACGGCACCTACCTGATGCGCCAGTATTTCGACCATCCCGAGTATTTCCGCAACTCCTTCGTCTTCGCCCATCAGCTGTGCCCGGGCTTCCTGTTCCAGATCACCGACGGAATGGGCTTCCACGCAAAGGTCACCAACATCGGACTTCGGCTGTTCTACACAGCACAGGGCGACACAGCGGTGGTGAAGTCGCGACTCATACTGGCCGGCACCAGCGAGGTGCTCCAAACCACTCACGTCATCAACGACCAGCAGGCACTCCAGCAGCTGGCGGCAGAGACGGAGCACACCTATCTGAAGACTCCCGCAGGGCTCTTCACGGAGGTGACGCTGCCCGTCAGCGAGATCAAACGCGGCCACGAGAACGACTCCCTGCTGGCAGCGAAGGTCGCCTTCCAGCGCCTGAACAACCAGTCGGACAACCCACGCATGCTGTCGATACCACAGACGCTGCTCCTCGTTCAGAAGGACAGCCTTCAATCGTTCTTCGAGAGCGGGAAGGTGCCTGACAACGTCACGTCGTACTACACGACCTTTAACGGACAGGAGGCCACCAACACCTACACCTTCAACAACCTCTCGATGCTCATCACCCATCTATGGCGGCTGCACGAAGAGGGGATGAAGAGCGACGCCCAGTGGGAGGCCCATCACCCCAACTGGAACAAGATGGTGCTCGTGCCCATCAGCACTACGACGTCAAGCTCCAGCAGCACCGTCACCTCCGTTCGCCACGACATGTCGCTCACCAGCACCCGACTTGTGGGAGGAGCCGACAATCACCGCGACCCCATCACGATCAGCGTGGTTTATGGAAAATACTGAAGCGTATGGCTGACGGTTATCTGGAAAAGCATCAAGCCGACTACGAAGCCCGCCGCGAAGCCTTCCTGCAAAAGAAGCTTCACGGCGGAAAGAAAAAGGGCGCCCGAAGGACGCCCTCTATTCGTCGGCCTGACGACGAAGCTCTGTAGAGTGAATATTCCTCAGGCTCCTGCCGATCTTCTGTGCATCAGCCTCTCTACTGGACATCTGCCTTTCTACTGGGCATCTGCCTCTTGAGGCATGGCCTGCTCGATCTCCTCTGGCGAGACTTCCTCGAAGTCGTCGACCTCGACAGGCTCTGCCGGAATGTCGGTGGCTGAGGCATCATCGACGGAATCCTCAACGGTAGGTGTCTTGGCCACTTCTGTCACCTCAGGCACCTCCGGGACGACCTCTTCCTCCACCACATAAGTATCCACAGGATCCATCGGCGGCAGCTCGGGCATCTCCTCCGCCTCCGTCTCCGTAGCAAAGGGCTGTCGGTCGGTTGCCTCCGGTGCTAATTTCTCCTCTGCCTGACTGGCAGCATTGGCCTGTGCCAGCTGTTCACGGGCATTATCGGCAATATAGAGCCCTGTCAGGATGCCTATCAGGGCGATGACCGATCCTACGATAATCGGTGTGAGTGAAGTGTGCTTATCTGACATAATAAATCTCCCTTAGACTGTGATTACCCATGATGCGGCTCTTGTCCACATCGCCTTTCACTCCCGAGAGGCGGCCCTTGCAGGTGTACTGCCAGATGATGTAGTCGCGGCCGTCGGCCAGCTCGGGCTTTTCGTCGCTATACATCGCAATCATCAGCGGATAGCCATCGAGCTTGCCCTGCAGGTGCTTGTTGTAGAAGTTGCGATAGGTATAGACAAGAGGCTTCTGATGATAGGTGTCCTCCATCAGCTTCAGCATCTTCGACAGCGAGTCGCAGAATTGCTCCGTCGACATGCCGGCATCGGTCTCGACGTCGAGCATCGGGATGAGGTCCTGCTCGGCAGGCAGGCACTGGGCCTTGAAGTTATGGATCTGCAGCGCAAGACTCACCTTCGGCCGGAAGAAGTGGTAGCTGCCCACCTTCAGGTCGTGGCTGTGTGCCAACTCGATGTTGCGCAGATAGAGCGGATCCTGATTGTCGCTGCCCTCGGTACACTTCAGGTAGACGTACGCCATATTGGTGTCGTCGCCGACGGCATTCCAGAACACCTCGTTCTGATAGTGGCTCACATCGATGCCGTGCACATGCGAGCAGGTATCCTCGCAGGCATGAAAGGGGTCGGCATCGTGCTGAGTGAGCTTGACGGGCTTGGGAGCCACCTTCACCGTCCGGCGGGCCTTCGTACGGCGCGTGGTCTTCTTCCGACGCGGTGCCGCGTCGCAGACGATGCCTGCGAGAAGTGCAAGGATAAGGAATATAGAGAACTTTTTCATGTCAATTGCAATGTTTGGATTGCAAAGGTACAAAAAAGATGCGAAATGATGGCCGCATATTAAGAATTATTTCGTACCTTTGCAAAAAATTTAAGGAATGAAACATTTACTTCCCATATTGGCGGCGCTGATGCTGCTCACCTCCTGCCACAAGGACAAGGAGGAAAAAGAACCGAAGACATCGCGTCAGAGCGTACTGGTATATATGGCTGGCGACTGCAGCCTCAGCAGCTTCGTGATGGCCGACCTTAGCGAGATGATGGAAGGCAGCAAGCTGCTGGGCGACGACTGCCACCTGCTGGCCTTCGTCGACCAGAAGGGGAAGCTGCCTTATATGCTCGAGGTTTCCAAAGGCGACACAACGCGCGTGTACACGTTCGAGCAGGAGATGAAGTCGTCGGATGCCGAGACGCTGCGCACGACACTCGACTATCTGATATCCAAATACCCTGCCGAACAGTACGGCCTCGTGCTATGGGGGCATGCTGACGGATGGAACGTATGGGAACCTGCCACGAAAAGCGGACCCCGACGTGCCTACGGTCAGGACACTACTGGCGGCGAGCAATGGATGAACATCGCCGACATGCGCGATGCACTACAGAAGGCCTGCGCAGCAGTAGGGCCGCTGCGCTTCATCTTTGCCGACTGCTGCGCCTTTCAGAGCGTAGAATCGGCCTATGAACTTCGCCAGAACGCCGAGATGATCATTGCCTCGGCAGCCGAGATTCCCGGCGAGGGAGCGCCCTACCAGACGGTCATCCCGGCCCTCTTCAGCCAGCAGGACGACTACTACCGTCAGGCCATCGACGCCTACTACGCACAGGAATCTTACGGATACAAGGAGCCCCTGACAGCCATCAAGACGAGCCAGATGGCCGACCTGGCTGAAGCTACGCGCGTAGCCCTGACATCATGCATGCAGCCACTGGCTGCCGACGGCACCGGCTATCCCGACGTGAAGGGACTTATCTACTACTACGACCACACGCTGTTCGACATGAACGACTTCTTCCTCCGCCACGCCGACAGCAACACCTATGCCGAGTGGCATCGCGCCTTCCTGTCGGCTGCCGTCTATCGTACGTGGGTAGATGCCTGGATGGCCAACCACGTGGCTTACATCGGGTTCTTCGGATCTCATATCTTCCAGGACTTCGACGTCACCGACGAGCGTTTCGGAGGCGTCAACATGTTTGTGCCGCAAGTGCCCGAAACCGTTCCCTATGATTTCAGGGCTAACGTCGAGCGACAGAACGAGCGCATCCGCCGCATGCAATGGTACAAGGCTGCAGGCCTCGACGCGCTGGGGTGGTAGGAAACAATCATAGCAGAAAAGCCCCCTATGCACATGAAGAGGGCGCATGCTCATGCGAATATAGAGGGGGAAAACCGTATGATCAATCAGAGGCCAGCACGTCCTTGCTGACAACGACCTTGATCTTCGAGATGCGGTGCCCGTCGAGCTCCACAATCTCAAATTTGAAGTTGCGGTAGTCGATGCGCTCATGAGGCTGGGGGAAGTCGCCCTTCAGCTCCAGCATCAGCCCGGCCAGCGTGTCGGCATCGCCCTCCACCTCCTCGAATGTCTCGTCGTCGAGCTTCAGAATGCGGTAGAAGTCGGTCAGCAGGGTCTTACCTTCAAACACGTAAGTGTTGGCATTAATACGCACGAACGTCTTCTCTTCCTCGTCGTACTCGTCGTTGATCTCGCCGACAATCTCCTCCAGAATATCCTCCAAAGTGACGATACCGCTCGTGCCGCCAAATTCGTCGACAACGATGGCAATGTGCACTTTGTTCTCCTGGAAGTCGCGCAGCAGGTCGTCGATCTTCTTCGTCTCAGGCACGAAGTATGGAGGCCTGATGAGCGACTGCCAGCGGAAATTGGCCGGTTTTGCCAAGTGCGGCAGCAAGTCCTTGATATAGAGTATGCCGCGAATGTTGTCGATGGAATCCTGGTAGACAGGTATGCGCGAGTAGTTATTCTCCACGATGCAGCGGATAACCTCTGGAAAGGGCGACCGGAAGTCAAGGTCGACGACATCCTGCCGGCTGGTCATCACCTCCTTCGCCGTCTCGTCGCCAAAGCGCACGATACCCTCCAGCATGTTCTGCTCCTCCTTGATGTCTTCCTTGTCGGTGAGCTCCAATGCCTGTTCGAGGTCGTCGACGCTGAGCACATGATTCTCGCGCTGCACCACCTTGCCGGCCAGCATTCCCGAACGGATGAGTACCCACGAGAGCGGTCGGAAGAACCGGCTAAGGACCGAGACGACTGGTGCCAGTCGCCGGCAAACAGCCAGTGCATGCTGCCCGCAGTACACCTTGGGAATGATCTCGCCAAAAAGGAGCAACAGGAATGTCAACAGGACGGTCACCACGACGAACTGCAGCCAGATTGCCCGTCCAAAGCTGACGACGTGGGCAAAGAAGTAGTTGCAGAGCATGATGATCGTCACGTTGACCAGGTTGTTCGTGATGAGAATCGTGGCCAACGTGCGCTCGGAGTCCTCACGCAGTCGCTCAATTTTCTTGTCGACGGGATTCTTCTCAGCATCGAGCTCGTTCAGGTCGGACGGCGACAGCGAGAAGAAGGCAATTTCAGAACCCGAGGCAAAGCCCGAGACGACAAGCAACAGCAATGCCAGGAGCAACGAGAAGATGGCCCCCGCCGACGGCGTGAGCAGCTGTACCTCACTGAAAAGTTGTTGAAGATAGTCCATTACCGCTGGTTACGCATTCTCCGCTCCTGTCGGCTGTGCTGGCTGTGTAGGTTGTGTAGGTCGGGGGGAGAGCAGTTCCAGGTTGTCTGCCCAGATCTCGGTGTAGTACTTGCGCTTACCCTGCTTGTCGTCGTACGACATATAGCGGATACGGCCCTCGACGTAGAGCTTGTCGCCCTTGTGGACGTAGCGCTCGACAATCTCGGCCAGCTTGTACCAGAAGAGCACGGTGTGCCATTCGGTCCGATCGGGCACCTGCGTGCCGTTCTGCAATGTATAGCCGCGCTCCGTCGTGGCCAGCGAGACACGTGCGACAGCCTGCCCCTGATCGACATAGCGCACCTCGGGCTCCCTGCCCACATTGCCTATCAGCATCACCTTGTTCATTGCTCTGCTAATTATTGCTTTGCAGCGCCCAGGAAACGATACTTGAAGTTCTTGCCCTTAGCCGAAGGAAACTGGCTACGCGAGTCGACGCGCGAGCGAAGATGGTCGACGATGCGGTTGTAGCAATCCTGAGGCGAATTAGCTTTCACCTGAGCCACAAAGCGAGTGTCGCGATACTGGAATTTACCCGTTCCGGGAACCATCAGCACGCGCTTGAAATCTATCGTACCCTCGTACCACCCCGGGCGCTCCTCGTTCAGTTTCATCATCACCTGCGTTTGGGCACGCTCCTTGGCGGTGGTGCCGTTATCGGTCGAACGGCTGCGAACGGCCTTCTTGTCCTTGAAATCCTGCATCGTGGCTGCTTCCGTCTTAATAATAATAAAGTACACGCGCGGGCGAATCTTATAGCGCTTCGGGTAGAAGACGTCGCTGGCAGCATACTCACGGATATCGCTTTCCAAGACAGGATTCATGCCTATCTCGTCAATCTGGCTCAAAAATGCTATAGCTTCATCGACACTTGTGACAAGCGTCTCTTTGTCAAAATACCTTAAATATAGATTCATTTGAATAGATGTTTTCCTAAAAATCAAAAAAGGAGCGGAAAACGGGACTCGGACCCGCGACCCCAACCTTGGCAAGGTTGTGCTCTACCAACTGAGCTATTTCCGCAACAGAAGGAAAAATGCCGAATGAAATGGTGAAGAGGAGGAGACTCGAACTCCCACGTCGCAATTGACACTAC
>CAMNHM010000107.1 GCA_946539475.1 uncultured Prevotellaceae bacterium | reverse complement strand
TTCGACGTGGAGAAGTTCGGCTGTCAGTGGGCCTATACGATGGATGGCGGCGACGTGGGGGAACTGGAGTATGAGAACTTCAACGCTGCCTCTGCGAAGATCAACATCCGTGGCATCAGCGTCCATCCTGGCTATGCCAAGGGCAAGATGGTGAACGCCAACGCACTGGCTGCTGAGTTTGCCGAGATGCTGCCAGCTTCTGAGCGTCCTGAGACGACGGAGGGCTACGAGGGCTTCTACCACCTCATCGGCATGCAGACGAACACCGAACAGGGACGCCTCTCCTACATCATCCGCGACCACGACCGTGAGCGTTTCGAGCAGCGCAAGCGCTTCGTTGCCGAGTGTGCCGAGCGCATGAACGCAAAATATGGCGAGGGTACGGTCGAGGCTGTCATCAGCGACCAATATTATAATATGCGTGAGAAGATTGAGGATGGCAACATGCACGTCGTCGACATCGTCCTGAAGGCAATGGAGGAGGTGGGGGTAGTGCCTAAGGTAAGGCCCATCCGCGGCGGTACCGACGGTGCTCAGCTGTCGTTCAAGGGGCTGCCCTGTCCGAACATCTTCGCCGGAGGCATCAACTTCCACGGCCCCTTCGAGTTCGTTCCCATCCAGTCGATGGAGAAGGCGATGCAGGTTGTCGTGAAGATCTGTGAGCGGACTGCCCACCGTACTCTTTGATACAGCATCTGCTGAATCGCTTGTCCGTACCTCCAACAAGACCGATTTGGCCTTCTGCCCGTGAACAGATTTTTGTTTGTTGTCGGAGCTACCTATATATATGATTGCTCCGACAACAAACGAGAATCCGCCAATAATTTCGTCAAAACAGGCATGATTGTGAGCAGCCCTATCCTGATGGCCCTTCAGCCCTATCCTGACGAGCCTTCAGCCCTATCCTGACGAGCCTTCAGCCCTATCCTGATGAGCCGCCACACAGAGTTTAGCCAAGCAACGCCAAGAACTCGTCTTCCGTCATGATGCGGATGCCGAGTTTTTGTGCCTTTTCTAGCTTCGAGGGACCCATGTTGTCGCCGGCAAGGATGAATGACGTCTTGCCGCTGATGCTTCCCACGTTCTTTCCTCCGTTCTGCTCGATAATAAGTTTGTACTCGTCGCGCGAATGATGCTGAAACACACCGCTGATGACCACCGACTGGCCTTCGAGCAGCGTGCTGCGCGCAGCCGTCTGGTCGGTCGAGAGTGCGAACTGCAGACCGTAGGCACGCAGACGCTCTACGATCTCGCGGTTCTGCTCGTCGTGGAAGTAGCTGATGATGCTCTTTGCCATCACCTCGCCGATTCCCTCCACCTCCTGCAGCTCTGCCAGTCCTGCCGCCATCAAGGCGTCCATCGACTTGAAATGTCGTGCCAGTAGACGTGCGCTCGTCTCGCCTACGAATCGTATGCCCAGAGCAAAGACTACACGCTCGAAGGGTACCTCCAGTGACTTCCTGATGCCGTTGACGATGCGCTGTGCCGATTTCGTCCGGCTGCCGTCGCCGTTAATCATTTGTACGTCGATGTCGTAGAGGTCTGCTACGTTGCGGATGAGTCCGCGACGGTAGTATTCGTCGACGGTCTCCGGCCCTAGTGAGTCGATGTTCATCGCCTTGCGGGCTATGAAGTGCTCGATGCGCCCCTTGATTTGAGGCGGACAGCCGCCGTCGTTGGGACAGTACCAGGCTGCCTCACCCTCATAGTGAACCAGCGGAGTGCCACACTCAGGACAGCGGTGGATAAACTGCACGGGCTGGGCGATGATGGGGCGGCGCTCGATGTCCACGCCCACAATCTTCGGGATGATCTCGCCACCTTTCTCCACATACACCCAGTCGCCCAGGTGGAGGTCGAGGCCACGGATGAAGTCTTCGTTGTTCAGCGTGGCGCGGCGCACGGTAGTGCCTGCCAGCTGTACGGGCTCCATGTTGGCGACGGGAGTGACGGCGCCTGTCCTGCCCACCTGGTAGGTCACTTCCAGCAGACGTGTACACTCACGCTCCGCCTTGAACTTATAAGCGATGGCCCATCGCGGGCTCTTGGCCGTATATCCCAATGAGCGCTGCTGTCGCAACGAATTTACCTTCAGCACGATGCCGTCGGTTGCTACGGGCAGCGTCCGGCGGGCGGTGTCCCAGTAGTCGATGAATGCCAGGATCTCGTCCACCGTCTTGACCTTCCGCATACCCTCGCTGATCTTGAAACCCCAGGAGCGGGCAGCTGCCAAGTTCTCGTAATGACCATCTGCAGGCAGCTCCTCGCCCAGCAGATAGTAGAGGTAGGCATCGAGCTGCCGCTGTGCCACGACTTTCGAATCGAGGCTTTTCAACGTGCCGCTGGCGGCATTGCGAGGGTTTGCAAATAGCGGTTCCTCGGCAGCCTCCCGCTCATGGTTCAGGCGCTCGAACGATGTCCAGGGCATGAGTATCTCGCCACGGATCTCGAACTCTCTGGGGTACGAGCCTTCTGCAGCCGTCAGTACGAGGGGAATCGAACGGATGGTCTTCACGTTGCGTGTCACGTCGTCACCCCGCACGCCGTCGCCCCGGGTCACAGCCTGCGTCAGCCGGCCCTCGACATAGGTCAGCGAGATGCTCAGCCCGTCGTATTTCAGCTCGCAGCACACCTCGAACTCTTCGCCCGCAAGTCCGCGACTGACAGCATCATACCATTGTCTGACTTCTTCCTCGTTATAGGTGTTTGCCAACGACAGCATAGGGTATCGATGCTCCACCTGTCGAAACTCGGTGGAAATGTCGCTGCCTACGCGTTGCGTCGGCGAGTTGGCGTCGTAGAGCTCAGGGTGTCGGGCCTCGAGGTCCTGCAGCTCGTGCATCATCATGTCGAACTGCTGGTCGTCGATCACGGGCTGGCTCAGTACGTAGTAGCGGTAGTTATGATCGTGCAGCTCGCGTCGCAGCTGCTCTATGCGTTGTCTCTCGTCCATACTGTTAACATGTTTTATGATGCAAAGGTACGAAAAAGTTTGTAAATCATGATGGCTGTTCGCGAATTTTTTGTAATTTTGCTGCCAAATCCTACAACATAAAAATATTATGGAGAAACATTGTGACATCAGTCGCCGCGAATTCCTGCGGCGCATGGGATTGGGTGCCGGCTCTGCCGTGGCACTAATGGCCTTAGAGCCCCTGAAGGCCTTCGCTGACGACAAGAAAGAGGCAGCGCCGAACCGCATGACCTACCGCGTGCAGCATGGCTCTGGCGAGCAGATCTCCCTGCTGGGCTTTGGTATGATGCGTCTGCCTAACAATCAGGAGGAGGTGAACCGCTTGGTGGACTACGCCATCGAGCACGGTGTGAACTACTACGACACATCCCCCATGTATATGGGCGGACAGTCGGAGGTGCTCATGGGCAATGCCCTCTCTCGCCATCCCCGCGAGAAATATTATGTCGCTACGAAGCTGTCTAACCAGAACCGTCGGCTCTGGGGCTTCGAAGAGTCGAAGCGTATGTATGAACAGTCGTTTGAGCGTCTGAAAGTCGACCACATCGACTACTACCTGCTGCACGGCATCGGCGGCGGCATGGACTCCTTGAAGGGACGTTTCCTCGACAACGGCATGCTCGACTTCCTGCTGAAGGAGCGCGAGGCTGGGCGCATCAAGCATCTCGGATTCTCCTATCATGGCGATGTGCGCGACTTCGACTGGCTTCTTGACCATCAGGAGCAGTACCATTGGGACTTCTGCCAGATTCAGATGAACTTCCTCGACTGGCGACATGCCTCGATGCGCGGCGGTCGCAGGAGTGACGCTGACGCCGAATACCTCTATAACAAGTGCGAGAAGACGGGCGTACAGTGTGTTGTCATGGAGCCTCTGCGTGGAGGAGCCTTTGGACGCATGGCGCAGGAGCTGACCGACCAGCTGAAGGCTGTACACCCCGACGACAGCACGGCCCGCTGGGCCTTCCGCTGGGTGGGCAGCTATACGAACATCCTCACCACGCTGAGTGGCATGAACCGCATGGACCATCTTGAGGAGAACGTCAAGACATTCTCGCCTCTCGATCCCTGTACGGAGCAGGAGAACGCCTTGCTTGCATCCATCGCCGACCAGATGTCGGGCTTCCCCACTATTCCCTGCACCACCTGCGAATACTGCATGCCCTGTCCCTACGGCGTGAACATTCCCAAGAACTTCGCCTACTACAACGAACAGGTCACCAGCCACGTGCTGCCTCTGCCTGCCGTCACCGCTGCCGACTATGCTGCCCGCAAGCAGCAGTTCATCGACGGCTATAAGAAGGCGCTGCCCGACGAGGCAACATGGGCAAAGAAATGTCAGGATTGCGAGGAGTGCCTCTCCAAGTGTCCGCAGCAGATACGCATTCCGAACCAGCTGGCTCGCATCGTCGAGACGCTTAGGAAGCAGGGCTGACCCTCATCTTCTTCAGGTCGGGGTAGCCCCCTCTCCCCAGCTTTTATGGCCCACTTCAGGACGCTTCGATGGAGGCGTCCTTTTTATGTCGGTTGCCGATTCTCTCCTCAATGCTCTTGACGACGACGAAGAGTGCCGGTACTATGAAGAGTAGTGCCAGCGTACCGACGACCATTCCACCCACGGTGCCCACGCCCAGCGACCGGTTGCCGTTGGCACCGACACCCGTTGCCAATGCAAGGGGCAGCAGTCCGAATATCATCGTCAGCGACGTCATCAGGATGGGACGCAGTCGCACCTTCGCTGCCGAGACGGCAGCCTCGACGATCGACATGCCCTGTCGCCGGCGCTCCGTGGCATATTCCGTGAGCAGTATTGCCGTCTTCGACAGCAGTCCGATGAGCATGATCAGTCCCGTCTGCATGTAGATGTTGTTCTCCAGTCCCCATAGCTGAGCGAAGATGAAGGAGCCCGCCAGTCCGAAGGGCACGCTGAGGATGACGGCGAGTGGCACGAAGAGGCTCTCGTAGAGTGCGCAGAGGAAGAGGTAGATGAAGATGATGCAGACGATGAACACCAGCGTCGTAGTGTCCTGTGATGATGCTTCCTCACGTGTCATCCCGCCGAAGTCGTAGCCGTAGCCCTCGGGCAGCACCTCCGATGCCGTCTCACGTATGGCCTCGATGGCCTGTCCCGTGCTGTAGCCGTCGGCAGGCACGCCGCTGACGAGGATGCTGGGGAAGAGGTTGAAGCGCGAGAGTGTCTCCGATCCGTAGATGCGTTTCAGGGTGATATACTGCCCGATGGGCGACATCTCCCCGCGGTCGTTCCTGACGAAGATGTTGTTCAGCGACTGCTCGTCGAGACGATACTCGGGGGCAGCCTGAACCATCACGCGATAGAGCTTTGTGAAGCGTACGAAGTTTGAGGCGTACGACCCTCCGATATATCCGTGTAGTGCTGCCAATACATCGCTCGGCGACACGCCGTGGCGCTTGCAGAGGGCAGCGTCAATGCTGACCTGCAGCTGCGGATAGTTCATCGAGAAGTTGGTATAGGCGCGCGAGATCTCCTGCCGCTCGTTGAGGGCGCCGATGAAGCGGTTGGTATAGGTCAGCAGGTCCTCCATCGTACCTCCCTTGCGATCCTGCACGTGAAGCTCGAAGCCGTTCGTACGTCCAAAGCCGGGGATCATCGCGCCCGTCGTCACCTGTATCTTAGCATTGGCGATGTCGGCCGTACGGCGATAGATCTCCTCCTGCACCGATCGCACGTCGTCGCCCTCGTCCTGTCGCTCGCTCCATTTCTTCAGCTTCAGCGTGAAGTTTCCGCTTGCCGACGACTGCTCGAAGCTGCTGCTCGTGCCTGCCACGAGTGAATAGATGCGCAGTTGTGGCAAGTCCTTGATGCGCGACTCCACCTCCTTCACGATCTTGTACGTCTGCGAGAGGTTGGTGCCGGGTGCTGCCTGGACATTGATAAAGAGCGTGCCCATGTCCTCACTAGGCACCAGGCCCGTCCGTGTGGTGCGCATCAACATGGTCAGTCCGCCGATGGCGACGGCCACCAGTGCCACGGCTATCCATCTATGGCGGAGCAGTGGCTGCAGCGCTCGGCTGTATTTGTCGACGAGGGCGGTGAACGCAGTGTTGAACGCATGGTGGAAACGGGTGGAAAAACTTTCAACTTTCCTCTCTCCACTTTCCTCTTTCCACTCTTCACTTTCCACTTTCCTCTCTCCACTTTCCACTTTCCTCTTCCCACTCCCATGCGGTGTCATCAGCAGAGCGCATAGGGCAGGGGAGAGGGTCATGGCGTTGAATAGTGAGATACCCACGGCAATGGCCATGGTTAGTCCGAACTGGGTGTAGAACGTTCCTGTGACACCCTTGATAAAGGTCACAGGGATGAAGACTGCCATGAAGACGAGTGTCGTCGTGATGAGCGCAGTCGAGATGTCGTGCATCGCCCCGACGGTGGCTTTGTATGCCGACTGCTCGCCGCGGTCGAACTGTGCCTGCACAGCTTCCACGACGACAATAGCATCATCGACCACCGTTCCGATGACGAGCACCAATGCAAACAGTGTCAGCATGTTCAGCGAGAAGCCGATGGCGTAGATGACACCTAGCGTCGTAATCAGCGACACGGCGATAGCAGCGGTCGGTATCAGCGTGGCGCGGAAGCTCTGCAGGAAGATGTATACCACGAGTATCACCAGCAGCAGCGCCTCCATCAGCGTCTTCAGCACGCTCCATATAGAGGCGTCGAGGAAATCCTTCTTCGACTCCAGGTCCTCGATTGCCAGTCCTGGCGGCAGGCTCTTGCGCAGCTCCTCCACCTCCTTGTCGATGAGGTTGATAATTTCGTTGGCGTTCGATCCTGCCGTCTGGTTAATCATGATGTTCACACCGGGGTGACCGTTCGTCTCGCCTATCATGGCGTAGTTCAGCGTGCCCAGTTCCACGCGTGCTATGTCGCCCAGGCGCAGCACATCGCCCGAAGGCAAGGCCTTCACCACCATCTGTTCGTAGTTCTGCTCCTCCTCGTAGGTGCCGCGATATTTCAGCACATACTGGAAAGTATTCTCCGACTCGGCGCCCAGTGTGCCCGTGGCTGCCTCGAGGTTCTGCTCGTCGAGCACCTTGTTGATGTCGGCAGGCGTCAGCCCGTACTGGGCCATCTTCAGCGGGTCGAGCCAGATGCGCATCGAGTAGTCCGCACCCAGCACGTTCACCTCGCCGACGCCGGGTATTCGCGAGAAGCGGGGCTCGATATTGATTTTGGTGTAGTTCACTAGGAACGTGCGGTCGAACGTCTCGTCGGGGCTGTACAGCGCCAGCTGTTTGATGTTGCTCGTCTGACGTTTGCGCACAGTCAGTCCGCCCTTCACCACGTCGGCGGGCAGGCGTCCTTGTACGGTGGCGGCGCGGTTCTGCACGTTCACCATGGCGATGTCGGGGTCGGTGCCTTGACGGAAGAAGATGCCGATGGACGCCGACCCGTTGTTAGAGGCTGTCGACGACATGTACATCATGCCCTCGACGCCGTTCAGCGCCTCCTCCAGCGGTACGATGACCGTCCTTTGCACCGTCTCGGCGTTAGCGCCTGGATAGCTGGCATTCACTCGCACCGTCGGGGGCGCAATCTCTGGGAATTGCTCCAGTGCCAAGCGGCTCAGCCCCAGGAGGCCTAGCAGCACCATCAGCACTGCTATTACTCCAGATAGTATTGGCCTGTCTATGAATGTCTTAATCTGCATCGCTTATTTCTTGACTATAATTCCTTCCCTCAGTAGTCCTGCTCCATCAGCAATGATGGTGTCGCCAGGCTCGAGGCCGCTTTCCACGATATATTGTCTGCCATTGTTCAGGCGGTACACCTCGATGGGCTGCGACTTCGTCATGCCGTCGACCACCTTATAAGCGAAGACGCGGTTCTGCAGCTCGTAGGTAGCCTCCTGTGGGATGACGATGCAGTCGTCGATGGTCTGTGGCACCACCACCGTCGCTGTTCCCCCGTCGTGGAGCATGCGTTGAGGGTTTGCGAAGACAGCCCTTAGCGTCACGGCACCCGTCTGGCGGTCTACTGTCCCGCTGATGGCGTCGATGTGTCCATGCTGGTCGTAGTCGGTACCCGTAGCCAGACGTAGGCTGACCTCTGGCGACTGCTTGACAAACTGCTCCAGCGAGCCCCACTGGCTGATGAGACTGATTGCCTGGCTTTCCGTGACGGAGAAGTAGGCATATACCTCGCTGTCGTCCGACACCGTCACCAACGGCTCGCTGATGCTACTGCCGACGAGCGATCCCACATGCCACGGAATCATCGATGCCGATCCACTGACGGGACTCTTCACCACCGTGTACGACAGGTTGTTCCTCGCGCTTAGTTCCTGGGCGCGTGCCAGCTGCAAGGCTGCCTGTGCTTCACGAAGGCTGTTCTGGGCTGTAAGCATCTCGAAGTCGCCAACTACACGCTGCTCGTGCAGCTCGCGGGTGTTCGTCATCGTCAGCTCTGCAGTCGCCAGGCGTGCCTCTGCCGTCGACACGTTGGCGCGTGCCACCTGCAGGGCTGCCTCGTAGGGCGTCTGATCGATGACAAAGAGCGTCTGTCCGCGCTTCACCTGCTCACCCTCGCGGATGCAGATGCGAGTGATCGTGCCCTGCACCTGCGGACGTATCTCCACAATCTGTTGTCCCTGCAGGCGGGCGGTGTACTCCTGCTGCAGCGTCTGTTGGCTGCGCTCCACCACCATCGTGCGGTACTGGGCGCTATCGTTTTTCTTCGTTGGCTGTTCTTTTCCGCAGGCTGTCAGTAGCAGGGTGGCGCTCAATGCCAGCGGTATTCCGAGTATCGTAGTTCGTTTCATTGCGTTTAGTTTTTAGCCGTCAGATTGTTTCATCGGGCAATTGCGCCACAAAAGTACAAAAAAAGCATTAAAATCCCACAACACGCCCCAGAAATTATCTTTTTTTAATGCAAAAGTGGCTATGCCGTCGATAGCCCGAGGCCCACTTCGCATCTCAGAGTATCGGCGTGTGGTATGTAGACAAAAGAGGCTGAGAAATCAATTCTCAGCCTCTTGCTTGGTCGGGGCTACTGGACTCGAACCAGCGACCTCGCGCCCCCCAGACGTGT
>CAMNHM010000106.1 GCA_946539475.1 uncultured Prevotellaceae bacterium | reverse complement strand
AATCAGCAGCCCACCGTGCAGGCCGTGAAGCTGTCGCCTACGGAGACGGGACTGCGTGTGCATGAGCGGCTTGACGTCGGTCGTGTGCTGAACCTACGTGCCAAGGGCATCGCCCAGACGCCGAAGGAAATCACCGTCGACGGCATCCGCTACTTCGTCATCTACGACAACGGCCCCGACACGCCTAACCTCGTGGGTTCAGACTGCGGTTACGAGTACGACACCCGGTGGCCCTATGCCTGGCAGGAAGGCAACTCGAAGGACAACCGCCTGCCCGTGACGCTGAACGTGACGAGTTGGACGAAGCACCAGGCCTTCCTGACGCTTTCGCAGAATCGCGTGGAGGGCCGCTATGGCGAGCTGGCCCCTGCTGCCCCCACCGTGACCCGCTCGCAGGACTACGACGGACGGATTACCTTCGCGTCGAGCAATGAGAAGGTGGTGAAGGTGAATGCTGAGACGGGCGAGCTGACCGTCGTCGGCGCCGGCACTGCCATCATCAGCGTCAGCGGCGCCGAGACCGACTATCGTCTGGCTCCCGTGACAAAGACCTACACCGTGTTCATTGATAAGGCCACGCCAACCTTCGCTTTCGATAAGGACAAACTGACCGTAACCCTGGGCAATGCCGTGCCTGAGAACAAACTGAATATCGGCCTCTACGACGGCCAGGTACAGTACACCTCGAGCGACGAGCAGACGGCCACCGTCGATGCTCAGGGCGTGGTGACGGCTCTGGCCGTCGGCAAGGTGTTCATCACCGCTACGGGCGCTGAGACGGGCAACTGCTACAAAGCCGTTGAAGCAACATACGAACTGACCATCGCCGATGCTGCCGGCATTGCCGAAATCACAAATAGTAAAGCAGTAAGTAAATGGTCTGACTTACAGGGGCGTCGCATCAACCCGCAGACAGCCCGAAAAGGCATCTATGTGGTCGATGGCAGGAAAATTATACGAACTTGGCGATGAGCGCAGTGAAGCGTAGGCCGTACTTCTGCTTTTTATAATCACCGATGCCGGGGATGTGTCCAAAGGCTTCGATGGTGGTAGGCTTGACGGTGGCTAGTGCGTGGAGCACCTTGTCGCTGAAGACGATGTAGGGAGGCATCTTCTCTTCCTCGGCGCAACGCGTGCGTAGCTGTCGGAGTGCCTCGAAGAGCTGTGGGTCTTCGACGCCAGATGTTGTCGGCAGGCCAGGGATGGTGATGGAGGGAATCTGCAGTTGCAGCCGCGAACGGCGCTTCTGTGGCTGCTGGACGCTATGGTCGGCGACGCTCAAGGAAATGCTTTTCCGCCCGTAGAGCACGTCCTCGCCCAGCGATGTGATCTGGGCACGCTTTCCCTCGTCGTAGACAATCTCGAAGAGTCCCATCTGTAGCATCTGCAACAGATAGTCCTGCCAGTCGGCCAGCGAGATGTCGCGGCCCACGCCGAAGGTCTTCAGCTGGTTGTAGCCGCGCCGCTTCACCTCTGGTGAGCTCATGCCCTTGACGATCTCGACGACCGTGGAAATGCGTATTTGCTCGTCGGCACGGCGCATGGCACTAAGCGCCATCTGGCAGAAACGGGTGCCGTCGAAGCGGCTGGGCGGGTTCTGGCATACGTCGCAGTTGTTGCAGTCGTGGTCACTGGTCTCTCCGAAATAGTTGAGCAGGATACGCCGTCGGCAGACGCTGGCCTCGCAGTACTCGCGCATGCGTCGCAGCTTGTCCATGTTGACATCCTGCTGTCCGCTCTGCTTGGCAAACTCCGTCAGCTGAACGATGTCGGAAAGAGAATAGAAGAGTACGGTGTCGGCAGGTGCTCCGTCGCGCCCGGCACGTCCTATCTCCTGATAAAAGCTCTCGATGCTCTTCGGCATGTTGTAGTGGATGACCCATCGGACATTGCTCTTGTCGATGCCCATGCCAAAGGCGACGGTGGCACAGATGACCTGCACAGCGTCGTTCTTGAACTGTTCCTGTGCCTGGCTTCGCTCGTAAGGTGAAAGCATGGCATGGTAGGGTAGGGCTTTGATGCCTTTTCGCCGTAGTTCTTCGGCTACGCTCTCTGTCGACTTACGGCTCAGGCAATAGATGATGCCGGCATCGAAGGGGCGTGCCTTGATGAAGTTGAGGATGAAACTGAGCTTCTCCTTCGCCTTGAAGCCACGCTTGACGGAGAGACTCAGGTTGGGACGGTCGAAGCTGGCGACGAACTCCTGCCCGCTGAGGTTCAGCTGTCGCTGGATGTCGCGGCGGGTGATCTTGTCGGCAGTGGCTGTGAGGGCTATGATGGGCACGTCGGGGAAGCGCTCGCGAAGTATGCCCAGCTGGGTGTACTCCGGGCGGAAGTCGTGGCCCCACTGGCTGATGCAATGCGCCTCGTCGATGGCGAAGAGCGATATCCGGATTTGGCTGAGCAGCATGTCGATCTCTGTGAGCAGCTTCTCGGGTGATATGTAGAGCAGCTTCAGGCTGCCCTGCGCGCATTTGCGCCGGATGATGGTGTCGGCGGTGAGGTCGTTGCCCGAGTTCAGCGCCTCTGCCTCTATGCCGTTGGCGCGTAGCGTCTCCACCTGATCCTTCATCAGGCTGATGAGTGGCGAGACGACGATTGCCGTTCCCTCCATTGCCAATGCAGGTATCTGGTAGCACATGCTCTTTCCGCCGCCTGTGGGCATGAGCACTAGGGCATCGCCCCCGTTGATGACGTGGCGGATGATGTCCTCCTGCAGCGGGCGGAAGGTGTTGTAGCCATAGTACAACTTCAGCAGCTGGTGGATGTCGGCAGTCATAGGTTGAGGTATTGCTTGAGGAATCGTGGCGTGTAGCCTTTTGTGCTCATAGCCACCTCCTCGGGTGTGCCCGTAGTGAGGATGGTGCCTCCTCCGCGACCTCCCTCCGGTCCCATGTCGATGATGTGATCGGCCTGAGCGATGACGTCGAGGTTGTGCTCGATGATGATCACCGTGTTTCCGCGGTCGACCAGCTTCTGCAGCACCTGCATCAGTATGCGGATGTCCTCGAAGTGCAGGCCGGTGGTGGGCTCGTCGAGGATGTAGAGCGTGCTGCCGGTGTCTTTTTTGGAGAGCTCCGTGGCCAGTTTCACGCGCTGGCTCTCGCCTCCTGAGAGTGTCGTGGAGGGCTGTCCCAGCTTGATGTAACCCAGGCCGACGTCTTGTATGGTCTTGATCTTACGTAGTATGTCGGGCACGTTCTCGAAGAATTCAACAGCCTGGTTGATCGTCATGTCGAGCACGTCGGCAATGGACTTTCCCTTGTATCTCACCTCGAGCGTCTCGCGGTTGTAGCGCTTGCCGTGACACTCCTCGCAGGGCACCTGAATGTCGGGCAGGAAATTCATCTCGATGGTCTTATAGCCATTGCCGCCACAGGTCTCGCAGCGACCGCCTTTGACATTAAACGAGAAGCGTCCCGGCTTATAGCCACGTATCTTGGCTTCTGGCAGGCTCACGAACAGCGAGCGGATGTCGCTGAATACGCCTGTGTAGGTGGCAGGGTTGGAGCGCGGCGTGCGGCCAATGGGGCTTTGATCGACATTGACCACCTTATCGATAAGGTCGATGCCCTCGATGCTGTCGTAGGGCATCGGGCGGCGGAGGCTCCGGTAGAAATGCTGTGAGAGTATGGGCTGCAGGGTTTCGTTGATGAGTGTCGACTTGCCCGATCCGCTGACGCCAGTGACCACCGTCAGCGTGGCTAGCGGGAAGCGTGCGTCGATATGTTTCAGGTTGTTGCCTGTGGCTCCGTGGACGACGATATACTGTCCGTTGCCCTTGCGGCGTTGTGGTGCTGGGGGGATGGCGCACACTGTGCCATTGAGGTATTGCGCAGTCAGGGTGTTGCACTGGAGCATGTCGGCGGGAGTCCCCTGAAAGACTACCTCACCGCCCTTCCTACCTGCCCGTGGGCCGATGTCGACGATATAGTCGGCAGCCAGCATCATGTCCTTGTCGTGCTCGACAACGATGACCGTATTGCCCAAGTCACGCAGCTCCTTCAGCGAGTGGATCAGCCGCTCGTTGTCGCGCTGGTGGAGACCTATCGACGGCTCGTCGAGGATATAGAGCACGTTGACCAGCTGCGAGCCTATCTGCGTTGCCAGTCGTATGCGCTGGCTCTCACCGCCCGATAGCGACGCCGACGGACGGTTGAGCGCCAGATAGTCGAGGCCTACGTCGAGGAGGAATTCGAGTCGCGTGCGTATCTCCTTCAGAATCTCAACAGCTATTTGCTGCTGCTGGCTGTTGAGATGCTTTTCGACCTCGTCGATCCACTGGTGCAGCTCGCTGATGTCCATGTCTGCCAGCTCTGCAATGTTCTTGTCCCAGATCTTGTAGCTTAGCGCCTCTCGGTTCAGACGATGTCCGTGACACTCAGGACACTCGCACTCAGCCATGAACTGGTCGGACCATTTCTGTGCAGCAGCCGAGTCGTCGCCGTCGATGGAGTCTTTCAGATACTTGACGACGCCGTCGAAGGCCACGAAGTAGTCGCTCGACGTATGTACCACCTCTTTGTCAATGCGAACATTTTCCAGCGAGCCATAGAGTATCTCGTTCATCGCATCGTCGGGAATGTCGCTGACAGGTGTCTTCAGCGTGCAGTCGAACTTTTTGAGTACGGCATCCAGCTGCCAGAATATGAGCTGGTTCTTGTATTTTCCTAAAGGGACTATCGCACCGTCGTGTATGCTCAGCTTGCGGTTGGGGATGACTTTCTCGAGGTCGATCTCGTTGACAAAGCCCAGTCCTTTACATCTCGGGCAGGCTCCCTGTGGCGAGTTGAACGAGAAATTGTTGGGAGCAGGGTTGCTGTAGCTGATTCCGCTGGTGGGGCACATCAGACGGTTTGAGAACAGCCGTCCGTGCTGAGCTTCCGCTGGCGTTGTGACATCGAGGATCATGACCACGCCCTCGCCTTGCTGCATAGCGATATGCACCGACTTCTTCAGACGTTCAAAACCGCCGGTGCCGGAGACTGCTGGGCTGTTGGGGTCAGGTTTGGGGGGGATGAGCTTGTCGATGACCACCTCAATGTCGTGGTTCTTATAGCGGTCGACCTTCATGCCCCTGGTGATTTCCATCACCTCACCGTCGACTCTAATGTTTAGATAGCCCTTTCGCCGCATCTGCTCAAAGAGTTCGCGGTAGTGTCCCTTGCGGCTGCGTACCAGTGGTGCCAGGATGAAGATTTTCCGTCCGGCATAGTTCGTCTGAATCATGTCGACGACCTTCTCCTCCGTGTACTTCACCATTGGCTCACCCGTCATGTAGCTGTATGCCTTGCCGGCACGTGCGAAGAGTAGTCGCATGTAGTCGTAGACTTCAGTCGTTGTGCCTACGGTAGATCGGGGATTCTTGTTGGTGGTTTTCTGCTCGATACTGATAACCGGCGAGAGGCCCGTTATCTTGTCGACGTCGGGGCGCTCCATCCCTCCAAGGAAATTCCGCGCGTAGGCTGAGAACGTCTCGATATAGCGGCGTTGGCCTTCAGCGAAGATGGTGTCGAAGGCGAGCGACGACTTTCCGCTCCCGCTCAGTCCGGTGATGACGGTGAGCGAGTTGCGGGGTATGTCGACATCAATATTCTTAAGATTATGTACGCGTGCGCCCAGGACGCATATTTTCTTGTCACTTTTCACTCGTTCCGCCTCCTTCCAATTTTCCTCTGAGCAGGTTGACGTCCTTGCGGATGTTGTATTCCTTTCCGTCAGAGCCCTTTGCGGTGACAATCAGGAAGTAGACACCCTCGCGTACGTCGGTGCCGTTGTGCTTGCCATCCCATTCGCCTTCCGGGTCGTTCCATTCGAATATCTTCTGTCCCCAGCGATTAATGATGATTCCTCTGAAACTGACGATGTTCTTCACTCCCTTCTTCGCTTTGAAGGTGTCGTTGTAGCCGTCGTCATTGGGAGAGAAGGCATTGGGGAAGTCGAGGAAGCTGTTGGCGATGGTGATGGTGATGGTCGTCGATGTGGAGTCGACCTCTTCGCCGTCCTTGGTGATGTGCGTGGTCTGGATGATGTGGAACGTGCCGGACTCGCTGAAGGTGTAATGTGTGTCTTCCTCATATCTGACGAAGAGCTCCTTCAGATCGCCGTTCTGCTCCATCTTGTTGAAGTGCCACTCATAGGCCGGCGAGTAGCCCTCCATGTCGGATGGATTGCTGCGGAAAGTCACCTCCATCGGCACCTTTGCCTGCTCGTCGGTGATGGCTCTCGACTCCTGCTCGTTTCCATTGCTGTCATAATAGTACGCGTATGGCTGAACAGACTGTGAAATGGCTGCCTGCGACCAAAAAGTAGCCGCAAAAAGCAGAAATATCAATTTCTTTTTCATTTTCTTGCCTTTTAGAGTGCAAAGATACAAACATTTTTCGTACTTTTGTAGGCGAAAATCGAAAAAAAGACGATTATGAGACGATTATTAAGATATTTTTTGGTATCGGCGATGCTTGTCCTTTCCTCGGAAAGTGTTTTGGCGCAGTCGGTGCAAACCTATAAGGTGAAGAAAGGCGAGACGATCTATGGCATTGCTCATGCCAATGGTATCACTGAGGCTCAACTGCGCACTGCCAATCCTGGTATGGACAGTCCGGACTTCGTGCTGAAGAAAGGTATGAAGATCCTGATTCCGGCTCCGCAGGCCAGCGTGGCCGTCACGACTTCTGGCGATGCCAGTGACGTACGGCAGCGGGCTATCCGTATGGGCGTCATGCTGCCGCTGCATGAACTCAATGGCGACGGTCGCCGGATGGTGGAGTACTATCGTGGCTTGCTGATGGCCTGCGACAGCCTGAAGCACGAAGGCATCTCTGTCGATGTACATGCTTGGAGTACACCTGACAATGGAGACATCGCTGAAGCACTCGCCAAGGCTGAGGCAGCGAAGTGCGACATTATTTTTGGTCCGCTCTATTCGAAGCAGATGGAGCAGCTGTCAGCTTTCTGCCAAAAGAATGGTACGATGCTTGTCATCCCCTTCTCCATCAATGCCCCGCAGCTGCAGACGAATCGGCATATCTTCCAGGTGTATCAAAGTCCTGAGAGCCTGAATGGCATCACCAGTCGCAGGATGGTGGAGTGGTTTAAGGACAGTCATCCCATCATCGTCGACTGCGAGGATCCAAATAGCACGAAGGGGGCCTTCACGGCAGCCCTGCGCAGAGAGCTCGAGCAGAAAGGCATCAGCTATAACCTGACGGGACTGAAGTCGGCCAATGCCGCCTTCGCCAGTGCCTTCAGCCTGCAGAAGCCCAATGTGGTGGTGCTGAACTCTTCGCGCAGCAGCGATCTTGATGTCGTGCTCATCAAGCTAAAGGACCTCACCGCCGCCAATCCCGGCATACGTGTCTCGCTGTTTGGGTATACTGAGTGGATGGCTTTGGCAGAGCAGCATCATGCCAGTTTCCATAAGTACGACATGTACATCCCTGCACCTTATCTTGCAGGGCTGTCGCCGCAGCTCTCAAAGCGGCTGTCGCAGCAGTATCTGTCGAACTTCTATCAGGGCATGAGCGCCTTCTATCCGCCTCTGGCTCTTACGGGCTTCGACCATGCGATGTTCTTTCTGCGAGGCCTGAACAAATATGGTGCTGCATTCGACGGCGCTGCAGGACGTTTCGGCTACCAGCCAGCCCAGGTGCCTCTGAAGTTCGAGCAGGTGAGCAGCGAGGGAGGCTATCAGAATCGTACATTCATGTTTGTTCACTATCGTACTGATGGCAAGATTGACACGATATCCTATTAGCCTGCTGATGCTGCTGGCGGTAGTCCTGTTGCCTTGCTCCCGAATGGCTGCCCAGGTGGGTGAGCATCGGAACGAGCTGGCAGTGGGCGTGAATGGAGGCTATGTGCTGAGCAACGTGGGGTTTGTGTCGAAGATTCCGCAGTCGTTGCATACAGGGCTGACGGGAGGCCTGTCGTTTCGCTACACTTCCGAGAAGTACTTCAACAGCATCTGTGCTGTCGTCGCAGAGTTGAACTATGCACAAATAGGATGGAAGGAGAGTATCCTTGACGAGGACGACAATCCTGTCATCAATATGGAGACTGAACTGCCTGAGGAATACCAGCGTGACCTTACCTACATCCAGATACCCGTCTTTGCCCGTCTGGGATGGGGGCGTGAGCGTCGTGGCTTCCAAGCCTATTTCCAGGTGGGGCCTCAGATAGGATTCTACCATAGCGAGAAGGCCGTCTACAACTTCGACATCTCGAACTATAGCCATTACAACGTCGTCGACCGTGTGTCAATTGTTTCCAGTGACTACGTCGATCAGCAGGGGCGTCAGGTGGGATCGAACATCTATCACATGCCCGTCGAGAACAAGGTCGACTATGGCATCGCGGGAGGTGTGGGCCTCGAGTTCTCACAGCCCGCCCTAGGTCATTTCCTGCTCGAGGGACGCTACTACTATGGTCTTGGCGACCTCTATGGCAATTCGAAGCGCGATTATTTCAATCGCTCTAACCTTACGAACATCGTAGTGAAACTGACTTATCTATTTGACATTGCAAAAACTCAAAACCCTAAAATTAAGTAATTATGTTTGAAGGACAACCAAAAGGACTATTTGCGTTGGCACTAGCCAACACTGGTGAGCGCTTCGGTTACTACACCATGCTCGCAGTTTTCGCGCTCTTCTTGAGAGAAAACTATGGACTGACGGCCGGTATGGCTGGAACAATCTATAGCTCGTTCCTCATGTTCGTCTACTTCTTCCCGCTCTTTGGCGGTATGCTGGCAGACAAGTTTGGATTTGGCAAGATGGTGACGACAGGTATCATCATCATGTTTGTGGGCTATCTGTTGCTCTCCGTGCCCTTAGGCGGAGACTCCTTTGCGCTTATTGTGATGTTGGCAGCACTGCTGCTCATCGGTTTCGGAACAGGACTCTTCAAGGGCAACCTGCAGGTCATGGTGGGCGATCTCTACAATGACCCCAAGTATGCCGACAAGCGCGATGCCGGCTTCTCCATCTTCTACATGGCTATCAACATCGGCGCTCTGTTTGCTCCCACGGCAGCCATTAAGATCAAGGAGTGGGCAGAGATGTCGCTGGGCTATTCGTCGAACGACGCCTACCACTTCTCGTTTGCCGTGGCTTGCGCCTCGCTGATTCTGTCCATCGCCATCTATTATGTCTTCCGTAGTACTTTCCGCCATGTG
>CAMNHM010000105.1 GCA_946539475.1 uncultured Prevotellaceae bacterium | reverse complement strand
CTATACCTTATTATATTATTATTTGTCATTACTATTCACTAATCACTATTCACTAATCACTATTCACTATTCACTATTCACTATTCACAGGGTACCCACATCCAGAAGGTAGAGCCCTTGCCCTCGCCTTCCGAGTTGACCCCGATGCGGCCGTTGCATCGCTCTACGATAGCCTTGCTGATGGCCAGTCCGAGGCCGGTACCTTGTACGTAGTCGTTTAGTTTTACAAATCGTTCAAACACCTTCTGCTGTGCCTCCTTGGGGATGCCCGCACCGGTGTCCTCGCAGTAGATGTAGAGGCCGTCGCCCTCCTTGCGGTAGCCCACCTTGATGTGTCCCTGCTGGGTGTACTTCACGGCATTGGTCACGAAGTTGGTGATGACCTGTTGGATGCGTCCGGGGTCCAGTTTGGCTTTCAGTGTCTCGTAGGGGTTGTCCTTGATGAACTCCACCCCCGGTGTCTGCACGCGCTCTGTCAGCGACAGGCATATCTCGTCGAAGGTTTTGGCGAAGTCCACCTCCTGCTTCATGATCTTGATGCCGTCGGAGTCGAGTGTCGATACGGCGAGGATATCGTTGATCAGTCTCAGCAGCATGTCGCAGTTGTTCATGATCACCTTCACGATTTCCTGCTTCTCTTCTGGCGTGGTCATCATGGGCAGCACGTCGGAGAAGCCCACGATGGAGTTCAGCGGCGTACGTATCTCGTGGGTCATATTGGCCATGAATACCGACTTCATGTGTCCCGACTCGTTGGCGCGCTCCGTCTCCCTGCGCAGCTGTTCCTGTTTCTCTATCAGTGGTGTTACGTTGCGTATCAGTCCGTAGGTGCCGGTCAGCTCGCCGGCCTCATTGCGATAGGGCACGCTGTCGAAGATGTTCCACTGGTACTCCCTGCCTTCGTGGAAGAAGGGGCGCGTCTTGCAGAGCCGTGTCATGGCTCCCACGCGCTCCACGTTCTCCGGGTTCTTGTAGTAGGCTCGCAGCTCCTCGTCGAAGAACTGTTCTGCCAGTTCGTCGAAGGTCATCTCGCGCTCTGCTGTCGAAAGCCCCTTGTGGAAGGTGATGGTGCGGTTGGCGAACGAGGCGCGCCAGAATCTCATATCGCAGCTCTCCATCAGGTATTGCAGTTCCTGCTCGTACTGCTGGATGGCCTGGCTTTGCTTGCGTATCTGCTCGTCATAGAGTTTGTTCTTCAGGTAGAGCTCGCGCTCCTGTGTGATGTCGCGGATGCTGAAGGTGATGTATACCAGTTCGTCATGCTCGTCGTAGATGGGGTGTAGTCTCAGTTCTGTGTAGCAGTTCACGCCGCGCTCCACGATGACGCTCTTGGTGCAGAACCACAGTTCCTCTATCTTCCTGCGGTTGATCACGTCGCGGAAGTCGGGCATGTCGTAGATGGTGCTGTTGTAGTAGAAGGGGTCGTCCTCCGACTGGAACTTCAGTATCTCCCGCATCTTCTGGTTGGTGGTCATCAGGTTGCCGTCCTTGTCGTAGAAGGCCAGTCCCACGATTGACTGTTCGTATACCCTACGGTATTTCTCGTTGAGCAGCTGCTCTTCTTTCTCCTGTATCAGGTATTCGGTCTTGTCGGTGAGTGTGCAGAAGATGTTGGTGGGCGTGTGTACCCTTTCGTTGGCATATTCGGCGATGGCCTGGTCGTGCATGTTGCGCCACTCGGGCTTGTCCTTGGTGCCGGCGTTCCAGCGGAAGTCGCATTCGGCCTTCTTCTGTCTGCCGCTCATCAGCGTGTGGATGAATTCCACGTATTTAGGCCAGTCGTCGGGGTGCATGTAGTCGCGGCTCTCCTCGAATGTCATGCCATTCTCTGGCAGGAAGTCGCCGTGCATGTTGTGGCCCAGTCTGTCGGCCAGCGAGAGCTGCAGCACGTAGTCGCCGCTCAGGTTGAGCGTTTGCTTCATCACGGTCGATATCTCTCTGGCGCGCCGGGTGTTCTTGCGGATGCGCAGGATGCTGATGCGGTTCAGTCCCCAGCAGATGGCGAAGACGATCACGGTGAGCAGGGTCATCATCACCGAGACGGCGTCGACGCTCCCTCTGAGGAATCCTGTCAGCAGTATGTTGGCCAATATCTCCATGTGCATCTTTTCTTATACGATGATTTCCGATTTCTTCTCCAGACTGTCGCTCTCACAGGGGATGCTCAGGTAGAAGCTGGTGCCCTTCCCCTCTTCCGACTGTACCTCAATCGAGCCTCCCATCTGTTCCAGCAGTTCCTGTGCGATGGGCAGGTCGAGGCCTGAGCCGAAATGCTCGTTCTGAGCGTTGCGCACGAAGCGGTCGAACACATGGGGCAGGTCCTCCTTGGCGATGCCGCAGCCGGTGTCCTCGATGGTGATCATCAGTTCCCCGTGGCGGTATTCGTACTTCGCCCTGACGGCTCCTTCGGTGACCATGCTGGCCGAGAAGGCGCATATCTTCTCGATTACCATTCCCAGGTTCTGCGTGTCCAGTCGTGCCGTCAGGTGGTTGTAGGGATTGTCCACTCCCATCTTGATGCTGGGGTCGAGGGTGCTCCATCCCATGTAGCACCAGGCTTCGAACATGGTGGCGAAGTCGGCCTCCTGATAGTCGAACTCGATCATCCTGGCATCCAGCCGCGAGATGAAGAGGATGTCGTTGATCAGCTTGAGCAGCTCGCTGGTGTTCTGCTTGATCTCCTGGGCGAAGACGGGTTCGTCCTCCACGTCGTGCTCTTCCTTGAAGAGTTCGGCGAATCCCACCACGGCGTTCAGCGGCGTACGTATCTCGTAGCTCATGTTCAGCAGGAAGGTGTTCTTCAGCTGTTCCGTCTCCTGGGCCTTCTCTGTCTCCTGGCGCAACTTGATCTCCGTATAGGTCATCTCGGTCACGTTGCGGCACATGCCGAAGTAGTGGGTCAGCTCTCCGCTGGCATTGTAGATGGGCATCACGTTGAAGTGCAGGAACACGTCGCGCCCCTGCTCGTCGCGCATAATCGTGTGCAGCGTCGAGTTGATGATGCCCGGGTGCCGGCGGTCCATCCTCATGAGCAGGCCCTTGGCCTTGCGGCGGTCGCTCACCTTGATCATGGTGATGGCGCGCAGTTGCGGCAGGCGGTACTGCGCGGCATTGAGGTCGCTGGAGATGTCGAGCGTGTGGGTGTCGGGGTAGTAGTTCATCAGCCATACGTTGCTCACCTTCAGCGAGTAGTTGATGTTCTCCACGTAGTTCTGTATGTCGCGGGTAGCCTGCGAGAGCAGCTTGGTGCTCTCCTGTTGGTGGTGGTAGGACTCCACCATGTCCGTCACGTTGCGCCCTGCCGTAAAGATGCCTATCAGGTTGCCCTCCGGGTCGCGGATGGTGCTCACGGTCACCTCGTAGTAGAACAACCGGTCGGGGATCTCCTGCGGCAGCAGGTTCAGTCGCTTCAGTTCGCTGGCGTGTACCATCGTGGTGGTCTGCATACTGTCCGTCGTCCTGAAGTCGATGTTGATGAAGGGAGGTATGTCGTTGATGTGGGTATGCTTGGCAATGGCCTCCTCCCGGTTGGCGATGTGTAAGGTCTCGCAGGCCTTCTCGTTCATGTCGCTGATGTAGCCGTCGCCGTCGAAGTAGATCATGTCGATGAGCGACGAGTAGAACACCGTGTGGAACCTGAGTCTCAGCTTGTGCACCTTTTCCATCTTCATCTGGTCGTCGGTGATGTCGGTCTGCACGCCCAGCACCATCGTGGGCCTGCCCCTGCGGTCGCGGCGCAGGATGGAGAGGTTGATCTCGTACTGTCGCTGTCGTCCTCCTGTCTTGGGCTGTACGCCCTTGGCGTAGAGCTGGTCGCTGAGCAGGTCGCCTTCGAAGATGGCCTGCATCCTGCTGCGCAGCTCCAGGAAGTCCTCACGCTCGAAAGTCTGCGAGAAGTCGATGGGCAGCATGGTCTTCTCGAGGCCGTTGCGCCCGGAGATGATCTTGAACACGTTCTTGCTCTGGCTGTAGGTCCACGCCTGCGTCATGTTGGCATCCATGATCAGTGCCAGCTGCGCGTTGAGGCGCTCCGACTCCGACCTCACTTCCTGCTCTCGGTAGAAGAACACACGGTTGGAGAAGATCATGACAAAGATGGTGATCATGAGCCCCGCCACCAGATAAGCCATCATGTGGGGGGCGTCAAACAATGTCTCCATGTTCTCCTTCTGAGCCATGGCAGTCACGGAATACATGCATAGAACAGCCAAGCAGGCCAGCTTATAGCTATTGGTCTTGTGCATATTTGTTGTCACGTCGTTGTAGTAATCAACTGCAAAGATAGTGAAAAGTGGCAAACGGACAAAATTATTTTCCCAAAAAAGTACAAATTGAGGGCAAATATTTGGAAGTTTGCGATAAAAACATTACTTTTGTAGTCAAAATCAGTAAAATGTTTAATCAATCAGTAGAGTTATGATCGACGTAAAAGAGACATTGAAGAAGAGCGAGGAGCGCATGGAGATGGCAGCCATGTTCCTCGAGGACGAGTTGAACCGCATCCGTGCGGGCCGTGCCAATGTGGCTATCCTCGATGCTGTCCGCGTGGACTCCTACGGCAGCAAGGTGCCCCTGAACCAGGTGGCCAACGTCAGCGTGCCCGATGCCCGCACCATCGCCATCAAGCCCTGGGACCGCAAGGAGATCAAGGCCATCGAGAAGGCTATCATGGACAGCGACGTGGGCATCACCCCCGAGAACAATGGCGAGGTGATCCGTCTGAACATCCCGCAGCCCACCGAGGAGCGTCGCCGCGACCTGGTGAAGCAGTGCAACAAGATCGCCGAGAAGGCCAAGGTGGAGGTGCGCAACGTGCGTGCCGACATCAAGGACAAGCTCAAGAAGGCCATCAAGGACGGACTCTCAGAGGACAACGAGAAGGATGCTGAACTCGAGCTGCAGAAGCTCCACGACAAGTACATCAAGAAGCTCGACGCCCTCATCGAGGCCAAGAACAAGGAAATCATGACCGTCTAAAATGCACGGTCTTGTCGTCAAGAATACAGGCAGCTGGTACACCGTCCTCACGGACGATGGCCAGCTGATTGATTCCAAGGTCAAGGGCAACTTTCGCCTGAAGGGCATCCGCAGCACCAATCCCGTGGCTGTGGGCGACCGCGTGACGATTGTCCCCAATCCCGAGGGCACCGCCCTCATCACTGAGATTGCCGACCGTCGCAACTATATCATCCGGCGCTCCCAGAATCTCTCCAAGCAGAGTCATATCATTGCCGCCAATGTCGACCAGGCACTGCTCCTGGTCACCGTCAGCCATCCACAGACCTCCACCACCTTCATCGACCGGTTCCTGGCTTCGGCCGAAGCCTATCGCGTGCCCGTGATCCTATTATTTAATAAGACCGATCTCTACGACGACGACGAGCGCCGCTACCTCGGGATGCTCGTCACGCTCTACGAGACCGTGGGCTATGAGTGCCGGCAGATCTCTGCCGCCACGGGCGAGGGGGTCGACGCGCTGCGCCCTTTGCTCTCCGACCGCGTCACGCTGCTCAGCGGCAACAGCGGGGTGGGCAAGTCCACGCTCATCAACAGTCTTGTGCCGGGCGTGAACCTCCGCACGGCAGACATCTCTGATGCCCACGATACGGGCCAGCACACCACTACTTTCTCCGAGATGATCTCCATCGGCAGCGGCTGGCTCATCGACACACCGGGCATCAAGGGCTTCGGTTCCTTCGACATGGAGCCCGAGGAGCTTACCAGCTATTTCCGTGAGATATTCCGTTTCTCCAAGGACTGCCGTTTCTCCAACTGCACCCATACCCATGAGCCGGGTTGTGCCGTGCTGCAGGCCCTCGAGGACCATTATATCGCCCAGAGCCGTTATCAGAGCTACCTCAGCATGCTCGGCGACAAGGACAGCAGCAAATATCGCGAGGCGTACTAATACATATAACGCGAAAAACCCCGCTATCCCCGCTACAATTTCCATAATATGCTGTGATGCAGTGCATTATCGGTAGCGGGGTTGCCTTAAATGCCGCTACAATCCTGCTACCAACCCTGCTATTTTTGGCCTGTTTCCGATATTTTGACACGTTTTTCGGTGATTTTTGGGCTCTTCATTCTGATTTCTTGACAGAGATTAACCCGTCTTATCCCTTGAAGATTGGCTGTGCTTCTGAAGCCTCTTCCATTTTGCGTATACGCGTAAGGTGTTTTGCGTAGGCGCGTAAGGTATTTTGCGCCAAGGCGAAAGGTAGTTTAAAGGCACCTCTCTACCACTTTGGATGTACCTTCTTTCCACTATAGATGTACCTTCCTCCCACTTTGAAGGCCCCTATTCGTCAGCAGGAATGTTTCTTTGCGGCTAAACGGCATAATAACGGCATAGTTGCGGCTAGGTTTTGGAGCAACTATGCCGTTATTATAGCATTGATATCTAATGTGTTAGAGCGAAAACGGCGCGGTCGGCACAGTTTTTATTTGTTTAAATGTTTATTTGACCACTTTCTTCCCGTTGATGATGTAAATACCACGGGGCAGATTGTCCGAAGCACTCTCAGCCACTTTGCGGCCTTGCAGGTCGTAGACGGCATCGTCGGTCTGCAGTCTTGTGCTCTCCACGCTTCGGATGGCGGTGGTCTGTGTCAGCGCCGTGATGCTGAGGTTGTTGCACTGGGGCATGGTCAGCGTGAGCTGCGGGCCGGTGATGGTCTCCTCGCTCATGCCGCTTGAGGTGACGGTCTTCACGAGCCACCCGTTGACCTGCTCGTCGCCCTGGAGCGTTATCTGGTGATCTTTGATGAACTTCCCGTCGAACGTGCCCTCCGACAGACGGTGGCCGTTGAAGCTGATGGCGGCTTGTTGGTCTGCCTGTTCCTGGCTGATGGTCAGCGTGATAGGCGTGCCCAGCTTGTAGTAGTCGGCGATGTTCTTGCTGAAGGCATTGCCGCGCTTGCTGAGCCATGTGCGTATCGACTTGATCTCGTCGTTGAGCACGTTCTCGGCATCGTAGCCCCACCATGCCCAGCTTGGCTTGTTGACGTCCTTTTGCCTGACGATCTCGGGCTTTGCCTCGGCCATCATCTGGTCCATCAACTGCTCGATGCGCTTCTGGTTGAGGAAGTCGCCCATGTAGATGTAGCAGCGGTCGATGAACATGCGGCGGGCGTCGGCGTCGTCCATGAGATGGCGGAATAGCACCGTGTGCTCGGGCTTGTTGGCCCAGTTCTGGTCTTTGTCGTAGTTGTGGTTGTAGAGCCAGTCCATGATCTTGTAGTTGGGGTCGCGGCCATAGAGTCCGAGTCCGAAGTCGGTGTCCTTCATGATCCAGCGCCATCGTCCGTCCTGGGCCAGTGGGCGCCACATGACGATGTTGTTGCCCGGGAAGTCGAAGTTGGTGTGGTAGAGGTTGATGATCATCAGGTTGATGAACTCCTCCACGTCCATCCACTGCTCGTATTCGGCCAGTGTGTGGCCCTCCTGTTCGTAGAAGGCCTTGAAGGCGTTGTAGTTGTCCCACGAGCCTTCCTTCAGCTCCCACCAGTTCTCGAACATGTCGAGGTCTTCGAGGCCGTCGTAGTTGGTGTAGATGTTGTCTTCGTTGGAACGCTCGCGGATGTTGAGCATGCCTCGGTATTGTCCGTTGATATAGAGGACTGCCGGGCGGTAGGCCTGCCAGTCGAGGTCGATATGGCGGGCTGCATTGCGCTGGATGATGGGGTCGCGCATGTAGAGATAGTCGAAGTCGTTGCCCGCGTTGCGGAGCATGAGCGACTTGAAGTCGGTGAGTCCCGGCTTGTCGTCGGGGAAGAATTCATAGTTGAATCGTTTCTCGCCGAAGCGCTTGTTGGCGTAGATGGCGAGGGTCTTCAGGACTGCGTTTCTCGACTGTCCACCAGCCACGCGAGCCTCGCAGAGCTGGTTGATGACACTGCTCTTCCCCTCGTCGAAAAAGAACTCGATGTTGAGGGGCCGTCGCCAGTCGTTGCGCTTGTCGTTGCCGTTGTTGGCGTAGATGCCTATCTTCGAGTCGTCGAGATAGCTGTTGTCGATGGAGATGGAGACGACGGGGATGGTGACGTCGCGCCCGTGGCTGATATACGACTGTGCCGTGGCTCTGGGTGACAGCCATCCGTCGCAGAAGAGCTTGGCCTTGACGACCGTCGACTGGGTGATGTGGATCTTTCCCCTCAGGCGCTTGCTCGTCTCGTTGGGCTCTGTGCCGTCGGTGGTATAGCGGACGATGGTTCCCTCAGGCGAGCCCTCGGGCGCGCTGATGTCCAATTTCAGGCTGAGGGCTCCGGCGGTGACACGTCCCGGTTCGCTGAAGACGGGCTCGCCCAGTATCTGCTTGGCGTCGCAGATGCCGCCGGTGTTGGCCTTGCCGGGGGTGGGTGTCAGCTGGTAGCCCCACTTGTCGGCGCCGTCGGTCTCACGGCCGTAGGCGATGTTGGGTGCGGGCTGTTTCTTCATCCCGGTGACCTGGTCGATGACGGCATCGCCCTTGAAGAGGCAGACGGCACCGTCCTTGCCCGATTCGAGGCGGAAGTCGGTGTGGAGGGAGACCTTATCGCCGTCTTCGCGTGACTTGTCGCAATAGATCACTACGAATCCCTTCGCCGGCACTTTCCGGGAGGGCAGCGCATTGGCCTTCTTCAGCTTGTCGGAAGTGCCAATCTTGTAGTCACTCAGTTCGATGGCCTTGTCGGTGGGGTTGTAGAGCTCCACCCACGAGTCGGGGAATTCGTTCAGGTCGTCCATGATGCAGTCGATGTTCGACTGCATCAGTTCGTTGATCACTAGTTTGTCAGGATTCTCATCCTGGGCCATAACAGGCATCGCTGTCAGCAGTGGCAGCGTCATGAATAGTTGATTAATAATTTTCATTAGTTAATGTTCAATGTTCAATGTTCAATGTTCAATGTTCAATGTTCAATGTTCAATGTTCAATCTATTTTACAAGATTTCCTAAGATATCGCGTGTAAGTTCCTTGGTGATGGAACGTGTGGCAGCGCTGGTGGCATTCTTCACCACGCGCCCCGTGGCCGATGTCGACGACTTGGTCTTCTTGCCCGTCACCTTGTCACTGATATATGTGCCGAGGATGGTGGCGAGGGTAGAGGTGACGGCTGTGATGACGGCCTTCCACACCTTGCTCATCATGCCGGGCTTCTTAGCCTTGGCAGCCTCCTTCTCGGCCTTGGCCGTAGCCTTGGCCTCCTCGGCAGCGGCTTTCTCTTCCTCCTGGGCCTGCATGGCTTC
>CAMNHM010000104.1 GCA_946539475.1 uncultured Prevotellaceae bacterium | reverse complement strand
CGTTTGGCGACTACTTCAAGGAGGGCGCCATCGACATGGCATGGGAATACCTGGTCGACGTGCTGAAGCTGAATCCAGAGGACCTCTACGTCACCGTCTTCGAGGGCTCGCCCGAGGAGAACATTCCCCGCGACGACGAGGCTGCCAGCTACTGGGCCAAGCATGTGCCTGAGGACCACATCATCAACGGCAACAAGCACGACAACTTCTGGGAAATGGGCGACACGGGCCCCTGCGGACCATGCTCTGAGATACATGTCGACTCGCGCACACCTGAGCAGCGTGCTGCCAGCGGAAAGTCGGGACGCGAGCTGGTGAACAAGGACGACCCACAGGTAATCGAGATCTGGAACCTCGTCTTCATGCAGTTCAACCGCAAAGCCGACGGCTCGCTGGAGAAGCTCTCGATGAACGTCATCGACACGGGCATGGGCTTCGAGCGCCTCGTCCGCATGCTTCAGGGTAAGCACTCGAACTACGATACTGACGTGTTCCAGCCCATCATCAAGGCCGAGCAGCAGATTACTGGCATGAAATATGTGACGTTCGAGGAAGAGACGGAGTCGCCCATCACCAAAGAGCAGGACGATGTCAACGTCGCCATGCGCGTCTGCGCTGACCATCTGCGCGCCGTAGCCTTCTCGATAGCCGACGGTCAGCTGCCATCGAACGCAAAGGCTGGCTACGTCATCCGCCGCATCCTGCGCCGCGCCGTCCGCTATGCCTACACATTCCTGGGGCAGAAGGAGGGCTTCCTCTACAAACTGCTGCCCACGCTCGTCGAGGAGATGGGCGACGCCTTCCCTGAGCTGAAGGCTCAGCAGCAGCTCATAGGGCGCGTGATGAAGGAGGAGGAGGAGTCGTTCCTGCGTACCCTCGACAAGGGCATCTCGCTGCTCGACAAGGCAATGGCCACGATGAAGGCTGAGGGTAGGACTGAGCTCGACGGCGTACAGGCCTTCCGCCTGTTCGACACCTATGGCTTCCCCCTCGACCTGACAGAGCTCATCTGCCGTGAAAACGGCCTTACCGTCGACGAGAAGCAGTTCGCCGAGGAGATGCAGAAGCAGAAAGACCGCGCCCGCAACGCCGCCCAGGTGGAGAACAGCGACTGGGAGGAGCTTGCTGCCGGCGAACAGCAGTTCGTGGGTTACGACTATACCGAATACACCTGCCACATCCTTCGCTATCGCAAGGTGACGCAGAAGAAGAGCACCTACTACGAGCTTGTGCTCGACTACACACCGTTCTATGGAGAGATGGGCGGACAGGTAGGCGAACAGGGCGTGCTGGTGAACGAGAACGAGACCATCGAGATCGTCGACACCAAGCGCGAGAACAACCAGAGCATACATATCGTCAAGCAGCTGCCCAAAGACCCGACAGCTGAGTTCATGGCTTGCGTCGACACCGACAAGCGTGAGGCTTCGGCTGCCAACCATACTGCCACCCACCTGCTCGACTATGCGCTGAAGCAGGTGCTGGGCGACCATGTGGAGCAGAAGGGATCCTTCGTCAGCCCCGACACGCTGCGCTTCGACTTCTCGCACTTTGAGAAAGTCAGCGACGAGCAGCTGCGAGACGTGGAGAGGCTCGTCAACGACCTCATCCGCCAGGACATCCAGCTCGACGAACAGCGCGAGACGCCCATCGAGGAAGCCCGCAAGATGGGAGCAATCGCCGTCTTTGGCGAGAAATACGGCGATAAGGTGCGCGTGGTACGCTTCGGACCGTCATGCGAGCTCTGCGGCGGTATCCATGCCAAGAGCACGGGACACATCGGCTTCTTCAAGATCACGGGCGAGAGCTCCGTGGCTGCCGGCATCCGCCGCATCGAAGCCAAGACGGGCCGTGAGTGCGAAGAACTGCTCTACAACATCGAGGACACGATGAAGGCCGTCCGCTCGTTCTTCAACAATGCCAAGGACCTGCAGGGTGTCATCCAGAAATATATTGAGGAGCACGACCACATGAAGAAGGAGATCGAGAACTTCCAGGCACAGGCCGTTGAGCGCATTGCCAGCCAGCTGGTGGAGAAGGCTCGCGTGATGGGCGGCGTGAAGGTGATCACAGCCGTAATGCCCATGGAGCCCGCCACGGCCAAGGACCTTGCCTTCAAGGTGCGCGCTGCCGTTCAAGGCACGCTGCTCTGCGTGCTGGGCACGGTTCACAACGACAAGCCGCAGCTCACCATCATGATGAGCGACGACCTGGTGCAGCAGCACAGCCTGAACGCTGGTCAGATGGTGCGCGAGGCTGCCAAGCTCATCCAAGGCGGCGGCGGCGGACAGCCCCACTTCGCCCAGGCAGGCGGCAAGAATGCCGACGGCCTCAGCGCTGCCGTCGACAAGGCCGTCGAGCTGGCCAACCTGTAGTAGCTCCGACATATCGACACAGCAGCTGCAACCTTTCATCGTTGCAGCTGCTGTTGTTATATCGGTAGGAACGTATCACCAATGCCGTAGGAACGTATCTCTCATGCCGTAGGAACGTATCTCTCATGCCGTAGGAACGTATCTCTCGAGCTGCTTCGTTAATGCAGGGTTATAGCACCTTTAACTGAAAACGAAGGCACGAAGAGAATTTCTCGTCTTCGTGCCTTCGTATTTAATCAGACAAAAATAGTCTATCCTTTTAAGAGGGGGGAAGGAACTTCTTACTTGAACAGCAGCTGGGCAAACTGATAGAGGCTGCGTCGCCAGGTCTGCCACTCGTGAGCGGTCTCAGGCGAGATGTAGCTGTGGGCATTGATGCCGATGGCCTTCAAGCTCTGGGCAGCCTTGACCACGCTGCGGTCGCCCTCAGCCATGCCCGTCTCACGACCGCCGGCACTCATGAAGAGCACCTTGTTGGTCTTCTGGAAGTCGGGGTTCTCCTTCACCTCGTCGACATTGAACGAGCCTCCGCTGAACATGCCCACATAGGCGAACGTCGTGGGATTGGCCAGCGTGATGGTGTGTGTCTGCATGCCACCCATCGAAAGACCTGCCATAGCACGATGCTGAGGATCGGCGATGACGCGATAGTTCTTCTCGACCATGGGGATGATGTCCTTCAGCAGGATATCCTGGAAGGCATTGAAGCCGAAGCCACCAAAGCCACCGCGACGCTGACCGCCCTGCTGGCCCTGCGGACGCTGACCAGCCTGCTGGCCTTGCGGACGCTGTCCGCCGAAGCCTCCGAAGCCTCCCTGGCCAGGAGCAGCATCGCCGGGACGACGTGTGTCGAGACCGTTGTCCATCCAGATGATGAACGGCACAGCCTTGCCGGCAGCGATGAGGTTATCCATGATGATGCCCGTCTTTCCCTGAGCGCTCCAGCCCGTCTCGTTCTCGCCCATGCCATGCTGCAGGTAGAGCACGGGGTATTTCTTCGTGGGATTGGCGAAATACTCGTTGGGCAGATAGAGATAGCCGTGACGCATCTTCTCTTGCACCGACGACCAGTAGTAGACCTCGCTGATGGAGCCCTGCGGCACGTTCTTCACCGTGTAGAACTCCTCGTCGGCAGCGGGGATGTCGATACCACTGCCCCAACGGCTGGCACCATAGTAGTACCTGCTGCCCGGATCGGGCACGGAGGCACCGTCGATGTTCAGCTGATAGTAGTGGAAGCCCTCGTCCTGAGGCTCTGAAGTACCTGTCCACAGGCCATTCTCGTCCTTGGTCATCTGGTAGATCTTGCCAGCAATGTCCAGGCCGACGAAAGTGGCTTGGGGAGCCATAATCTGTGCGCGCACCATGCGCTGCGAGTTGACCATCGGGTACTGCTTGTTGTCCTGATTGGTCGTTGCAGGCTTAAAGTCTTCAACCACGTTTGCGGTTACTGAGGGAACGGTGGGGTTTTGTCTGGGAGCACCAAACTGAGCTGACGCCGTAAGGCTTGCGAGTGCCAGCAATGAAAGAATAATCCTTTTCATAAGTTGAATACATTAGGTTGATAATACACTTATAGTGTAATTGACGGCTTAGTCTGAAAGAAGTTGAACGAGCGACGATGATTGTTATGAAAGATTAACACTTCCTGCCCACCCGATGGTGTCACTCTTCGCTCTCTGGCTGCCACAGATGGCGTCGCATATCGACATGACCATTCGGAAGGAAAGTGATTCCTTCTTCCTCCAACAGCTCTCGCTGGCGACTCCATCCCGGCGCCGTCCGTCCGGCGATGTTCACCACCCTATGGCAAGGCAGCAGCTCGGCACCTGGCGTATAGCGCAGCGTACGCCCCACCATCCTGGAGTGGCTGGGCCATCCCGCCCATGCAGCAATCATCCCATAGGTGGTGACCCTGCCTGCAGGTATCTGCCCGACAATATTCAGCACATCGTCGCGAAATGTCCTTGCCTGCTCAGGAGTCATCTTGTTCGGATAGTCATTTGCCGCCGACGATTCCATTATAATCTGTCTCTTCGTATCCATTTCAGCATATTTTTGTTATGATCCATATTTGCTTTCAACCTAACGATAATTCTGCTGCAAAGATACGAAAAAAACGGAGCAAACAAGCCTATTTCACTTCATATAATGATTGTGTCGCTCTAAATTTGGTGCTTTCGCTAAAATTGCGTATCTTTGCAACCCGATAGACATGCGTTTGTACGCAATCTGTACAACAACAAACAACAACTTATTAGTAACAAACATCATGAAAGAACAAGTATTACAGGCCATGCGGGAAGCCGGCAAGCCCGTTTCCGCTGGCGACGTGACCAAGGCACTGGGTGCCGACCGCAAAGAAGTCGATAAGGCTTTTGCTGAGTTGAAGAAGGAAGGTGCCATCGTGTCGCCCGTCCGCTGTAAGTGGGAACCTGCCAACAAATGACGCTCGCACTAGGACTTCTCATCCCCTTGCTGGGAACCATGCTAGGGGCGGCATTCGTCTTCTTCATGCGCGGCGAGATGTCGCCACGCCTGCAGAAGACCCTTCTAGGCTTTGCCTCAGGCGTGATGGTAGCCGCCTCCGTATGGTCGCTGCTCATCCCTGCAATGGAGATGGAGGAGCAACAAGGAGTATGGGCAGTTGTGCCTGCTGCGGTGGGATTCCTGTTGGGCATCGGCTTCCTGCTGGTGCTCGACGAGGTGACCCCACACCTGCACCTGGGCACCGACAAGCCTGAGGGTCCCCGCTCACGACTATCGCGCACAGCCATGCTGGCTCTGGCCGTCACCATCCACAACCTGCCTGAGGGCATGGCTGTCGGTGTAGTGTTTGCAGGTGCTGAGCAGGGCGTTGCCAACATCTCACTGGCGTCGGCGGTGGCTGTCTCGCTAGGTATTGCGATACAAAACATTCCTGAGGGAGCCATCATCTCCATGCCCATGCGGGCAGAGGGCAACTCCCGCAGGCGATCATTCCTCATCGGCAGCCTCAGCGGTGCCGTTGAGCCGATTGGCGGACTTGCCGTCGTGCTGCTGGCATCGATGCTCATGCCCGTATTGCCCTACATGCTGGCCTTTGCGGCAGGTGCCATGTTCTACGTCGTTGTCGAGGAACTCATCCCGGAGGCATCGACTGGCAGTCATACCAACTTCAGCACGATAGGATTTGCCATCGGCTTCGTCCTAATGATGGTACTCGACGTGGTGATGGGATAAGAGCTACAGCATTTTCACTAAACAGCACAAAGACAAAGGAGAAGAAAGAAAAGCCGATGGACAGATCGCTTTCCTACATCGTAAGAGCAGTGGTGTGGATCTCAAGATTTGCACGACTGCTCTCACGCATGGGCCTACTGAAATACGAGGAATGGCAGCAGGGGAAGCCTGTCAAGGTGCTGCTCGTGGGCTATAACGGTGCCAGGAACACCGGCGCTGATGCCCGTGTGGTGGCGCTGACCAGGCAGCTGGAGCAACAGCTCGGAACGGACAAGATAGAGATGACCGTCATGACGCTCGACACGGATCGCGTCAGCGGGTACTTCTCTGGAAGCGTCCGCCTGTTCCGGTTTTCCACGCTCTTCTTCTTCCCACTCTTGCGAGCCGCTTCGCGCAGCCATGCGGCAGTGCTCTGCGAAGGGTCGACGCTGACGCGCACCTTTGCCGATGCCCTCTGCGTCTTCTTCTGCGAGGCGGCAGGCATCATGAAAAGTCAGCATAAGCCGTGTATCGCCTACGGATCGGAAGTGGGACACGTCGACGGTTGGCTTGCACGCCTTAGCCGCGACCTCTGCACGACACCTATTTTATCGTGCGCACGCAGGAGTCACTCAAAAACCTGAAAGCACTTGGACTTAAAGGACATGTGGGCACCGACACCGCCTGGACATTCCAAGCACCAGAGGCTGAGCAATGGGCCCGGCAGCGCATCACCGAGGGACACCCCTGCTGCCTGGCCACCACTGGCGGGTCAAAACCATACACCATAAACACCGTCCCCAACAGCATAGAATCAACATCACCTCAATCATAAAATAATGAAAAAAGCAATCGTCATAGGAGCATCGTCAGGAATAGGACGCGAAATTGCACGCCTACTCATAGCCGACGGATGGACCGTGGGCGTGGCAGCGCGCAGGGAGGAGCTACTCGAAAAGCTGCGTACGGAGACCACAGCCACGCCACACCAAGTCAAAACATCACAGATCGACGTCACCAGCGTCGAAGCAACACAACAGCTGCGACAGCTCATCAGCCAGCTAGGCGGCATCGACCTCTTCTTCTATGCAGCAGGCATCGGGAAGGTAAACCGCGAGCTGCTGCCCGACATCGAACAGGCGACCGTCGACACCAACTGCAACGCCTTCACCCGGATGGTGGGCGAGGCTTATCGCTACTTTGCCGAGGCAGGACATGGGCACATAGCCGTCATATCGTCGATAGCCGGCACGAAGGGATTAGGGCCCGCACCCTCCTACTCTGCCTCAAAGGCCTACCAGGCGACCTATCTGCAGGCACTGGAGCAACAGGCCGCCAGCCGACGCCTCGACCTGCACATCACCGACCTGCGCCCCGGCTTTGTCGACACGCCCCTGCTCAGCGGCACCCGCTATCCGATGATGCTCCGCCCCGAGCGTGTAGCAGCCGAGATCATGCAAGCCATCAAGAGCCGAAGCCATGTCAGGGTCATCGACTGGAGATACCGCATACTGACGCCTCTCTGGCGCCTTATCCCCAGATGGATATGGCGCAAATTACCCATATAGAAGAAAAACCATACACCCCATGAACACCAAACGAAAGGTCATCGTCATCGGAAGCGGTGCCGGTGGCGCAAAGATCGCCCGAGAGTTGTCGAACGACAGCGAAGTGACCATCCTCGAAGAGGGCAGGCAGTTCCGACCCCTCTCTCTGCCGCTCGACAAGCTGGCAACCTTCCGCAAGACAGGACTCTATTTCGACGAAAGACTCATACAGCTGCTGTTCCCCAACATGCGCATCGACCGCGCCCGCGAGATGGTCATGGTTTATGGACGGGGAGTGGGAGGCACCACGACTCTGGCCACGGGCAACGCCGTCAGAGCTGACGAAGGGCTGAAAGCGCTCGGCATCGACCTCGACGCGGAGTTCAACGAACTGTTCCACGAGCTGCCCATCACCACCGACCACCAGCGCTACTGGTCGGCATTACCCGCCAGACCTTCGAAGCCATGAGCCAGCTGGGGTTCGACCCGCAAGCGATGCCCAAGCTGTTGCGCCCCGAGCGCTGCAAGCTGTGCGGACACTGCTCCATCGGCTGTCCCACACGTGCCAAATGGGACACGCGCGAACTGCTCGAAGGGCTCTCGGTAGTCACGGGATGTCGCGTGACGCATATCGAGATCGAGGGTGGCAGGGCCCGACGTGTCCATGCCATGAAGGGGCTTGTAAAGACGACCTTCGAAGCCGACACCATCATCCTAGCAGCAGGAGGCTACAGCACACCCGACATCCTTCGCCGATCAGGCATCGACTGCCAGCCGACGCTCTTCGTCGACCCCGTGCTCTGTGTAGCAGCACCTTGGGAGAACGCCCGCCAGGACCGCCAGCTACTCATGCCCTTCGTCAGCCGTCGCGACCACTACATCCTCTCCCCCTACATCGACTGGCTGAGCTTTTTCTTCAACCGACAGTGGCGACGCCCCATGAGTTCCATCGTGAGCCTCATGATCAAGCTCGCAGATACAGAGCAAGGCGACGTCAGCAGCCACAGGATGCAGAAAACGCTGACAGACCTCGACCGCCAGCGCCTGAAGCAAGGCGTCGACGACTGCCGACAGATCCTCACCCACATGGGGGTCGATGCCCGCGACATCTTCCTCGGCACGCTCAACGCCGGACACCCCGGAGGCATGCTGCCCCTGACGGCCAACGAGACTGCCACGCTACACTCGTCGCTGCTGCCCGACAACCTCTACGTCTGCGATGCGACCATACTGCCACAGGCACTAGGCCTGCCGCCCATCCTCACCATCATGGCTCTGGCTAAGCGCCTCGCGAAAAACATTCGGCAGTCGCAGCAATAGCCCACTACACGCGTTCGAACGAGCGGATGAGGTGGATGACCGTCCCCCACACCTCGAACGTGTCGCCAGCATTCACACGGAACGCAGGGTAGTCATTGTTCGCCGGACGCAATTCGATATATCCCTCGCTGCGATGCGTCAGGTCAAGGTACTTCATCGTGAACTCGCCATTCCAGAAAGCCACGACGATAGATCCATCGCTAGGCTCTACGGCACGGTCGATAATCACCCTGTCGCCGTCAAAAATGCCGGCATCCTTCATTGAGTCGCCCTCGACGTCGCCATAGAACGACGCCTCAGGATGGCGGATATAGTCGCGGTTGAAGTCTAGTGTCTCGTGGATATAGTCGTCGGCTGGCGAAGGAAATCCTGCCCTCACCCCGGCATGCTCGAGTTCGAGCTGCGTGTCAAACGCGCCTCTCCTGATCTTGATGTTGCCCATGTCTATCTCAGCATTATTCTTGTTTCCGGCCACAAAGTTACACAGAATACAGCAGAAAACGGCACAAAAAAGCAAGAAGAATGTTAATAAATGTTGAATATTACAGTCGTTTGGCTGTTATTCCAAATATTATGATTACCTTTGCACCGCAAAATTCAAACGACCTGTCGGCATAGCTCAGCTGGTTAGAGTATCACCTTGACATGGTGGGGGTCCTTGGTTCGAGTCCAAGTGTCGACACAAAGCAAATCTCCAAGTAATATTATGATGAGATTAGCAAACAGAATCCTCTTCATCTTAGTGATTACACTGTTGCACGCTGTCGCTGTACAAGCCGACGACGCGACGGTGCGTAAGCTGCTTGACGCTTACGACCGGACGGACGTTC
>CAMNHM010000103.1 GCA_946539475.1 uncultured Prevotellaceae bacterium | reverse complement strand
GCAGCAGTGCGATGCCGTCACTGCCATGAGACAGATTATCAATCCCGACTCGCTGACCGTCCTGAGCGACTGCATCATCGAGCCCTTTGCTGCCACGATGCAGCCCCTGACCTATCTGCAGTTCCAGCGCATCGGCTATTTCAACGTCGACCTCGACTCCACGCCCGATCATCCCGTGTTCAACAAGACCGTTGGTCTGCGCAGCTGACCTGCAAAGACGCAATAATCACCGCTCGACGTTCATCGTGAAAAGGACTGGCGACGAATATTTTGACAGCAAGGAGTTCCGAGAGATGCTCGAGGAATACGAGGAGGCCCTCAGCACAGGGCAGCCCGTCTTCCTCGATGCCGACGAGCTGGCCGAGATTGCCGACTACTACCAGCTGAACGAGAACTTCGACAAGGCCGATGCTGCCATCGACTTTGCCCTCAGCCTATCGCCAGGTGCCGTCGCCCCGCTGACCTATAAGATTCACGAGGCCCTCTGGGACGGCGACATCGACAAGGCCCGCACCTACCTCGACATGATCACCGAGACCGACGAGGCCGACTTCGTCTACGACAAGGCAGAGATCATGCTCGCCGAGGGCGATGTCGACGGTGCCGAGGCCTACCTCCAGAGCGAGCTCGAGAAGACTCCCGAGGAGGAGCATCAGGACTTCATCGTCGACGTGGCAAACATCTTCCTCGACTATAACCTCAGCGAGAAGTCCTTGGAGTGGATGTCGCGAGCCCATCATGAGGAGTCGGCCGACTTCAAGGAGCTGATGGCACGTACGCTCTTCGGCGTGGGGAAGTACAAGGACAGCGAGCGCCTATGGACAGAGCTCGTCGACGTCGACCCATTCTCCAAGCGCTATTGGAATGCCCTGGCCTATACGCAGTATATGAACCGCGACTTCAGCAACAGCGTGCAGAGCAGCGAGTTTGCCATCGCCATCGACCCCGACGATGCCGGCAGCCTGTTGTCGAAAGCCACCGGACTGTTCCAGCTCGCCAACTACGAGGAGGCGCTGAAGTACTTCCGGCGATACTCTGAGCGCGAGCCCGACGATGAGTACGGACTGCTCTACCAAGGCATCTGCCTGTATAACCTCGGGCGCTGCAGGGAGGCCATCGACGTGCTGAACAATGCTGCGGAGGCTGCCTTGCAGGTGCAGGAGGACGATCCCAGCTACGAGCAGCCCTACCTGGGCGAGATCTACTGCGAGCTGGCCTTCTGCTATAACGAGCTGGGCGACACCGACCAGGCGTTGGCGATGATCGACAAGGCAGAGCAGTACAACGGCGACGTCGTCATGACACTCGTCGAGAAGGGGCACGTCATGCTCTCCTCAGGCCGATACGACGAGGCAGAGCGCTTCTTCCATGAGGCTGTACGCCAGAGCGACTCGCCCAGCCAGACCATCCTGCGCATCATCATCTCGTTCTACGACAACAAGATGGTTGAGCTCGCCTACCGAATGTTCAAGGAGTACTTCCGCGTCGTGGGTACAGAGGCCTCCGAGGGCTATCCCTACATGGCTCTCTGCTGCTATGAGCTGAAGCACTACGACGAGTTCCTGCACTACCTGCGCGAGGCTTGCGACGTCGACCCGCGTGCCTGCCGCGTGGCCCTCGGGCATCTGTTCCCTGACGATGTCGAGCCGAAGGATTACTATAATTACATCAAAGACCGATTGCAATGAACTGGCTACTCAATAATCTCACCTATCCCAACATCTTCCTGCTCATGCTCCTCGAGAGCACCGTCGTGCCCGTACCCTCCGAGCTCGTCGTTGCCCCTGCTGCCTATCATGCCGCGGCGGGCAATCTCAGTGTGGTGCTCATCGTGCTCTTTGCCACGATAGGAGCCGCCGTCGGAGCCACCATCAACTATGTCGTGGCGCTCTATGTGGGGCGTCCCGTCATCTACAAGTTTGCCAACAGCAAGTGGGGGCGCATGTGCCTGCTCAATCAGGAGAAGGTGGAGAAGAGCGAGCGCTACTTCGACGACCACGGGGTGGCGGCAACGCTGACGGGACGCCTCATACCAGGCATCCGCCATCTCATCAGCATCCCTGCCGGACTGGCACGCATGCACTATGGCAAGTTCCTGCTCTACACCACGCTGGGCGCTGCCCTCTGGCACAGCATCCTGGCTGCACTGGGATGGTATCTGCATGCCGTCGTGCCCGAAGAGGAGCTCAACGCCACCATCGAGCGCTACAACCACTACATCGTGCTCGCCATCGTCGTCATCGTCGTGGCAGTCGCTGCCTACTTCCTCATCCGCCACTGGCGTAGTAAGAATCACCAATGACCTTGTACTGCCTATGGAGACCATCAACGACTTCTTCTCGCTGCTAAGCACCTGGCTCTGGGGCTGGCCAATGATCGTTCTCCTGCTGGGCACGCACGTCTTCCTGACCTTCCGTCTGCGAATACCCCAGCGAAAGCTGCTGACGGCCATCCGCCTCTCCGTCAAGAAAGACCAGGAGGCGAAGGGCGACGTCAGCCAGTTCGGAGCCCTCGCCACCGCCCTTGCCGCCACCATCGGCACGGGCAACATTGTCGGCGTGGCAACGGCTGTCGCCCTTGGAGGCCCCGGCGCCGTGATGTGGTGCTGGCTGACGGGTGTCTTCGGCATGTCGACGAAGTATGCCGAGGGCTTGCTGGCTGTGAAATATCGCGTCAAGGGCGACGACGGACGCTGGTATGGCGGCCCGATGTATGCCCTTGAGCGAGGACTGGGCATGCGGTGGCTGGCAGTACTCTTTGCCGTGTTCACGGCACTCGCCTCCTTCGGCATCGGATGCACCGTTCAAGCTAATAGCATCGCCCTGCTGGCAAACGAGACGTTCGGAGTGCCGACATGGATCGTAGGACTGCTCGTATGCCTGCTGACGGCTGTCGTCGTGCTCGGCGGTGTGAAGTCCATCGCCCGCGTCTGCACCTTCCTCGTGCCCTTCATGGCAGTCTGCTATGTCGTGGGGTGCATCGTGATTCTCATCATGAATGCTCCTTTTATTTGGCCGGCCTTGAAGCTCATCGTCACCTCCGCCTTCAACCCCTCGGCAGCAGGTGGCGGATTCGTGGGGAGCACGGTGATGATGGCGGCACGCTACGGTATTGCGCGCGGACTCTTCAGCAACGAGAGTGGCATGGGAAGCGCGCCCATCGTAGCAGCTGCCGCACAGACACGGAACCCCGTCCGGCAGGCACTCGTCTCGAGCACGGGCACCTTCTGGGACACCGTCGTCATCTGCGCCCTGACAGGCTTAGTGCTCGTCAGCAGCATCATCGCTTATCCCGACATCAGCTATTCCGACGGAGCGGCGCTGACGAAGGTGGCCTTCAGCAAGATACCCTACGTGGGAGCGCCGCTGCTCACCTTTGGCATCCTCACCTTTGCCTTCAGCACCATCCTCGGCTGGAGCTACTATGGCGAGAGTGCCGTCAACTACATCGAGCGCCAGCGTGCCAACCGCTTCTATCGCATCCTGTTCATCGTGGCCCTCTTCTTCGGGTGCATCGTTAACCTCGACATCATCTGGAACATCGCCGACTGCATGAATGCCCTGATGGCCATCCCTAACCTCATCGCCCTGTTGCTCCTCAGCGGTGTCGCCGCCCGCGAGACCAAGAAATATCTCTGGAGTAACCGCCTCGACGACGAGATGCCCTCCGACTCCTTCAACACCACAGAAAAATGATTGTCCAAGTATCCTCCGAAATCAGCAGCGTCTGCCCAGAGTTTGTGGGAGCGTGCGTCGATGCCTATGTCGTCAACAGCCCCTATAGCGCAGCACTGTGGCACGAGATCCATCAGCTGGAGGACCGCCTGCGGCTCACCCTTACCCCCGACACGCTGAAGGAGCAGCCCTCGATAGCTGCCACACGTGCCGTCTATAGGAAGTGCGGAAAGGACCCCTCACGCTACCGCCCTGCCTCAGAGCAGCTCATACGCCGCATGCTGCAGGGCAAGGAGCTCTACCAGATCGACACCCTCGTCGACCTCATCAACCTCGCCTCCATTGCCTTTGGCTATAGCATCGGAGGCTTCGACGCCTCACGCTTCGTGGGCGACACGCTGACGCTGGGCATCGGGCGCGAGGGAGAGCCCTACGAGGGCATCGGGCGAGGCCCGCTCAACATCGCCGGGCTACCCGTCTATCGCGATGCCGAGGGTGGGGTGGGGACGCCCACCAGTGACCACGAGCGCACGAAGATCACGCTCTCCACCCAACATCTTGTAGTCCTCATCAACGGCTACGACGGCAACGAGGAGCGCGTCGTCGAAAATGCCCGCTTCATCCAGCAGCTACTTGTGCGCTACGCCCAGAGCGATGGGGGCAGCGTCACCGTCTATAAACCTTCTAAAAACTTAAAATGATGAAAACGAGAACGTACTTGATTGCCATTACAGCATGCTTCCTGCTGGCTGCCTTCAGCGCCTGCGGCAGCAAAGGCAAAGAGAAGACAACCGTCGAATTCGAGGACGACGCCGACGCTGATACCGCCAAAGATACTGACGAAGAACAACCGACCTATCTCTCGCAAGACCTCGCCACCTTCGACCTCTACGGACAGGTGCTCTCAGTCAGCTTCACCCAGCAGGGACAGAAAGATGTCGTCGTACAGTTCGGACCCGATGGCGATGCCGTGGCGATGATGCGCTCCTCTGACGAGGGCGACGTCGAGTCGGCAGCCCTGATGTACAACGACAAGTATCAGCTCGAGGAGATACAATGGGGCGATGACCCCTGGGTGACGATGTTTACCTACGAAAAAGGCTCGATGGCTCCCAGCGGGTATATCAGCACCAACCGCATGGGCAACTCGGCCACCTACACCCTCACGCGCGACAAGAACGGGCGCCTGACCGATATCACACGTGAGGAGGAGGTACACTTTGGGTCCCTCGGCACCGAGCATCCCACCTTTGAGTTCTCCGACTACGACCATCATGGCAACTGGCAGCTCTATACCGAGCATCAGGAGGGCTGGACCTATACCATCCGCCGCCAAATCGTGTATCATAATGAGACGATCGAGCCAACCGCCGATAAAGGCGACGAGATAGCCGACGAGGACGTCATAGCATTCATTAAGGACATGTACGTCAACGCCCGCTATCAGGACGAAAAGTTCCTGCTGGCGAACTGCACTCGAAAGATGATCCGCAAGCTCAAGGAAGAGAACGAGTACGACGTCGAAACACTCGCCAACTGGCTTTTCCGCACGTCGTCGCAAGACGGTAAGCCTGGCACTGAGCCTGCTCCCGACCGTGTCATCAGCATCGAGGAGCAATCTCCCGGCGTGTGGCGATATGAGTTTACCGACGGCGGATGGCGAGGCATCAACGAGCTCCGCATCGTCGGCATTGACGGTAAGCCCATGATCGACGACGTAACCCGCATCTACGACGAGGCAGCAGAGTCCTACAGCCAAAACAAATAGACAGACAAGAGATACACATTCATCACACGAAGAAGCCCACTTTGTAATGCAAGGTGGGCTTCTTTGATGTACTAGATGGGCTTCTTTGTATGACAAAGTGGGCCTCCAATGTGCTGCCCCGCTATTGTCGCCTTCTTCGCGTAAGGGCTAGATGCCCTTCATCGACAGAGAGATACGCTGACGGCGACGGTCGACTTCGAGTACACGTACCGTGACGTGCTGGTGGAGTTTGAGCACGTCAGTGGGGTGGGCGATACGACGGTTGGCTATCTGTGAGATGTGCACCAGTCCGTCCTGATGGACGCCGATGTCGACGAAGGCTCCGAAGTTGGTGATGTTTGTGACGATGCCGGGCAGGATCATCCCCTCCTCGAGGTCGTCGACGGTCTGCACGCGGCTGTCGAACTCGAACTCCTCAAGCTGCTGTCGCGGGTCGCGCCCGGGCTTCTCGAGCTCGCTCATGATGTCGTTGAGCGTAGGAAGCCCGATGGTGTCGTTGACATAGCGGCTGATATCGATGTGTGAGCGTAACTCTTTCTGTGCTATGAGGTCGCCGACGGCGCACCCCTGGTCGCGGGCCATCTGCTCTACGATGGCATAGCTCTCGGGGTGTACGGCGCTGTTGTCGAGTGGGTTCTTAGCCCCGGGAATTCTCAGGAATCCGGCGCACTGCTCGTAGGCGGCAGGCCCCAGCCGGGGAACTTTCTTCAGCTGCGCGCGCGAGGTGAAGGCACCGTGCTCACTACGGAAGTCGACGATGTTCTTCGCCAGTGCCGGGCCTAGTCCGCTGACGTATTGCAGCAGGTGGCTGGAGGCGGTGTTCAGGTTGACACCCACCATGTTCACGCAGCTCTCGACCGTCTGGTCGAGCTGTCGCTTCAGCTTCGTCTGGTCGACGTCGTGCTGATACTGCCCGACGCCAATGCTCTTCGGGTCGATTTTCACCAGCTCTGCAAGTGGGTCCATCAGTCGCCTGGCAATGCTCACGGCACCGCGAACGGTGACATCTTCGTCGGGGAATTCCTCGCGCGCCACCTTCGATGCCGAGTAGACGGACGCACCGTCCTCGCTGACGACGAATACCTGCGGCGCGTTCTCTCGCGCTTTTCCAGCCAAAGACCCACCGCTGAGGGCATCGTCGACGAAGGCACGCGTCTCGCGGCTTGCCGTGCCGTTTCCGATGGCGATGGCCTCTATGTTGTAGTCGACGATCATCTGCTGCAGATGGACGGTGGCCTGCATGCGCTTGTTGACGGGCGGATGTGGGAAGATGGCCTCATGATGGAGCAGGCCGCCCTGAGCGTCGAGGCACACCACCTTGCAGCCTGTACGGAAACCGGGGTCGATGCCCATCACGCGCTTCTGTCCCAGCGGTGCTCCCAGCAGCAGCTGTCGCAGGTTCTCTGCAAACACGTGTATGGCCTCGTCGTCGGCCTGCTGCTTGCTCAGATTGGCAAACTCCGTCTCTATCGACGGTTTCAGGAGCCGTCGGTAGGAGTCGTCGACAGCTTCTGCCACGAGCTTTCCCGCCGCATTCTGAGCGCGCACCCAGTGGCGTTGCAGCCGGTCGATGCACTCCTGGTCGTCGATGGGGTCGATGCTCAGCCTGAGGATGCCCTCGGCCTCGCCGCGTCGCATTGCCAGCAGGCGATGGCTGGAGCATCGGCGTAGGGGCTCGCTCCAGTCGAAGTAGTCGCTGAACTTCGCTGCTTCGTCGCTGTCGGCTTTTGCTTTCACCACCTTCGAGGTGATGATGGCAGTGCGTCGGTAGCTGCCGCGCAGCTGCTGTCGTGACCGCTCGTCCTCGCTGACCATCTCTGCGATGATATCCTGCGCGCCGCGTAGGGCAGCGGCGGTGTCTTTCACGTCGGCAGTCAGGAATCGGCGTGCCGTCCTTTCGAGGTCGTTCTCGCGCTGCAGCAGTAGCAGCTGTGCCAGTGGCTCCAGCCCTTGCTCGCGAGCCGCCTGTGCGCGTGTGCGTCGCCGTGGCTTGTAGGGCAGGTAGATGTCCTCCAGCTCGGTAGCGTCCCAGCAGTCGTTGATGCGTCGCTCCAGCTCGGTGGTCATTTTACCCTGCTCGGCGATGGTCTTCATGACGGTCTCTTTCCTCTTTGCTATCTCCTTCAGCCGTTCGTGCTCTTCGGCAATGGCAGCTATCTGCACCTCGTCGAGGGCTCCTGTGCGTTCCTTGCGATAGCGTGAGATGAAAGGTATGGTACATCCCTCGTCGAGCAGCGTGAGGGTATTGGCCACGTTGTCGGTGCTGAGATTCAGCGCCTGGGCGATGAGCTTGGCAAATAGTCGGTTATCCATTGCGTGCGATGATTTGTCTGACTTCGTCGATGGTTGCCTCGAAGGGCCCTGTGTGCTCCAGCTTCAGTGTGCACATGGCGGCTGCCAGTCGTCCTGCCTCCTCGCAGGAGGCACCCTGGGCACGAGCATAGAGGTAGCCGGCGGCATAGGTGTCGCCACACCCCGTGGCGTCGACGACCTTCTGCGGGCGGTAGCCAGGTATCTCGTAGAATTTGTCGCTGTCGTAGATGATGCTGCCGTAGCTGCCGAGCGTGATGAGCACTTCGCGCACGCCCCAGCCGGCAATCATTCGTGCCGCCCGTCGCAGGTCGCGCTCACCGTCTGTGAGCACGTCGATCTCGTGCTCGTTCACCTTCAGCGTGTCGGTGTGCCGGAGCACGCGCAGTTTGTCGCGCCAGTCGACGGCATACACCTTCTGCAGGCGCACCTCGCGCAGGTATCCCTGCACGTCGACGCATACGCGTCCCTTCGTTGCGAGATATTCAACGACCTCGGGAGCGAAGTCGTCGTGCAGCAGCGTTCCCAGGTGAAAGACGTCGGCTTCGGCTTCACTGAGCTGGCTTACCCTGAACGGCGTCGCCGTGGAGAGCACCCGCTGCCGACGGTTGTTCATGTTCTCGCCATAGGCATTCTCGAAGTATGAGCTGTCGGCCGATCCGAGGTCTGTGATGTCGATGCCCGCGCCCTTGAGCCGCTGCACCTCGTGCTTGAGGTCGTCGCCGACGGCAGTGATGACTCCGAAGGTCACCTCCTTGGGCAGGTGTGCGATTGCCCATGCCACGTAATAGGCCGTTCCTCCCGCACAGTCGACGCCTTGTGGCTGCTGTGGGGTGATGATGCGGTCGTGGGTGATATGTCCGATGCAAAGTATCTGTTTCTTTTCCATATTATTAGTTAGTAGAGGGCGTCAGTGAGTATCTGGCACAGATGCTCGAGGTTCACGCGGTCGCAGTCGTCGAATGTTGCCAGCTCCGTGCTGTCGATGTCGAGCACGCCCACGGTCGTGCCTTCCTTGCTGAAGATGGGCACGACGATCTCTGAGCGTGAGAGGCTCGAGCAGGCGATGTGCCCTGGAAAGAGCTCCACGTCGGGTACGACGATGGACTGTCGTCGCTCGTAAGCCGTCCCGCAGACGCCCTTTCCGTGTGCGATGTGCATACAGGCGACGGATCCCTGAAAGGGTCCCAGTCGCAGCTCTCCCTCACGTTCGAGGTAGAATCCTGTCCAGAACCATCCGAAGCGCTCTTTGAGTGCTGCGCTGACGTTTGCCAGCACACTCATCTCTTCGTGTTCGCCCTCGATGAGTGCCTGCAACTGTGGCAGCAGCTCGTCGTATTGTTGCTGTTTCGCGTTCATACTCCTGTTACGATGCCCTCGATGTAGGTCTTCAGGATGTGTATGCCCGTCTTGTTCTCTCCTCCCCAGGGGATGATGAGGTCGGCAAACTTCTTGGTGGGCTCGATGAACTGCTCGTGCATGGGCTTCAGTACCTTCTCGTAGCGGTCGAGGACCATGTCTACCGTACGACCGCGCTCAACGACGTCGCGCCGGATGTTGCGTATGAGGCGTACGTCGCTGTCGGTGTCGACGAAGA
>CAMNHM010000102.1 GCA_946539475.1 uncultured Prevotellaceae bacterium | reverse complement strand
CGCGTCCAATTTCACTCCATTTCATCGGTATGTTACTTTTTCAAGTGGACTCATAGTTTATAGTTCATAGTTCATAGTTCATAGTTCTTAGTTCTTAGTTCATAGTTCTTAGTTCATAGTTCATAGTTCATAGTTCATAGTTTAGTCTGTTGTCGTGCGAGTAGCGTGAATGGCAGGAAGCCGGCATGCACAATAATTTATCTTAATTAGTGCCAATTAGTTTCTATCAAAATAGTGCCAATTAGTTTCTATCTCCAGATGACCGAGCTGTTGCGTATGCTGTGAATGTCTGTTAAAAAAACACAATGCGGGGCGCTTTTTCCTGCGTGCGGCTCTCTGTTTTCAGAAATAATGATTAACTTTGCATCCGATTTCTAAAAGGCGCTTCCGTCCGCGAAGCGTTTTCAATCACAAATCAGTATTTTCAAACCAATCACTTTAAGGATATACAGCTAATATGTATACGAAAGAACAGTTAGAACAGATGGATGTCACCCAGCTGATGGCTATTGCCGAGCAGTTGGGCGTGAAGGTGTCGCAGAACGAGGATTTAGAGACAGTCGTTTATGATATTCTGGACAAAGCCGCCATTGAGAGTGCTGCCACTGAGGCTGCCTCTCCCAAGCGCAAGCGCACACGCATCGCGAAGAAAGATACGGACCGCGTCTATTCGGTCAATGGCAAGGAAGGCGAGAATTTCGACGTGAAGAACCAGAAGGCCAAGGCCGTAGAGCCACCGTCGCTCTTTGCCGATGAGCCTGCGGAGGCCCCGAAGGCCACGAAGGAGAAGAAGGCGAAGGGCGATCCGCTGGCCGCTTTCCCGAAACATCGCGGCAGGAAGTCGAAGGCTGAGCTGGCCGCTATTGCTGCTGCCGAGGCTGCCAAGGCGGAGGAGGGCGCTGAGGAAGAGCCGACGGTCGCTGACGTTGCCCAGGACGACGTGGCGGTGCCGGAAGCCATGATGGAGGAGGGCGCTCCCGTGGAGGCTCCCGATCCAAACATCATCGAGCAGCTTCAGGACAAGCTGTCGCACCACCAGCCGGAGGCCGACGAGGATGGCGTGGAGGAACAGCCGGGGGAGATGGCCGATGGCGAGTACTTCGGCGACGATGATGACGTCTGGGAGGACGATCCTGCCGACGGCACCGATTTCATCACCGTCGTCGACCTGCCCATTGAGGACCAGGGTGCCATTCCGACGCTCGACATCTTCGACCGTCCCGTCGTGAACCATCAGCCCGAGCCAGTGTTCCAGCCTGTCCAGCAGCCTGCCAATACTCAGGGCAGCTACGACTTTGCCGACATCATCACGGGCAACGGCGTGCTCGAAATCCTGCAGGACGGCTACGGATTCCTGCGCTCGAGCGACTACAACTACCTCTCGTCGCCCGACGACATCTACGTCTCGCCGCAGCAGATCAAGCGATACTCGCTGAAGACGGGCGACGTCGTCGACTGCACCGTGCGCCCGCCGCACGACAACGAGAAGTACTTCGCAATGTCGATCGTGAACAGCATCAACGGGCGCAACCCTGATGAGGTGCGCGACCGCGTGTCGTTCGAGCATCTGACGCCCCTCTTCCCCGAGGAGAAGTTCAACCTCACCGGCGACCCCTCGACCACCAATCCCTCGACGCGCATCGTCGACCTCTTCGCGCCTATCGGCAAGGGGCAGCGCGCCCTGATCGTGGCCCAGCCCAAGACGGGTAAGACCATCCTGATGAAGGACATTGCCAATGCCATCGCTGCCAACCATCCCGAGGCTTACATCATGATGCTGCTCATCGACGAGCGTCCTGAGGAGGTGACCGACATGAGCCGCACGGTGAATGCCGAGGTCATCGCATCGACCTTCGACGAGCCCGCCGACCGGCATGTGAAGATTGCCGGCATCGTGCTCGAGAAAGCGAAGCGCATGGTGGAGTGCGGTCACGACGTGGTGATATTCCTCGACTCGATCACCCGCCTGGCACGTGCCTACAACACCGTGTCGCCAGCCAGCGGAAAGGTGCTCACGGGTGGCGTCGACGCCAATGCCCTGCAGAAGCCGAAACGGTTCTTCGGAGCTGCGAGAAAGATCGAGAACGGCGGCTCGCTCACGATTATTGCGACAGCCCTTGTCGACACCGGCTCGAAGATGGACGAGGTGATCTTCGAGGAGTTCAAGGGAACGGGTAACTCCGAGATCCAGCTCGACCGCATGCTGTCGAACAAGCGCATCTTCCCGTCGCTCAACCTTGTACAGTCGAGCACGCGCCGCGACGACCTGCTGCAGGATCAGACGACGCTCAACCGCATGTGGATCATCCGCAAGTTCATTGCCGAGATGAATCCCATCGAGGCAATGAACACGGTCTACGACCGCCTGGTGTCGAGCCGTAACAACGAGGAGTTCCTCATGTCGATGAACGGATAACACACTTCTGAAAAAAAAAATGAAACGACTCACATGGATGCTCCTTGCCGGCCTGCTGACTGTTGCCGGCTGCAAGGATAAGAAGAACGAGGGCACGACCATCATCACCACCGACTACGAGGCCCCGAAGCCTACGTCGCCCATCACGATGGACAGCTATAGCGACACGCAGGACGTGGAGTGGGTGGAAGGCCGGCGCTACACGCTCGAGATCGACCGTCGGGCGTCGGACTCCCTGGCGGCTGTCACCGATGCCAACGGGCAGAAGTATGTCGACAACACCATCCAGCTGAAGATAGTGCGGGGCGACGGCTCCGTATTCTTCCACCGCACGTTTACGAAGGCATCGTTTGCCAACTGGCTTGGCGACGAGTATCGCGACACTGCCATCCTTCAGGGCATGCGCTTCCTGGAGGTAGCTGACGGCGTGCTGACGTTCATCGTCTGGCTGAACAATCCCGGGGCTGGCGACGACGAAGCCGTCGAGCTCAGGATGGAGCTCGACCCGCAAGGCGAGATCACCACGCAGCGATTCACCTATGACGATCGCGACGATCTGATAAAAAACAACGAAGAAGAGGAGTAACCTCCGTCATGCTGCCGACAATGATGTCGGCAGCTTTTTCTTTAAAGACAGCTGTCGGCAGGTGGCCACTATTGACACAGACGGTGAGTATGCGGGCTGCCACGCCGGCCTCGACCCCCAGCGGCGCATTCTCGACGACGACGGCCTCCCAGGGCTGCAGGCCTCCTGCCTTTTCCAATCCCATGAGGTAAGGGTCGGGATAGGGCTTGCCGCGGCTGACGTCGTAGGCCGTGACGATATGGTCGCGACGGAGGAAGGCACCGAAGTCGCTGAGCAGCCGCTCGATGAGCGGTCGCTGTCCGCTGCCCGTCACCACGCCGATGGTCATCCCCGCCTGCCGTATCAGCTCCATGAGCGTCAGGACGCCAGGCATGATGGGCGGTGAGGGCATGGTGTGGAAGATGCGCGTCTTCTCGTTGTACATCGCCTGCGCCTCCTCGTCGCTGATGAGGCGACCCTGTTGCTGGCGTACCATCTGCCGGATGGTGTCGACGCCTCGCTGCCCTTCGGTGGCATAGGCGTCTTCGCGCGACATGCTGATGCCGAACTTTGCCATCGACTCATGCCAGGCGACGGCATGGTTGGGCATCGAGTCGTAGAGCACGCCGTCCATGTCGAAAAGCACGGCTTTGGGCGTGAACGCCTCAAAGCCGTGTTTCTCCTTATAATGATCAATGATTAAATCATAATTCATAATTCATGATGAATAGGAGAGTGCGGTAGCAAATTCTTGCGTCCCTTCGGTAGCAAGCGAGCAAGCTCGAGCGCTTCACTCTTCACTCTTCACTTTTCACTTTCAATCCGCTCCTTGATGGCCTTCGACTCAGCCTCATAGCCAGGCTTGTCGAGCAGGGCGAACATGTTCTTCTTGTAGGCCTCGACGCCGGGCTGGTTGAAGGGGTTCACACCCAGCACGTTGCCGCTGATGCCACAGCCGATCTCGAAGAAGTAGATGAGCTGTCCGATGTAGTACTCGTTCAGACGGGGCACTGAGATGCGGATGTTGGGCACTCCGCCGTCGACGTGAGCCAGACGTGTTCCCAGCTCAGCCATCTTGTTCACCTCGTCGACACGCTTGCCAGCCAGGAAGTTCAGCCCGTCGAGATTCTCCTCGTCCTCCGGGAAGAGCAGCCTCTGCTCTGGCTCCTCGACGCTGATGACGGTCTCGAAGATGGTGCGCTCGCCGTCCTGAATCCACTGTCCCATGGAGTGAAGGTCGGTGGTGAAGTCGACGCTGGCGGGGAAGATGCCCTTCTTGTCCTTGCCCTCCGACTCGCCGTAGAGCTGCTTCCACCACTCGCTCATGAAGTGCAGCTTGGGCTGGTAGTTCACCATGATCTCGATTTTCTTGCCTGCCTGGTAGAGGCCGTTGCGCACGGCGGCATACTGGGCGGCGAGATTCTCGTTGAAGGGCACGTCCTTGCCGCAGCACTTCTCCATCTGCTGTGCTCCCTCGACGAGGGCCTTGATGTCGAAGCCGGCGCAGGCGATGGGCAGCAGGCCCACGGGCGTGAGCACCGAGAAGCGTCCGCCGACATTGTCGGGGATGACGAACGACTTGTAGCCCTCCTTGTCGGCACAGGTGCGGGCAGCGCCGCGCTTGGCGTCAGTGACGGCCACGATGACCTTCTTTGCCTCTTCCTTGCCTCGCTGGGCTTCGCACTGCTTCTTCAGCAGGCGGAAGGTGAGGGCGGTCTCGGTAGTCGTGCCGCTCTTCGAGATGTTGATCACGCCGAACTTCTTACCCTTCAGGTACTCCGTCAGCTCGAAGAGGTAGTCCTCGCCGATGTTGTTGCCTGCAAAGAGGATGATGGGCTTGGGGTTTTGCAGCCATCCGAAGCTGTTGCTCAGCGCCTCGATGACAGCTTTGGCGCCCAGGTAGCTGCCTCCGATGCCAGCTACGACGATGGCCTCGCAGTTGTCGCGCAGCACCTGTGCCGTGGCAATAATCTCGTCGATGAACGCCGGGGTGATGGCTGTGGGCAGGTGCAGCCAGCCCAGAAAGTCGTTGCCGGGGCAGGTGCCGTTCTCAAGCGACTCCTGTGCGGCTTTTACTTGGGGCTCGAAAGCCTCTACGGTGCCTGGCTTTAGGAAGCAGGCAGCCTTGGTGATGTCAAGAGTGATGTTCTTCATTGTTGTTTCTTTATTGCAATTTTTGGGGTTATCGGGGTTTCGGGGTTTCGGGGCCTCGGGGCCTCGGGATCACGAGGTCTCGGGGCCTCGGGGTCTCGGCGGCTCGGGGCCTCGGGCGCTCGTTTTTTCGCTCATAGCCTCCCTTTGAGGAGGACGGCCATCTGCTGCTGAAGCTCGCGCGCCTTGTTGCCGGCAATCTCAGCGAAGTGGTCGTCCTGCGAGGCATAGATGATGGCACGCGAGGAGTTGACCAGCAGCCCGCAGTCGTCGTTCATGCCGTAGCGGCATACCTCCTCCAGGCTGCCACCCTGGGCACCGACGCCGGGGACGAGCAGGAAATGGCGGGGAGCCGCACGCCGCACGTCCTCGAAGAGCCGGCCTTGCGTCGCTCCAACGACGTACATCATGTTCTCCTCCGTGCCCCATTGCTGGCTGACGCGTATCACCTTCTCAAAGAGATGTTCGGGTTCGGGCGCCATCGAGGTCGTCATCTGGAAGTCCTGCGAGCCCTTGTTCGACGTCAGCGCGAGCAGCACTACCCACTTGCCCTCGTACTCGAGGAAAGGCGTCACGGAGTCCTTTCCCATGTAGGGCGCAACGGTCAGGGCATCGACGTCGTACTCCTCGAAGAACGTGCGGGCATACATCTTCGAGGTGTTGCCAATGTCGCCACGCTTGGCATCGGCGATGATGAGGTGATGGGGATGGTGCTCCTTCAGGTAGTTGACGGTCTTCACGAACGACTCCATGCCTTTCAGGCCATAGGCCTCGTAGAAGGCCAGGTTGGGCTTGTAGGCCACGCAGTAGGGTGCTGTGGCGTCGATGATGGCCTTGTTGAATTCGAACACGGGGTCGTGTAGGTCGAAGATGCATTGTGGCATCTTCTTCGGGTCGGTGTCGAGACCCACGCAGAGGAAGCTTCGCTTCTGTCGTATCTGCTCTATCAGTTGTTGTCTGTTCATTTCCTACTGATTTTGTTGTAAATGTATTCGCATAACCATAGTGCCAGCAAAAAAGATGCTACTGAGCAAAGGGCACGCATTATACGGTTGGGGACGAATGACCACCAGCCAAGCATCAGGTCGATGATGAGAGATATGACTATTGCTCCAATGATGGTAATGATTTCTTTCTTTTTCATACTAGTACCTTTCGTGTCTATAGCTCGGTTTCCTTCATCCGTTCGGCATTCTCAGCAACGGTCAGGGCATCGATCATTGGCTGAATGTCGCCTGAGAGGAACCCCTGCAGGTCGTGGGTGGTATAGCCGATGCGGTGATCGGTCACTCGTCCCTGGGGGAAGTTGTAGGTGCGGATCTTCGCGCTGCGGTCGCCTGTAGAGACGAGCGTCTTTCGGCGCGAGGCGATGTCGTCCATGTATTTCTGGTGCTCCTTGTCGTATATAAAAGTGTACAGGCGCGAGAGGGCACGCTCCTTGTTCTTGGGCTGGTCGCGCGTCTCTGTGCACTCGATGAGTATCTCCTCTGTCTCGCCCGTGTTAGGGTTCTTCCACATGTAGCGCAGGCGGACGCCCGACTCCACCTTGTTCACGTTCTGTCCACCGGCACCGCTGCTGCGGAAGGTGTCCCACTTGATCTCACCCTCGTTGATGTGCACCTCGAACTTGTCGGCCTCGGGCAGCACGGCGACGGTGGCTGCTGAGGTGTGCATGCGGCCTTGCGTCTCGGTGGCAGGCACGCGCTGTACGCGGTGCACGCCCGACTCGTATTTCAGTGTGCCATAGACATCAGCACCCGAGACGGCGAAGTCGATCTCCTTGTAGCCGCCGACAGCACCCTCGCTGACGTCGGTGACCGACAGCTGCCAGCCCTTCGACTCGCAGAACGACTTGTACATCTTGAACAGGTCGCCGGCGAAGAGGCAGGCCTCGTCGCCACCTGTGCCGGCGCGGATCTCCATCTGCACGTTCTTGGCGTCCTCCGGGTCCTTGGGAATAAGGGCAATCTTGATCTCCTCCTCCAGCTGTGGCTGCAGCGCCTCGTTCTGAGCCAGCTCTTCGCGTGCCATCTCCTTCATCTCGGGGTCGTCCTCGTTGGCGAGGATGTCCTTTGCTTCCTTGATACCGTTCAGGCAGGCGATGTAACGCTTGCGCGCATCCATGATGTCGGAGAGGTCCTTGTATTCCTTTGTCAACTTGACGAAGCGCTGCTGGTCGCCGATGACGGCGGGGTCGGTGATGAGCGTCGACACCTCCTCGAAACGGCTCTCCAGACCGTCAAGCTTCTCTAAAATGCTGTTTGTTGTTTCTGCCATTCTTGTCTGTTTTACTAATTTGGTTGCAAAGTTACGAAAAAACGAGCGAAATGCAAAAGGAAAACCGTGTTTTTCTTTTCATTTCCGAGTGCAGTAACTTCGGCAGAGCCAAAGTCAGCAAAAAAAATCGAAATAGCGTCGTAGTTTCCCGCAAAAGTTGTATCTTTGCAAACCGAAATAAAAAAATGACAACGATTAAAGCGTATTGCAAAGTATGAGCAAAAGACTCATTTGGGCCGTCCTTGCCCTCTTTTTTGTCCTAGGCATCGTTCTCGTAGTCTGCTGCAACGACGATGAAGAGCCGGCAGCCGTCAGTCCCACCGACGACAGCTCGCAGTTCGTTACCCTCACCGATGCCGTCCCCGACGCCATCCTCGAGATCCGCTATTTTGGCACCTATAATTTCGTGGGCTGTCGCATCGACGGCTATCTCGAGCCAACGGCCCTCCTCACGCGCCGTGCTGCTGACAGCCTGCGTGCCGTCAGCGACGATGTGAAGGCACAGGGCTACCGGCTGAAGATCTACGATGCCTACCGTCCGCAGAAAGGTGTCGACCACTTCGTACGCTGGGCTGCCGACATCCCCGACACGCTGATGAAGGCCTATTTCTACCCCGACCTCGACAAGAGCGTGCTCTTCGACCAGGACTATATCATGGCGAAGAGCGGGCATACACGTGGTTCCACCGTCGACCTGACGCTCTTCGACATGGCTAGTGAGAAAGAGCTCGACATGGGAGGCACCTTCGACTGGTTCGGCCCCGAGAGTCATCCCGACTTCTGTGGTAATCCTGAGACGGGCGAATATACGGGCGACAACCATAAGAGTCCCCGTGGACTGAGCATCACGCCCGAGCAGTTCGCACATCGTATGGTGCTGCGCCAGGCAATGCTGCGTCACGGCTTCAAGCCGCTTGACAGCGAGTGGTGGCACTTCACGTTGCGTGAGGAGCCTTTCCCCGACACCTACTTCACCTTCCCTGTGCGCCAGCTGCAGCAGTAGTGAGCCGGCAGGCCTACTTCTTCCAGGCGTTGACCACCTCGCCTACGTACATCGTGTGGATGCCGGCAGGGAAGTTCTGATACATGTTCTTGGGAACGTCGCTGCGGAAGCCCTGGGGATCGAAGGGGGCGACGTACATCGTGCGACACTCGATGACAAGCGTCGCCTCGGTGTAGTAGGGGGTGCCGTTGGCGGTATAGGCAGTGTGGAGACCTAGCGCCTGAGCCTTGTCGCCGTCGCGCCCGCTCTTCGTGCCCATATAGCGAAGCACCTGGCTGTGGTCGACGTCGAAGGCCATGACGGTGAAGTATTGCGCGCGATCCATGAATTCCTTGGTGTAGCGTTTCTCAGCGACGTAGACGGTGAGGGCAGTACGCCCCCAGAGGATGCCTATCGAGCCCCATCCGATGGTCATGGCGTTGCTCTTGATGCTGTCGCCGGCTGCGAGCAGCTCGGCATCGTGAAACCACTGGAATCCATTCTCGGTGAAGTCGCGACGTACGTCGAACTTCTTCAGCCCGTGTTCTTCTTGTGCTGTGGAGACATTGGGTGCTGCGAACAGCATGATGAGGGCGCAAAGTGCGCTGGTGATAGTTTTCTTCATGTCGATACGGTGTTAGTTTCGCTTTATGTCAATTCAGTATTTGCTCTCCTGCTTGAGTGCCCAGACGTAAAGGACGAGGCCTAGGAAGACGAGCGCCAACGGCGTAAGGAGCAGGGCGTTGACGAACGTCAGACGGAAGACGTGGAGCACCACGAGGAGCACCGTTCCCAGCGCCATGAGGGCCAGCCCGAGGCTTTTTTTGATCCTTTTCATATAAAATACGCTAATTCTGGGTGCAAAATTACGAAAAAGATTTTGCTATCTCGCAAAAAAGTAGTACCTTTGCAGCCGCATTTTGCAAAAATAACATTTATAAACAATTAAAAGACGTATGAATAAGTACGAAACCGTTTTCATTTTGACTCCCGTTTTGTCTGATGAGCAGACAAAGGAAA
>CAMNHM010000101.1 GCA_946539475.1 uncultured Prevotellaceae bacterium | reverse complement strand
TCATCGCTGAGAAGGAGGACGAGTACAACGAGCTCTTCGCCAATCCCTATCAGGCTGCCAAGTACGGCTATATCGACGATGTCATCGAGCCGCGCAACACGCGCTTCCGCATCTGCCGCGGTCTGGCTCAGCTCGCTACGAAGCGCGACGCCCTGCCCGCCAAGAAGCACGGTAACATCCCGATGTGATTTTCGATTTACGGATTTTCGATTTACGATTTGTCAGAGTCGTAAATCGGGAATCCGTAAATATGCTCTGCGTCTATCCAATAGAAAATCGAAAATATGAAAATCGAAAACGAAATCGGTGCTGCCATCGCTCTTGCCCTGCACGAGCATCTTGGCAATAATGTACACGACGTGGAGCCCGGCATCATCACGATTGCCGAGCACCCCACGCAGTGGAACGGCTACGCCCAGACGATGACGGCACATCCTTAAATCCAGAGAACATGAAAGAATACAAGTATACCATCAACGGCACACAGTATGAGGTTGCCATCGGCGACATCGACGACTGCAAGGTGGTGGTCACCGTCAATGGTGAAGAATATCAGGTGGAGATGGAACGTCCTGCCGAGCCTGAGAAGAAGAAGCCCGTACTTGGCAAGGTTGCAGCTCCTGCTGCTGCAGAGAGCGCCGACGCCCCTGCTGAGCAGCAGGCTGTCAATAAGAACAATGCCGTGAAGGCCCCGCTGCCTGGCGTCATCACCGATATCCTCGTCCAGGTTGGCGACGAGGTGCAGGTTGGCGATACCGTCGTCGTCCTTGAGGCGATGAAGATGGCCAATAACCTGTCGGCCGAGAAGGCAGGCAAGGTGACTGCCGTCTGTGTGAAGGTCGGCGAGAGCGTTATGGAGGACGATGCCCTCGTGGTCATCGAGTAAGACAGCCCCCCATCCCTTACGCGCAACGAAAATGTCCCTTGCTGCATTCCTGGCGGCAAGGGACATTTGTTTTTTTCCGTTCGCGGTTTACATGCGAAATAAAGTTCTTCAGTTCACTCCAAAATAGTAGTACCAGTACGTCGTGCCGAAGTCGTCTATCGTGCGCACACGGCGCTCCGTCTTCAGCGGGAAGATGGTGTCGTACTGGTGGAAGTCGTGCCATCGGCTCGTCATCAACGTGTCGACATAGTCGAGGAGGCTGTCCGTCGTCTGGCGGTAGAGCGTCAGCGCCTCGCGATAGTGGCGCGGCAGCGAGTCGGCATGCAGCGCATAGTAGTGGGGTAGGGCTTTGACGAAAGCCTCCAGCTTACGGTCGATGAGCATGCCTGCCAGTCGGTAGTCGCGATAGGCGGTGGTGGCAGTCGTGTCGTGCTGCAGCGAGTCTAGATACTGGCTGACGGTCAGGAGGCGTGACCTGTGGGCGGAGTCCGTGGGTGCTACGATGGTGTCGGGACTCACGCCGAAGTGGCGCCACACCACGCTGTCGTCCATCAGCCGCAGGCGGCTCCTGCTGCCCGGCAGCGGTAGCATGTCGCTGCTGCTGCCCTTGATGGCGTAGTCGAAGAGTCGCTCGCCTAGCTCCCCCTTCTGCGAGAGTGCCAGGATGCGTAGCATCGTCAGATCCTCGTCCGTCTCGTGCGACCGTCGCCCTACCTTCAGCGCCTCGTCGGCATCGCCCTCCATCAGCGCCACCTCAGCGTGCGCCTTGAAATGGTCGATGGCACGCGTGTTGCTCACCGCCACCACGCCGATCATCATCACGATTATCATTGCTACGTTCATCCAGGTCTGACGGGAGAAGAGGCCCGTAGGCAGCTGGTAGGTGCTCATCGTCTGAGCCTTTCGTGCTGCCCAGACGGCTGCGCCCCATGCCACCAGCAGCAACGGGCCGACCCACGGCCACGCCTTCCAGCTGAAAGGATAGCTGATGCTCGTGACGAAGGCCAGCACTAGCATCGACGGCACGTAGGTCAGGGCGTGGGTACGCCGCGAGAGGCGCGTCAGGGCATAGACCAGCAGCTGCAGGCCGTAGAGGGCGACGGTGGTGATGACGGCGCCCACCGTGCGGTCGTAGTGCGTCTTGCCACCGCTCAGTCCGTGCTGAGCGACGGCAAGCAAGTCGGCCTGGAAGGCGAAGAGCCACATGAAGGTAAAGGCTACGAACAGCACTGCACACACCGTTCTCGTCACGATGGTGCCGTCGCTGTTGCCCCGTGTACTGCTGCCCTTCATGGCCTAGTTCTTCTTCAGCACGACGGCCGAGCGGGCGGGGATGTATAGCTTGAGCCACTCCTTGCGATCCTTCACGTAGAGTGGGTCGTAGTTGGTGAAGTGTGTCACGCTGTCGTCGGCAAAGCCGAAGCCTCCGAAGTCCTTCGAGTCGGTGTTGAGCACCACGTCGTACGATCCTGTCGGTACGAGGAATCCGTAGTCGGTGAACGACTGTGTTGGCGAGAAGTTGAACACGAAGAGCAGGTCGCCCCTCATGAAGGCCAGCACCTGGTCGCCGTCGTTATGCCAGATCTCGACGACGGGCTTCGCTTGGAAATTCCTCACCGAGGTGATCACCTTCAGCATCTCGCGGTCGAAGTCGCCCAGCCAGTGGTAGCAGAGGTCGTGGTTGTCGACGAGGTTCCACTGGCGGCGTGCGTACTTGTAGCTCCAGCCGTTGCCCTCGCGTGGGAAGTCGATCCACTCGGGATGCCCGAACTCGTTGCCCATGAAGTTCAGGTAGCCGCCGTTGATGGCTGCGCAGGTTACCAGACGAATCATCTTGTGCAGGGCGATGCCTCGCTCTGCCACTCCGTTCACGTCTTTCTTTGCGAAGTGCCAGTACATGTCGGCGTCAATCAGCCGGAAGATGATTGTCTTGTCGCCGACGAGTGCCTGGTCGTGGCTCTCGCAGTAGCTGATGGTCTTCTCGTCGGGGCGACGGTTCTTTACCTCCCAGAAGATGCTCGAGGGCTTCCACTGCTCGTCGGGCTGCTCCTTGATGGTCTTGATCCAGTAGTCGGGGATGTTCATCGCCATACGGTAGTCGAAGCCGAAGCCTCCGTCGTCGATCTTCGCTGCCAGTCCCGGCATGCCCGATACCTCCTCGGCAATGGTGATGGCGTTGGGGTTCTCCTCGTGTATGAGCATGTTGGCCAGCGTGAGGTAGCAGATGGCGTTGTCGTCCTCATGACCGTTGAAGTAGTCTTGGTATCCGCCGAAGGCCTCTCCCAGTCCGTGGCTGTAGTATAGCATCGACGTGACGCCGTCGAAGCGGAAGCCGTCGAAGTGGAACTCTCCCAGCCAGTAGCGGCAGTTGGAGAGCAGGAAGTGCAGCACCTCGTCCTTGCCGTAGTCGAAGCAAAGCGAGTCCCAAGCGGGGTGCTCGTGCCGCTCTCCGGGGTAGAAGAACTGGTTCGGGTCGCCGGCCAGGTTGCCGAGGCCCTCCACTTCGTTCTTCACGGCGTGCGAGTGGACGATGTCCATGATGACGGCGATGCCCAGGCGGTGAGCCTCGTCGATGAGTGCCTTCAGCTCCTCGGGTGTGCCGAATCGGCTCGAGGGAGCGAAGAACGAGCTGACGTGGTATCCGAACGACCCGTAGTAGGGGTGCTCCTGGATGGCCATCACCTGTATGGCGTTGTAGCCGGCCTTTGCCACGCGTGGCAGCACGTTCGTGCGGAACTCGTCGTACGTGCCCACCTTCTCTGCGTCCTGGCTCATGCCGACGTGGCACTCGTAGATCAGCAGCGGGCTCTTCTTCGGCTTGAAGCCGGCCTTCTTCCACACGTAGGGCACGGCGGGGTTCCACACCTGTGCCGAGAATATCTTCGTCTCTTCGTCCTGCACCACGCGGCGGCACCAGGCGGGTATGCGCTCGCCTTCGCCGCCCTGCCATTTCACTTTCATCTTGTACAGCTGTCCGTGCCGCAGGTCTTTCTCCCGCAGTCGCAACTCCCAGTTGCCGGTACCTTCGATGCGCTTGCAGCGGTAGTGCTCGTCCTCCTTCCAGTCGTTGAAGTCGCCGATAAGGTAGATGTCGGTGGCGTTAGGTGCCCACTCGCGGAACACCCATCCGCGTCCCAGTTTGTGCAGTCCGAAATAGAAGTGTCCCGAGGCGAAGTCAGTCAGCTTCTGCCGTCCGTTCCTTGTCAGCTGTGACAGCTTCCACATCGCGTGGTCGTGACGTCCGCGGATCGCCCCTTCGTATGGCTCCAGCCATGAGTCGTTAGCCACCAGGCCGATATGCTTCGGCGCCGTGTCCTTCTTCACTGCTTTCTTAGCGTTGTCTTCTGTATTCTTTTTCATATTTAATCAACTAACAAAAGTCTCTAAACTCTCAACTCTCAACTCTAAACTCTCAACTCTCATCTCTCATCTCTCAACTCTAAACTCTCATCTCTCAACTCTCAACTCTCATCTCTCAACTCTAAACTCTCACCTTGAATATCGCCTTCCTAATCTCCGGCGCCATGCTGATGCAGGGTGCATGACCGTCCTGTGGGAAGAAGATGGCGAACATGCCCGGCTGGCAGTCGATGAAGCTCTCGGCCATCAGGTCTGCATATTTCGTGATGTCCTTCTCCGCGTTGTACGTCTCCTCCGGCAGTCGGCACAATGGTGTATAGCCGAAGGTCTCCGGGCCAGAGAGAGGTATCTGTATGTCGATCATCTTACGGTGTGTCTCCAGCACGGCAGCGTCGGGGGTGCGTCCTTTTGCTGTGACGATATTTACAAAGAGGTCGTTGCCCTCGATGTTATACTTGCCTGCCTCCATTGTGGTCAGGTCGTTCTTCTCGATGAACTCCACCACCTTCTTGAAGAGTGGGTTCACAGCCTCATACTTCGCGAGGTTGTCCAGTGTGTCGATAATCATAGTCGCTATTGTTCTTTTTGATAGTTTTAGATGTCATCTGCAAGCCTCTCCCTTCGCGGAGGAGGCGATAGGGTGGGGCTTTCTATTCCACTCGCCTGAGCCCCTGCACGTACGAGCCCTGCGCGGTGATGTTTCCGTTGCGGTCCTTCTCCACGAAGCGGCCGTCGCGCTTGCCGCCGGCGTAGCTGCCTTCGAAACGCTGACCGTCCTTTGTCTCCTCAATGCTCGGGCCGTTGCGTAGCCCCTCCTTGAAAGTCGCCTTGAACTTCGAGCCGTCAGCCAGGTGGCCGATGCACTCGCCGTCGGGCTGTCCGTTGCGGAAGGTGCCCTCCACGATGTCGCCCTGCTTCGTCGTCAGCTTTCCCTTGCCGTTAGGCTTGTCGTTCTGCCACTGTCCCTGGTAGGTGTTGCCCGTAGCCCAGACGATGGTGCCCTGCCCGTTCTTGTCGCCGTCGCGGAACTGCCCCGTGTACTGGTCGCCGTTGGCATATCTGATGATGCCGCTGCCTGTGCGGGCACCCTTGGCGTAGTCGCCCTCGTAGATGTCGCCATTCTGGAAGCGGTAGATGCCCTTGCCCTCCTGCAGGTCGTCGACCCATTGCCCGACGTAGAGGTCGCCGCTGGCATATCGGTATGTTCCCTTGCCGTTGCGTTTGTTGTTCGCCCACTGACCCTCGTAGGTCGAGCCGTCGCCCCAGCTGAAGGTTCCCTCGCCGTTCTTCTGGTCGTCCTTCCACTCACCGTCGTAGTAGGCACCGCTGGCGAAGGTGTACTTTCCCCGTCCGTGGCGCTTGTCCTGGTACCACTGTCCGTCGTAGACGTCGCCGTTGAAGTAGTGCATCACGCCGTGCCCGTGCTGGTAGTCGCTGTACCAGAGTCCCTCATAGCGGTTATTGTTCAGAAACCAGTAGGTGCCCTGTCCGTGCTGGTGGTCGTCGAGCCACTGTCCCTCGTAGCGCTCGCCGTCGGCGAAGACGTAGGTGCCGTTGCCCTGTCGCTTGCCTTTGACGTAGTCGCCCTCGTACCAGTTGCCGTTTTTCCATGTTGTTTTTCCTTTGCCGTTGGGCTGACCCTTGGTCATCTCGCCGTTGTACTCGCCGCCGTCGCGCGTCGTGCACGAGCCCAGTGTGATGCTCTGTGCCGAGGCCATCGCTGTGGTGAGCAACATGCTCATGATGATGATGATATATCGTATGCGCATAGTCTTCCGTTTTTTCAACCTCCAAAAGTACGAAAAAAAGCCCACGCGAGCAAGTATTTTAAGATTTTGGGTAGAAGAATTAAGAATTATTTGTAACTGATTCGTTTTTTCGCTCGCTTATTCGTACCTTTGCACAATAAAAACAATATCATCACTATGAAGTTCATCGCAATCATACCTGCACGCTATGCCTCCACACGCTTTCCTGCAAAGCCGCTGGCCATTCTCGGAGGCAAGCCCGTCATTCAGCGCGTCTACGAACAGGCCGTCAGTGTCCTCGACGAGGCATGGGTGGCCACCGACGACCAACGGATCTTCGACGTCGTAGAAGGCTTCGGCGGACGGGCCGTCATGACGCGTGCCGACCATCGCAGCGGCACCGACCGCATCGAGGAGGCCGCCACAACGATCGCCACCGATGCCGACGTCATCATCAACATTCAGGGCGATGAGCCCTTCGTGCGCCCCTCACAGCTCGAGACGCTCATCAGCCTCTTCGACGATCCACAGACGCAGATTGCCACCATCGGCAAGCCTTTCGCCACCATCGACCAGGTCGAGAATCCTAACTCGCCGAAAATCGTATGCGACGTCAACGGCTATGCCCTCTATTTCAGCCGTAGCCCCATACCCTTCGTCCGTGGCATCGACCGCAGCCAGTGGCTCGACGCCTTCCCCTTCCTCAAGCATCTCGGCCTCTATGCCTATCGCCGCGATGTGCTTCGTGCCGTCACCCTCCTGCCTCCAAGTCCTCTCGAGCAGGCAGAAAGCCTAGAGCAGCTGCGCTGGCTACAAAATGGCTACCGCATCAAGGTGGGGCTCACCGACGAAGAGACCATAGGCATCGACACTCCCGACGACCTTCGCCGAGCTGAGGTCTTCCTCTTGGACGAGAGGACGAAATGACGTTCTTTCGTCTTAAAAACGTCCTTTCGTCATGACAGACGCATCTGCTCAAGCAGCATCTTCTGCCTTTCTGTCAGTGTCGTTGGCAGTTTCACGTTGATTGTCAGTATCACGTCGCCACCGTCGCTGCCCTTGCCTCGCAGCCGTACCTTCGTACCTGGCTGCGTGCCCGCTTTCACCTTCAGCCGTAGCTTCTGGCTGTCTGCGAGGCCAATCACTATCTCGCCGCCAAGCAGTGCTGTGTACATGTCGATATCTATCGATGCCTGGCTTACCATCGGCTGCGCCTGAGCACCGCCGAAACCGCCGAAGCCACTACTGAAACCGTCCGACTGTCCGCCCGTCCGTTTGCCGCTGAAGCCTCCTCCGAACAGGTCCTCGAAGAACTTGCTGAACCCGCCGCCCTTGAAGCTGCTGAAGTCGAAGCCCTCAAATGGCGAGCCGCCCGTCGAGCTGCCGCCGAAGCCTCCTTGGAACTGCTCCGCCTGACGCCACTGCTCGCCGTACTGGTCGTACTTCCGTCGCTTCTCAGGGTCGCCGATCACGTCGTACGCCTCGTTCAGCGCCTGGAACTTTGCCTTTGCCTTCGGGTCGTCCGGGTGCAGGTCGGGGTGGAACTGTTTTGCCCTTTTCAGGTATGCTTTCTTCACGTCTTTCTGTGGGATGTTCTTTTCTACCCCCAGAATCTTGTAGTAGTCAATGAATGCCATAATGTCTCATCTCCTTTCTCAGTAACCCTACAGCAATAATCGTGCCTAACTGTTTCGTCCCGCCATATTTTTTTCTCTTTTCCCCTATTATCTCCAAGAAAATATGTACCTTTGCACCTCCAAAAAAGGGATCATGATTATGAACTGGATTATTCTGATTTTAGCAGGGCTGTGCGAGGTAGGTTTCACCTATTGCCTCGGGCGAGCCAAGGGTATTAGTGGAACGGAGTATCTGACGTGGATATCTGGCTTTGCCATGCTCTATGTGTTGAGTGCGGTGTTGTTGGCAAAAGCCACGCAGACCATCCCGTTGGGTACGGCCTACCCCGTATGGACGGGTATCGGGGCCGTCGGTGCTGTTGTCATCGGTATATTCGTCTTCCGCGAACCAGCTACGTTCTGGAGACTGTTCTTCCTGACAACGCTCATCGTGTCGATTATAGGGTTAAAAACGATTGCGTAATGGCACTGTCACGACATAAAGGAATCATCTGCGGCATACTGGCTGCTGTCTGCTATGGCACCAATCCGTTTGGAGCCCTGCCGCTCTACGCTGAAGGCGTAAACACCTCTTCTGTTCTATTCTACCGTTTCTCGATGGCAGTACTGATGCTGGGAGTTATGCTTGTCGCTGAGCGTAAGTCGTTCAGCATCAATCTTCAGGAGGCAAAGGTGCTGGGCTCTTTGGGGTTGCTCTTTGCAGCATCGAGCATCACCTATTACCAGAGTTTCCACTTCATGGATGCCGGCGTCGCCAGCACCATCCTCTTTGTCTATCCCGTGATGGTGGCAGTCATCATGGCGGCGTTCTTCAAGGAGCGAGTCACGACGAGTACCGTCGTCTCTATCCTGTTGGCGTTGGCAGGCATCGCCCTTCTCTATCGTGGCGGCTCGGGCGTCGCACTCAGCACCGTGGGCATCCTGTTGGTGATGATTTCCTCGCTCACCTATGCCGTATATATCGTGGTGGTTAATCAGTCCAGCATCCGTATGTCGTCGTTGAAGCTCACGTTCTACGTGCTGCTGGTGTGTATGCTCTCACTGGCTGTCTATTCCACTACCTCGCCCGACTTGCACCTCATGTTGCCACCATCGCCTCGCTCCTGGTTCTTTGCCTGCTGGCTGGGACTGGTGCCGACAGTACTCTCGCTGGTGCTGATGACCATCTCTGTACATGAAGTCGGAGCCACGCCAACGGCTATCATGGGAGCCTTGGAGCCTTTGACAGTCGTAGCCATCGGCGTGATGGTCTTCGGGGAGTCGCTAACTGGGCGTCTCGTCATTGGCATTCTGCTCGTTCTCTCTGCGGTTTTGCTCGTTGTGCTGGGAAAGCGCTCGGCCGAGGGATTCCGTCTGCGTACCATTACCCACACCATTTCCAAAATCGTCAGGAAGACGTGGAGATGGAAGTCTTAGGGCTGTGTCGCCGGCCGGCTCCATGCTTCGCAGTGCTGCGACCAGCTGTCTTTTTCCACTAGTACAGGTGGAAAAGAGATGGAAATACGGAAACTAAGTCGTTGGTTGTCAGAAGGAAAAGGATGGAAGGGCTTTTTCCATCCCTTTCGCTTGCAGGAGTCGCAGAATTGCCGTACCTTTGCAGCGTCAAAACAGAAAACGGCATGAAAAGAAAGACTATTGGAATCATCGTCGCAATGCTGGTGCTGGCCGTTGTGGGCGGCACGGCATGGAGTCTGCGCGACTTGCCGCAGAAGCGCTTGCTCCGCGCGGCTGAGAATGTGGTGTTTGCTGATGCGGACAGTGCAGCAGCATTGCTGGCACGGGTCGACACGACGCGGCTGACGGAGAGTTCGCAGATGCTCTATGACCTGCTGCGGGCCATGGTTTACGAAGAGCGATGGTACTTACGCCACACCGACACGACGGTCTGCCTGACGTCGGACGCCGAGACGTGGAACTTCAACCGCC
>CAMNHM010000100.1 GCA_946539475.1 uncultured Prevotellaceae bacterium | reverse complement strand
CCGATGCCCTGCGTGTTGAGCGATGAGCGGGTGAAGTAGCGGTCGTTGGTCTGGTTGTAGGCTTTCAGCGCAAGGCTTCCGTTAGGTGTGAGTAGGTAGCTGATGTCGAAGTCGCCGATGAACGAGGGCGTTGCTTGCGTGGCGTTGTCACGGTAGCCGAACTGTCCGTTGATGAGGAGCCTGTTGTTGAGCATTCGCCCGCTTACAAGTCCTTCGTACTCAGCGTTGTGCCATCCTTCGTTGCCTGTCGAGATGTTGGCGCCGAAGTTCCAGTCGTCGTTCTTGATGACTTGCGAGAGCAGCCCGTTGATCTGCGAGGAAACCGTGCCTGAGAGCAGGCTCTGCATAGCTAGCTCCGTCTGCCCGTAAGGCTGCGTCGTGGCGTTGTTGGCACCTTGTGTGTAGAAGCGCCCGATACCCAGGAGGTAGACGACCTGTTGGTTCAGCTCTTGCTCACTGGCGATGATGGAGCGTATCATCTGCTGTTCCTCGCTGTTGACGGTAGGCATCTCAAGGTCGAACTCCACGCGTGGCTCGCCTGCCGTCCCGAGGATGTTCATCAGGCAGTTTACGCGTATGGTGTTACTCGTGAAGGAATTGCCCAGTCCTAGGTCGGATAGCGACACTCCGTTGACGGTGTATTGTGCCTTCAGGTTGAGTGCTGCCTGTAGGGGGGCGCCTCCGAAGACGAGCGAGCTGCCGGGTTGGAAGAGGAAGTTCTTCTTCAGGATATTCTGTATGGTCATGCTGTAGGTGCCTCGCTCCACGGCGTATGTCCCGAACATCTGGAAGGGGCCTTTGTTGTAGTAGGAGGCGCGCAGTGTTCCTGTTCCGTTGAGGGTGATATAGTCGCCCGAGTGCTGGTCCATGAGTAGGCGCAGCGTGGCGTCGGTGGTGGCGTTGATGCGCAGGTTGAGTCTTAGGTCGCTGCGTGTTGCCGTGCTGTTGGGGGGTGTCTGAGGCGCTGCCTCTTCGACGTCGGCGTCGTCCTTTGCCGTTCCCCAGGTGATAAAGTGCTGCTGGCTGATGGCATCGGGGTTGGCGGCATTATAGACAAAGAAAGAGCCTGGTGCTGGCGTCACGTCGCAGTCGAAGGTTACTTCGCCTGGCCTGCCGGTCATCACCGCCTGTCCGTTTGCCCATACGGTTCCTCCGATGGTGCTGCCGTCTTCGAGCTCGGGGAAGTCGTAGGCCAGCAGCCCCTCGGCTTGTGCCACGATGTCGAATGTGAAGTTCTTGAAGTTGTAGTGGTGGAGTGCTCCGTTGAGCGTAGCAGGATGCTCTTCTCGGTCGTAGACGTGGAAGTCCCTGAAGGCGATGGAGCCCTCCGAGAGGTGTATGGTGTCGCCCTGAATGCTGTAGGTCGTGCCCAGTGGCGCTATCGTTGCCTGTCCGACGACGATAGGGGTGCCCTCAAGGTCGATATGGCTCAGCGGACCGAAGAGCCTGACGTCGCCGTAGGCATGTCCGCTGATATGGCTGACGAAACTCTCGGTGAAATCGTGTACGAAACCGATGCTCGTCCCCCTTGCCCGGATTCCCAGGTCGATCTCTTTCCTGCGTGGCGAGATAAATCCGTCGACGAAGGTCTGTGCTTCTGCGCCGTCGTCGATGGCTGCATCAAGGTCGATCTGGCCCTCATCGTTGTTCCACGTGGCGTGTGCCTCAAGGGTGCCCATCGGTGCCTGTTGGAAGCGGAAATGGTCGACGGCGATGTCGGCCCATGCCTCGGGGGTGCTGAATGCATGCGTCACATAGGCGCGTCCGGATGCCTTCCCGTCGAAGTCTACGGCGTGGAAGTTGACCAGTTCGAGCACCGATTGTACGTCGATGCCCTGTATGTCGACTAAGAGTGTGTCGCGCATCAATGTGGATGCCAGTCCGTCGATGATAAGGTGTTCGTCGGCGTGATGGAGGGTGAACTGGTCGACCATCAACCGCTTGTCGCCATAGATGATGTCGCATGGCTCCAGCTCCCAGACGGCATCGCGCAGAACGATGGTGGAGGGCATCAGTCGTACGTGCGTCTCGCGCTGTCCCTCATCGTTGCGGTATGTCTTCGTGATGGCATTGATGGCCCCTCCGTCGCGCCCGTCGTTGGAGAAGGTGATTGCCGACTGGATCTCGTTGTCGGCCACTTGGGCGTTGAGCTTCACATGGAGTGGGCGCCCGTTGTCGGAGAGGCGTGTCAGCCGAGCGTCGCACAAGGTGCTGTCGCCAAGTGTGGAGAGCTGTAGTGAGGCATCACGGAAGTTATTGTCGCCATAGCTGAACGAAGGAATCGAGGCATGGACGTCGATTGTCCGTTCGTTGTCGTCGACGTCGGCTTCTAGATCGAGCTGCCCGCTTAGGTCGAGGTCGATACCCAGTAGGTGCTGCATCCATTGGCTGTCGTTGAGCTGCATCGAGAGTGAGAAGTCGTTGTCGCCATGTCGCTGCGGCTTACTCTCTGCCTGAGGCAGGATGGCGGTGAAGCTCTGTGGCAGCGTGACCCAATCGAAGCGCCCCTTTAGCTGAATCTCGCCGAAGTCGCTGCTCAGTCGCAGGTAGTGGCGCTGGTCTTCATAGCCCGACCGCAGGTGTAGGTTGTCGAGGTGATAGCGTGTCGAGTCGTTGACGCTCATGTAGAAGTCGTCGAGGTCGATCGTGCCTTGGGCATCGTCGAGTGAGGTGGCCGTCAGGTCGGCATCGACGATGGCTGCAAAGGTGGCGGGCCCCCAGCGGTCGCTGAGGTAGAGCGCCTGAGGGGCTATGTGGCTGATGACGCCCGTCAGGCGGATATTCTTGCCATAGCTGCCTTCGAGGTCTGCCTGCAGGGCGGGATCGTTGACGTGTAGCTTTCCTGCGATGTCTGTTGTCCTGTAGGTGCCGTCGAGTGAGATTCCGCTGTAGGTGTATCCGTTGACGTCGATTCTGGGCACCTCACCTTGCACGCTGACGGCACCATCGAGTGCACTAAGGTCGAGGCGTGCCTCAATAAGCCCCAGGATGTTGTTCGTGGTGAGGGCCTTCAGGTCGAGGCTGTCTGTTTCGACATGAGCCATCCACCTGTCAGCGTCTGTTGACCGTTGCCCCTGTAGGTCGATGGTACCTATTCCCGTATGTAGGGTTCCCTTAGCCGCTATCTGGGGACCGTCGGGGAGTCCTTCTGCCTGGCCTACAAACGAGATGCCTCCTAGTCGGGCGATTTGCTCGGGCAGTTCGGGCATCGTCTGTAGCACGACGCTGATGAGGCTTGGCGCAACGTCCAGCTGACTGACGGATACCTTCCACGTGCCGTCGGCGTCGTAGTCGCCTGAGCCCCGCAGCACGAGCGCCTGGTCGGTGGTTGCTACAGAAAGTGCGGGGCATCGCAGCTGTCGCGCGTTTCCGCTGAGTGACGTCTGGAGGTCGAGGGTCTGACTGGTGGGGAAATGCTCTGGCAATATTGGGCGTAGGTCGGTCAAGTCCACACGGGCTCGAACAGCAGGCAAGCTATAGGTGAGCGAATTTGCCAGGCTGTCGAGCTGGAAGTTGACGGCGAGTGTGTCGACATCAAGGGTAGAGTGGGGCATCTGAAGGGCGAGGCTGTTCAGCGTCGCTTCGTGGCGATTGGCTTCAAGCTTGAACGACAGCTGTCGGAGCAGGAGTCCTGAATGCTCCTTTAACGAGATGCGTTTTACGTTGATATTCAATGAGTCATTCGTTAAAGTGCGAAGTAAGACATGAGCGCTGACGTCGCTGACGCTCAGGTGTCGCATATTCAGCCTGCCGGGCGTCTTGGGGGCGTCCTGCTGGTCATAGGTCATTGACAGGCGCCGGACGATAAGGGAGCCGATACGTAGGTCAAGGGGAGAGCTGTCGTCGTTGTCGCCTGAGGAGAGGGCGTCCAAGACGAACTGATAGTTCGGCGTTGCCAGTGCACTGTCGCGAGACAGCCTGAGCCGGGCTCCGAAGAGCTGTGCTGAAGAGATGTGCACCTTCCCGTCGAAGAGCGGCATCAGCTCCACCTTCACTGCCAGCCGATCCGCCTCGAGCATCGTCTGCTGGCGGTGGTCGAGGATTGCTACGTCGTCGATAATCAGACGGTTAAACATGCCCAGGTCGACGCGTCCTACACTGGCCTCCGTGCCCAGCTTCCTGCCTACCGCATCAGCAATGATTCCACCGAGCCACCCCTGAACGGCAGGCACGTGGATGAGGACGATGAGTAGCAGGTAGAGTGCCAGCAGGCTCCAGATCGTCCAATTGATGATGTGCTTCAGTTTTTTCATCGCCTCCCTGGGAGTTCTTTGTTTGATGTGCAAAAGTACAAGAAAAAATTGACATAGGCAAGGAAAGCGTATAAAAAGGAGGCTGAAATTAACCTTTTCTCGCGTTTCTTTTTGTATTTCTCACTTTTTTTTATAACTTTGCAGCCCATATAAGCGTGTACATCTTATTAATAAAACATCATAATGGCAAATCTAGTAAAGCTACACAAGGGCTTAGACATTCGCCTGAAGGGCAGTGCTTCCGAGGAGCGTATCAGCCTTAAATCGAGTGGGCATTATGCTTTAGTGCCCGACGATTTCGAGGGAGTGACTCCGAAGGTCGTGGTCAAGGAGGGCGATGTGGTCAAAGCGGGGGATGCGCTGTTTGTGAACAAGCAGTATCCCGAAGTGAAGTTTGCCTCGCCCGTCAGCGGTCGTGTGACAGCAGTTGAGCGCGGTGAACGCAGGAAAGTGCTCTGCGTGAAGGTTGAGGCCGACCAGCAGCAGACGTATGTGGACTATGGCAAGCGTGATGTGTCGGCAATGGACGGGAAGGCGGTCCTTCAGTCGTTGCTTGATGCCGGTATCTTCGGATACATCAATCAGTTGCCATACGCTGTCTCTACCAATCCTTCTGTGCTTCCTAAGGCTATCTTCGTCTCTGCGCTGAGGGATAAGCCACTCGCTTGTCGCTTCGAGTTCGAGGTGAAGGGGCAGGAGGAAGACTTCGTGACGGGCCTGCTGGCGTTGTCGAAGATTGCGAAGGTGCATCTCGGACTGGGCATACAGCCCGATTTCCAGGCGGTGCTGCAACAGCGCGGCGTAGAGCAGTTTGTCGATCTGACCATCTACGACGGCAAGTGTCCTGCCGGCAATGTCGGCGTACAGGTGAACCACACTGACGCTGTGAACAAGGGTGAAGTGGTGTGGACCGTCGGCGACCCGACGGTAGTGCTTTTCATCGGTCGCCTGTTTAACACGGGTCGTGTAGACCTGCGCCGACTTGTGGCCTTCTGCGGCAGCGAGCTGAAAAAGCCCTGCCACGTCGAGATGCTCGTTGGACAGGAGCTACAGACGCTGCTTGCCAATAGCTACGACGAGTCGCACCACGTGCGCATCATCAACGGCAACGTGCTGACTGGGCGCCAGACGACGAAGGACGGCTACCTCGGTGCTCACAGCTCTGAGCTGACCGTTATTCCCGAGGGCGATGATGTCGACGAGTTGGCAGGCTGGATCATGCCTCGCCTGAAACAGTTCTCCGTCAGTCGCAGCTATTTTTCCTGGTTGCAGGGCAAGCGTCGCTATGCCCTCGACGCCCGTATCAAGGGCGGCGAGCGCCACATGATCATGAGTGGCGAGTACGATCGTGTGCTGCCCATGGATATCTACGGCGAATACCTTATCAAGGCTATCATCACGGGCGATATCGACCGTATGGAGCAACTGGGCATCTACGAGGTCAGCCCCGAGGATTTTGCGCTGGCAGAGTTCGTCGACTCTTCAAAGCTCGAGCTACAGCGCATCGTCAGGGAGGGACTCGACAATCTGCGAAAGGAGAATTCGTAACTCCGTCCAATCATGCAATCGTCCATTAGTAAATAAGAACTATGTTTTTAAGAAATTACCTCAACAAGATAAAGCCGAACTTCGAGAAGGATGGCAAGCTCCACGCCCTGCACTCCCTCTTCGACGGCTTCGATACCTTCCTCTTCGTCCCGAACCGGACGTCGCAGACAGGTGTGCACATCCATGATGCCATCGATTCGAAGCGCATCATGTCGATGGTGGTGCTGGCATTGATGCCTGCATTGCTTTTTGGTATGTACAACGTTGGCTATCAGAACTACCTGGCAGCAGGAACGTTGGAGTCGGCCTCCTTCCTAAGCATCTTCTTCTACGGTTTCCTGGCTGTGCTGCCCAAGATCCTGGTCAGCTATATAGTAGGTCTGGGCATCGAGTTTGCCTGGGCGCAGTGGAAGGGTGAGGAGATTCAGGAAGGATTCCTCGTATCGGGCATCATCATCCCGATGATTATTCCCGTCAACTGCCCGTTGTGGATACTTGCCATCGCCGTGGCTTTCGCTGTGATTATCGGCAAAGAGATCTTCGGCGGTACAGGCATGAATATCTTCAATCCCGCACTCGTATGTCGTGCCTTCCTCTTCTTTGCCTATCCCTCGATGATGAGCGGCGACAAGGTTTGGGTGGCCGACGAGCAGATATGTGGACTGGGCAACACCCTCGTCGACGGCTTCACGCAGGCAACACCGCTGGCTGTTGTCGGTCAGGGTGCGCTGCCTGACGTCTCGCTCTGCCAGATGATCACAGGTTTCATACCCGGATCGATAGGCGAGACGTCGGTCGTTGCCATTGCTATCGGAGCCCTGATCCTGCTCGTGATGGGTATCGCTTCCTGGAAGACGATGCTGAGCGTCTTCGCAGGAGGAGCCCTGACGGCAGCACTCTTTGCAGCCCTTGGCCAGACGCCCATCCCCTGGTACGAGCATCTCCTGCTCGGCGGCTTTGCCTTTGGTGCCGTTTTCATGGCTACCGATCCCGTGACATCGGCTCGCACCGAGACTGGCAAGTGGATCTACGGAGCCCTGATTGGCGTGATGGCCATCGTCATCCGCGTTCTCAATCCGGGTTATCCTGAGGGTATGATGCTCGCCATCCTGCTGATGAATATGTTTGCTCCCACGATCGACCATTTCGTCGTGGAGCGCAATGTATCGAAACGAATGAAGAGAGGAGGTACAAAATGAGTAAGCTAAATACGAATTCTAACGCGTACATTATTATATATAGCGCGATACTGGTTGTCGTCGTAGCGTTTCTGCTGGCTTTCGTGTCGTCGGCTCTCAAGAGCAGGCAGGAGGCTAACGTAGAGCTCGACGTGAAGAAGCAGATCCTGAACTCGCTCAATCTCCGCGGTCTGGACGATGCTGCTGCCGAGGCTAAATATGCCGAAGTGGTGAAAGCCGAGATCGACCTCGAAGGTCAGAAAGCCTATGCCTGTCTTGTCAATGACGAGGAGATCATGGTGTTTAGCCTCAAGGGTATGGGTCTCTGGGGCGGAATCAGTGGCTTTATCGCTATTCATGGTGAAGACACGCCCACAGTCTATGGTGCCTATTTCAACCATGAGAGTGAGACGGCTGGCCTGGGTGCTGAGATTAAGGATTCTCAGGCTTGGCAGGAGAAATTTATTGGCAAGAAGGTCTTTGCCAATGGCGATGTGGCACTTTCGGTCGTGAAGAAAGTGGAGGACCCCGAGACGCAGGTCGACTGCGTGACGGGTGCCACGCTGACTTCCAATGGCGTTAACGACATGCTGAAGGTTGGCCTGAAAGCAGCAGCCATCACCTATTTTAAGTCTTCCTCCACATCAGACTCCTGTTGTGATGGACATGCCTCCGACTGCTGCGAAGGTGAGAAAGCTGCCTCCGACTGCTGCGAAGGTGAGAAGACGGCCTCCGACTGCTGCGAAGGTGAGAAAGCTGCCCCCGACTGCTGCGAAGGTGAGAAAGCTGCCCCCGACTGCTGCGAAGGTGAGAAGACAGCCGCCAGCTGCTGCGACGACAAGCCGTTAGCAGAGTAATCATAATTACTAATTACTCATTACTAATTACTAATTAAGAATATGGCATTATTTAGTAAACAGAACAAAGAGGTACTGACCAATCCGCTCAACCTCGACCATCCCATCCTCGTGCAGGTGCTTGGCATCTGCTCGGCACTCGCTGTCACCAGCCAGCTGAAGCCTGCCATCGTTATGGGACTGGCAGTGACGGTCATCACCGCCTTCTCCAACGTGATCATTTCCATCCTGCGCAACACCATCCCCAACCGCATACGCATCGTCGTACAGCTGGTGGTAGTGGCAGCGCTCGTCACCATCGTCTCCCAGGTGCTCAAGGCCTACGTCTACGACGTCAGCGTGCAGCTGTCGGTCTACGTCGGACTGATCATCACCAACTGCATCCTGATGGGACGCCTGGAGGCGTTCGCCATGCAGAACAAGCCGTGGCCCTCGTTCCTCGACGGAATAGGCAACGGCCTGGGCTACGCCATGATCCTGGTCATCGTGGGAGCAGTCCGCGAATTCTTAGGGCGCGGCTCACTCCTGGGCTTCCAGATCATTCCCGACGGAGCCTACGAAGCCGGCTACCTCAACAATGGTATGATGACCATGCCCGCTATGGCCCTCATCCTCGTAGGTATTGTGATTTGGGTACATCGTGCATACTTTTATAAGGAGAAATAAGTTATGGAACACGCAATAAGTCTATTTTTCAGGTCGATCTTCGTCGACAACATGATTTTCGCCTTCTTCCTCGGCATGTGCTCCTATCTGGCAGTGTCGAAGACCGTGAAGACATCGCTCGGGCTGGGTATGGCCGTGACGTTCGTGCTCTTCGTCACCGTCCCCGTCGACTATCTGCTGCAGACAAAGGTGCTGGGCCCCGACTGCCTCATCCAGGGCGTCGACCTGAGCTACCTGTCGTTCATACTCTTCATCGCCGTCATTGCCGGCATCGTGCAGCTCGTGGAGATGGTCGTCGAGAAATATTCACCGTCGCTCTATGCCGCACTGGGCATCTTCCTGCCACTCATCGCCGTCAACTGCGCCATCATGGGAGCATCGCTCTTCATGCAGCAGCGCATACTACTCGATCCCTCCAACACGCAGGCCATCACCAGCGTCTGGGACGCTATGGTCTATGCGCTCGGTTCGGGCATCGGGTGGACGCTGGCCATCGTCTCGCTGGGAGCCATCCGCGAGAAGATGCAGTACTGCGACGTGCCCAAGCCTCTGCAGGGACTCGGCATCACCTTTATCACCGTAGGACTCATGGCAATGGCCATGATGTGCTTCTCGGGTCTTAACATCTAAATAAAGGAGGACTCACGCAATATGGTACAGTTTATTCTTTACAGCATCCTAGTATTCCTCGTGACGATCCTCGCCATCGTCGTCGTACTACTCGTAGCACGTAAGTATCTCTCGCCGTCGGGCAATGTCAATATCACCGTCAACGGCGACCGCGTGCTCAACGTGCCACAGGGCAACAACCTCATGGCAACGCTCAACCAGAACGGCATCTTCCTGCCGTCGGCATGCGGCGGAAAGGCCAGCTGCGGACAGTGCAAGGTGCAGGTGCTCGAGGGTGGGGGAGAGATCCTCGACTCAGAGAAGTCCCATTTCACCCGTAAGGAGATCAAGAACCACTGGCGCCTGGGCTGTCAGTGCAAGGTCAAGGGCGACCTCAAGATCCACGTCGACGAGTCCATACTCGGCGTCAAGGAGTACGAGTGCACCGTCATCTCCAACAAGAACGTCGCCACGTTCATCAAGG
>CAMNHM010000099.1 GCA_946539475.1 uncultured Prevotellaceae bacterium | reverse complement strand
GTGTCACAACGCAAGGACCAGCTTCGATCACTGTGCACGGCACGTTCTTGCCGTCACTGAAAACGGAAATCATCCCGATTTTCTTTCCTAATAATCCTGGCATTTCAGTTTTACTTTTTAATAATAAGTTGATATATTTTGTTTCTTTTTAAGTGCCATCTCACTTTCCTACACACACAAAAGCACTTAAAAAGGCTGGGCTTGCTTCTTCGCAATTGAAGGCTAAACCGCTCTTTCTCAGTGCATTGATAGCGTCGAGGCCAGCGCAATACACACTTTGCGGGTGCAAAGGTACTAATTTTTTCCCATTCCCGCAAATTTTTCCGCGATTATTTTTCTAATTATCAAGAGGTAAGAGGGCGATTTTTTCGAGGTACGAGGTGCGAGGTAAGAGGTACGTTGTTATTTTTCGAGGTACGAGGTACGAGATACGAGAATACCTTGTTGGCAGTTTTCTACCCGCAGAGTATTCTCGCACCTCGTACCTCGCACCTCGTACCTCGCACCTCGTACCTCGAAGAAAGACGCACCCCGTCCCCTACACATGAAGGTCGAGCACGAAACGCGTTCCACGGGTGAACGAGCCGTCGATGCTCAGGTCGCCGTCCATCTTCTGCGCCATCGCCTTACAGATGGGCAGCCCCAGGCCGTCGCCCTTCGAGAGATCTTTGATCTCCAGGAAAGGCTTGAAGATGTCCTCATGCTTTTCCTCAGGTATCGTGCTGCCTGTGTTCAGCACCAGGAACTGCTGCGTATGGGCGCTGCGCTTCTTGAAGTCGAGCGTGATATGCCCGCCTTCGGGTGTATAGAGAGCGGCGTTCGCCAACAGGTGACGCAGGATATGGGTGACGTACACCTTATTAATAATAGCACTCATCTTCGGAGCCTTCACGGCCAGCTCCACGTCTTTCTTCACTTTCCCCTGAATCTCGTCGAGCAGCTGTTGGCAGAACGGCACCACCTGCACCTCCTCCATCTCCAGCGGCTCGTCCGTCCGGCACTCCAGCTCCGCCAGTGTCTGGATATGGCTAGAGAAGTCCTGCAGCGCCTTCACCTCGGGTATGCGACTGTCGAGCTTCTCGAGCGAGGGGTTCAGCTGTGCAGAGATGTTGCTGATGAACATCGCCTTCAGGGCGTTGTTCTCATTGGCCTGACGTATCTGGTTCTTCTGCTTCCGCGAGAGCATGATGTAGCGCATCAGCATGATGCCGCCCAGCACGAGCACCGCTGCCAGTGCCGCTGCCAGGATGCAGAGGCCGATGATGATCAGGCGGCGCGTGCCCAGCGAGCTGTCCTTGTCGGCTATCGTGGCCTCGTGGGCTGCTATCTGCCGCCCCAGCGAGTCCACCTCCTGGGCATGCTGCAGGGCGGCCACGGAGTCTTTCCACACGATATAGCTGCTGTACGACTGCGCCAGCATGTTGGCATTGTTGCTCCGGCGACCGTTGTCGATCAGCGTCTGGTAGACCTCCTCCACCCTCGCGTAGTCGCCGTTGGCCGTCAGCTTGGCCGCCATCTCCTTGAACACGGCATTGCCACGCTCCGTCTGTCCGAACGTATAGTAGTAGATCGCCTTATTATAGAGCAGGTCGTTCTTCACGCTCTCCTGCCCCGACGAGCTGGCGTGGCTCTCCATGATACGCAGCTGGTCGGCAGCGCTGGCACCCTTGCGCAGCTTCATGTACATCAGGAAGCGCTCCTTCGTCACCTGGTAGTGCAGGGCATACTTATCCAGCCCCTGGTCTGTCGACGACGTGATGGCCTGGTCGATGCGCCGCAGCAGGTCGAAGGCCTCGCGGTAGTAGTTCTCCTTATAATACAAGGCCACGGCGCGCGTACCACACGCCACGCCCTGCTCCATCTTCCCGCTGCCGGCATAGTCGTCGAATGCCTTGATAAACAAATAGCGGGCCGAGGCAACGCTACCCTTCGCGTCCTCCGACTCTGCCTGCTGCTGTAGGCTGCTCTTCAGCGCCTCCTGCGCACAGACGACGGTGCAGCAGAGGAACATGCTGAATAGCAAAAGAATTATCTTCCTGTTCATGGTGTTAACAAATAAGCATTTTCAATATTCACTGCAAAAGTAAGCATTTATTTGGTTTCTGCCAAATATTTCCGCTTCTTTTTTTTGACATTATCAACATTCTCAGGTTGGAGTGAAAGGAAGTGGAGGGGGATGAAAAGGGAATGGCAGGGCAATAAGCCGCACAAAAGTCATCGGAGGACGACGGTACAGAGTACGCGGCAGGCGGCACTGAGGGCGTGGCATGTAGCAAAAGAGGGACGGCCGACGTAAAGATAATTGGTCAGAAAACAGGTCTCCGGAACAAAGCAATCTGGAAAACGCCGGCCGGAATTGCGGCCCACCGACCCGCAACAGCCGCAACGGGAGGATGGAAAAGGGCCGAAGGCAGGCTTCCGGACGCCCGATACGGGGGAAGGCGACGACAGATGCCGTCGGAAGGGCCGTCCGAACGGATGCGAGGCCTCGTTACATACGGTGGAACGACACGAAAGTGCCGTACTGGCGCCCCCAAACTACGGCACTAACGACCCCAAACTCCGCCACTAACGACCCCAAAACAGCATACTAGCAGCGGCTTTCTCGGCTTCCGGCGACCAGAAAGTCGGTAGTTTTCACCCCCACCGTCACTTCTGGAAGACATCTTTCTCCCAAAAATTGTCGCCGAAGAAGCCCTGTTTTCTGCCTCAAAACGTCCATTTCGGGCCCTTTTTGGAGCATAAAAAACGGCCGGAAACACACAACACACTCATCGTCAGCCACTTACAACCACCCTCAAAATTCACTTGTTTGCACCCAAACGTCCGTGAGGCTGCAACAACGCCCTTCTCGCGAGGGCATTTGTTGAGAATAACTCAAAAGGCATGTCAAGATAATCCCCAACCATCATTCCTCTTTGCTTTGAATGCTACGCATGATGACCACGACGCACGCGGCAAAAACGACGCGGGGACAAGCGCCGCCGTACGGCCTGTCCCCGCGATGCTATTTACTGCCTGTCAGGGCTCATTGTCCGCCTCCTGCCTGATTGACGACGACATCGATCAGCAGCGTGACGTCGGCGACGGTGAGCTCGCCGTCGCAGTTCATGTCGCCCAGTGCCACCTGTCCGGCGGTAGGCGTGATGATGCCGAGGACGAGGTCGTTCAGGAACAGCACGTCCTCAGAGTCGAGCACGTCGTCGCCGTTCATGTTACCTTTCTGGCCGTCGACGGTGAAATAGCCGGTGACGGGGTTAGCCATCTCGATGCCTGTCTTGTTTTCGTCATAAGGAATAGAGCCTGTCAGCTTAGGACACGAATTGAACATCCGATCACCCGAAACGCCATCCCGTTTCCAGTCGTCGTTGCAGCGTATCTTGCTGAGCTCGTTGCACCAGGTGAACATCATGTCCATGTTCGTTACTTTCGACGTATCGAAATGTCGTAGGTCGAGCTCCTTCAGCTTGCTGCTAAAGAAAAACATTGCCTCCATGTTCGTCACGTTCTCGGTATTCAGGTTCTGCAGGCCCTCTATCGATTCAAGCTCATAGAAGAAAGCAAAACAATAGCTCAGGTCGGTCAGGCCATGATAGCCGGCGAAGCTGTCGTCGATGACCAGTTTGGTAATCTTAGTTGAAGGAAGATTCGTTATTGGTGTATTTGAAGGAAATTGAGTGTACCATCCCCTCTCGTTAGCGTCGTAGACGGTCAATCCCGGCTGTAGCTGCTGCTGATACTGCCAGTATTCCTTCTTGCTGTTGTAGTAGAAGGTGCATTCGGTTTCGAGCCATACCACATACGCCTCGGGCACTCCCGAGAGGTAGCCGGGGGCGTTCCCTGTGTCGGCGCGGTCGATGCGGGCGTAGGTGCAGTCGGTCATAACGGAATTGTAGGTCGTACCCTGACTGCCCACGAGGTTTTCACAGCTACCGAACATGAATTTGCCACCGTCGCCTTCGCCACCCGTTACGTTGGTCGTGTCCCAGCCGCTGCCTACGATGATGGTCTTCAGGCTGCTGCAGCAATAGAACATCCAGCTCATACGGGTAACGTTCGCCGTGTTGAATGCCCTGAGGTCGAGCTCCGTCAGCGATGTGCAATAGTAGAACGCAGCCACCATGTCCGTGACATTCGTCGTCACCAGGCGGTCGAGGTTCCTGATCTCCGTCAGGTTTCGCAAGGCGCAGAAGAAGCCATGTAGCGAGGTCAGCCCGTCGTAGTTGGCAAAAGACTCGTCGAAGTCGACGGCAGTGATGCTCGTGTTGTTTTCCCATGCCTGGTGTTCCGTGGCCGCCGGATCGACGTCGTACACCATTCCCACCTGCCTTTTGTGCTTCAGCATGTCGTAATAGAAGGTGAGCGTGCCCTGCCCGTCGAGCACGGCATAGGGCTCGGGGATGAGGTTGATGACGACCGAGGTCGCTATCGACCCATACTTGTCTTGAACATAGCCCAGATCGAACACTGCTCCATCAGCCAACTCGCAGCCACTCATGGTGAGCGACTTGATATAGCGGATACTGCCATTCATTCCACTTGCCGTCAGCTGGGCGTGGTCAACTACGAGGGCGCCTGCCGTTGCACTCTCTACACTCCTGATGGCGTGGCCCGTGCCATTGTCATAGCCAGAGCCACCATACCCAGGATCTGTCCCACCGGCTTCAACGTTTACCGTGCAGTCTTTGATGGTGAGGGTGCTGTTTTCGGCAATATAGATGCCCTCGCCACTCATGGCTATACAGTACAGGCTGCCGGGCCCGCTGATGGTGCAGTCGGCGCCAAACGAGAGGGCACTCTCATACGCGCTGAGGGACCTCGCTTCGACACGGACTTCGCCAATGAGCATTATGTTCACCGGACATGTGGTGGCCAGCGTACCATCAATCATCACCCCGTCGAGCATCAGCGTGCTGGTGGCAGGGTAGAAGGTCACCGTTCCCTGTTCACTAAGGGAATGGAAATTTGTGTTGTTGATGTCCTGATAGTTGTCGCTGGTAATTTCTATACCACCAATACTAATGCCGTAACTTGTCTGCGCCCTGCCCGAGGCAGTGGCGAGGATGACCATCACGGTGGTCAGAAAATATCTTAGCTGTTTCATACTATACATTATTAATACGTCACTATCTTGTTCACAACAAACGCGGCATCGGCAATCGTGACCGCTCCGTCGCCGTTGGCATCGGCATTGCCAGGCACGAAATTGGCTGGTGCGCGCCCGAGGAGATAGTCCACGATGGCCTGGGCATCGGCTATCGTCACTTCGCCGTCGCCATCGGCATCGCCTTCGAGGGCCTCGGCGACGAAGAACTGACCCCAGTAGGCATCTCCCTGATAGGCGGCTTTCGAGCCCGTGGGCACGATGAGCGTAATGCCGGTCTTCGTGGGGAACGGGTCATCAATGCTGTTGGTGTCGACGGTGATGGGACTCTCCCACTCCACCGTGACGGTCTTCAGCGACTCGCAGAACCAGAAGGCGTTTACTCCCAGGATGGTCACTTTACGTGGGATAGTAACGCGCTCCAGCTTGGAGCAATGAGAGAATGCATACTTGCCGATAATTTCCAGATTTTTGAAATACTTCAGCTCGTCGAAGGACTTAATCTGTGTCCAAGGGAACAAATTGCCCTGGCCCTGCAGGAGGGCCGTGACCTTCGAGGCTTCGTCTCTCGACAACACACCGTCTTTAGGCCCAGTCTGCTGTACTCCATCCCAGTTTGCCAGGCAGATTTCCTCTACCTTGCTGTCGGCGAAGGTGATGTACTCTTCGACCATCATCATAAACGAGGAGCCCCAGTCACTAGACTCATACTTCTCTCTCGTACCCACGGGAACCAGCAGTTTACGACTCTGACAAACCATATCATCAAATTGCGGTTGAACACCTCCGAGAGGCTCCTGCCATTTCACGACGACCGTAATGCTCTTACAGTAAGAGAATGCATCATCATAGACGTAGTTCACACTCTCGGGAATCGTGAGGTAAACATTGTCCACATCTGGGTATACACTCAAATTCGCGAAGATATTCCCTCCGACTTGCGTCACCCGATAGGTAATGCCATTCTTCTCCACGGTTTCCGGGATAAAGGCCACGACCTTGGAGCCAGTCGGCTGACCTGCATACGCAAGTACCATCAGCTCATGGTCTTTATTCGCCACAGCGGCATAGACAAAGTCGCCCACCTGGTCGTTGTCGTCATCAATATCGAAATACGTGTTCCAATAAGAATTATTATTATAGGCATTGTACCTACCGATAGGCACATGCAGGCGAATCTTCTGATTACCACTTTGTATAGGATCATACTCGTTTCCAATAACATCTAAGGGCGTTTCCCACTTCACGTAGAGATCCTCCAACTGGTGTACCCCGGTGAAGGCAAAACTGCCAAAGCTCTGCAGACTTTCAGGGAGGTACAAGGACTTCATTCCTCCACAAGCGTTAAACGCATTGCTGCCCACCTCAGTGATGCCCTCACCCAGGACTACCGTGAAGGAGGAGTTCGTAGCTTCATAGTTCTGGAACATGCCGGGCTTGACGATGGTCTGGTCGCCATAGGGATTGATGGTGATGGTGAGATCATCCAAGCCGCTGAAAGCGTTTTGGCCAACGCTCTCTACCACGGTGGTCAGCACGACATCCGTCAAGCTTGTGCAGTCCTCAAAGGCGCGGCCGGCTATCGTTGTCACCTGGAAGGTATGCCCGTGGATAGTAATCTCTGCGGGGATGCTCACCTCACCCACAGCCAGCGACTTGTCAACAGGATACTGGAGGACGGCATAGGGGACAGCCGTATTTGGTTGCACCCAGTACAGCATGTTGTCGACGGCAAAGAAGCCTGAAGCCTGGAGTCTGAAGTTTTTCCAATACTCGTGGGCCTGATAGGCCTCGAGAGCCCAGAACGGCACATATACGTCAATCCCCTCTTCCGCGGAATGAGGTGTCGGAAACGCGTCAATGAAGTTGCCATACCCATCCTTCAGCTCAAGTTCAATCTTCGTGGGATCGTCCTGCTCGAGCGTCACCTCGCGCAGCGACGCGCATTCGGCGAAAGCCTCATTCCATATCTTCGTCACGCTGGCGGGAATGGTAATCTTTGTCAGGCCGCTGCTCTTGAACAGCTGGGCACCTATAAACTCCACGCCATCGGGAATATTTGCCTCTGTCAGGCTGGTGCAGCCTTGGAATGCGCCATTCTCTATGCGTGTCACCGTAGAAGGAATGGCGATGCTCCGCAGATTATCACAACCCTGGAAGGCGCCCAGGCCAATACTCTCCAGCCCTTCAGCGAGCACCACCTCCTGTACAGCGCTGCCAGTGAAGGCATGATCGCCAATCGTCTGCACCGTGCCGGGCAGCGTGACCTTCCAGATACTCGGGCTCGACGAGAAGGCTCCTCTTTCGATAGCTGTCACACCGGGCAGCACGTCCACTGCCACATTCTGATTGAACCGATTCGTAAACGGAGCAACGCCCGAGTCACCAAAGGTGGTCTTCGTTGCCGTCGGCCTGATGCGGATGGTCACAGTGGGGCAATACATAAAGGTTTCAACGGAGGGATTATTTTCGGGATATCCTTTGATAAAATCAAGATTGGTGCTCACCGTAACGCTTTCCAGACGGAAGCAGGAGGCAAAAGCACCGCCGCCAATCGTCGTCACGCCGTCGGGCAGGACTACCGATTTCAGACTCGAACAGCCCTGAAATGCCAGATCGGGAAGGCTCGTGATACCAGTGAAATACTGCAGCTCGTCGAACGAAGTGATATTACCGTTCCCGTTGAAAGCGCTGCAGAGCGCAGCGGCAGTCACCTCGCTGGCCTCTCTCATGCTCAATTCATGATCATTGTTAGTATCCCACTGCAGGCATATCGCCTTCACATTGCTGTCGGCAAAGGCGATGAGATCACCCCCAATAGATTCTGCCTGATTCTTGAGAACCTGAAATTGTTGACTGAGGGCGTAGACACCCTCACCTACGATCTCCAGCTTCTCCTCATCGTCGGCTGCTTGCAGCTGTGGCTTAACGAAGTTGAGGTTTTCCTTCAGCAGATTCAGTCCATTCCTGACCGACTCGTTGCTTTCATCTCCAGTCGTGCTGAGTAAGGTTTCCATGCTGCTAATCCACCTTTCTATATAAGACAGATCCTCATAGTGCCGGTGCTTTCTCTGAGCCAGCGGCTTGTAGGCTTCTACAGCACGATGATAGGCGGGATACGGACCAACATACTGCTGCGTTTCAGAATCCACAGTGGTAAACTCAGAGTTGGAATCAAACTCCGCGAGTCCCTCATCCCCTACCGTATGATAAAGGATTGACTTCAAATTAGCTATAAAGTCCAGGCAGGCATCTTTCTTGCTTTTCACCATAGCGACATATAGCGGGTCGTCTTCATCCAAATAGCCGCTATCGTATGTTCCCGGAGCTTCATCCCAAACTGTGGTAAGGTAAGCATCCACCAAATCAATCCTAAGTTGCAGGCCTTCTTGTAAGCTGTTGACCAGCGATTCTAAACGGTTAAGATCCAGTTGTATTTGCTGCAAGTAAAGTTGACATTCTACAAGTTCTTCAGAAGTTTGAGCAGCGTCGGACTTGCTGGAAAGGTAATCGATTTGAGTATCGATCGGGGCAGACAAAGAATTAAAGAAATTCTCGATTCCCAGCGGGAAAAAGTCATTCAATGCCTCAACATACCCCTCGCCTTTGTGGGCGAGCGTCCAGGACTCCTTTATACCGTCCCGCTGCTTCACCGCTGCAAGAATTCCAGCTCTCAGTTGTAATTGATCTTCATCAAAATCATTGACAGGTGCAACGCTCACGTTCCCCGACGGATAGTTCTCCGTCGCCCGGCCCATCGCTGCGATGCTCATGGTGAGCATGAGCACGCAGAGGGCAAAAAATCTTTTCGTTTTCATCCGCTTATCTGATTTTTTGGTTATTTGCCAAGAAGGACATTGATAACCGTAGTGACGTCGGCGATGGTGACGCGACCGTTACCATCGGCATCGCCCAGCACTTTGCCGCCCATTTCCATCTCTACGATGTTCGGGAATTTGTTCCAGCCCGGTGCTGCTGCGTAGGCCGCCTTGCTGCCTGCCGGCACGTAGAGGACGGCCTGGCTGGCGGGCGTGAAGCAATCGGCATCGACGGTCAGCGGTGCGCTGCGGAAGACGGTCACCGCCATCACTTTCTGGCTGCCCAGCTGGTTGAAGGCCTGCGTGCCGATGCTCTCCACCGTCGTCGGGATGACGAGCGATTGGATGGGACAGCCCAAGAAACACTGGTTGCTGATGGCTGTCAGCGTGGAGGGAATGATGATGTTGTCGACATTGCTGTTTGCGAAGGCATTGTCGGCGAGCGTTGTAAAGCCCTCGGGCAATACGATGACACTTCCCCTGAGTCCTGACATATAGAATGTCTGCGAACCAATCTCGCGGATGGTGGCGGGCAGGTTGACGCCCTCCAGCGTGTTGCAGTCGTAGAAGGCGTAGTCGCCAATGCGCGTCACGGTGTAGCCCTGCACGCTGGAGGGGATGGTGACGCTGCCTGAGGTATAGACCGCTTGCCCATTGTCATAGCCGTCGAGAGCAGCTGTCTCCACGCCGCGATACACCTCACACGTCTTGTCCTCCTCGCTGATGATGCGGAAGTGGAGGATGGCGTTCTCGGGCGACATCGACACCATGTCGTCGTCGATGATCTCATGGAACTGCCCC
>CAMNHM010000098.1 GCA_946539475.1 uncultured Prevotellaceae bacterium | reverse complement strand
AGCTGATGAACATGCTGCGGCAGAAGGAAGACCCCATGGACTGCGTGCTGAAGATCAACAGCGGAGCCGGAGGCACCGAGGCCCAGGACTGGGCTCAGATGCTCATGCGCATGTACATGCGCTGGGCCGAGCAGCACGGATATCGGGTGACCATAGCCAGCCTGCTCGAAGGCGACGACGCTGGCATCAAGAGCGTCACCATGCAGATAGAAGGACAGAAGAACGCCGGGGGAGAGTATGCCTACGGCTACCTGAAGAGCGAGAACGGCGTACACCGGCTGGTGCGTGTCAGTCCGTTCAACGCACAGGGAAAGCGCATGACCTCGTTCGCTTCGGTATTCGTCAGTCCCCTGGTCGACGATACGATAGAGGTGTATGTCGACCCGTCGAAGCTCTCCTGGGACACGTTCCGCAGCAGTGGTGCCGGAGGTCAGAACGTGAACAAGGTCGAGTCGGGCGTGCGCCTGCGCTACTGGTACACCGATCCAGATACGGGTGAGCAGGAGGAGATCCTGATCGAGAACACGGAGACGCGCGACCAGCCGAAGAACAAGGAGCGTGCACTGAAGCTGCTGAAGAGCCAGCTCTACGACCGCGCGATGAAGAAGCGTCTGGAGGCACAGGCGAAAATCGAGGCCGGAAAGAAGAAGATAGAGTGGGGCAGTCAGATACGCAGCTACGTCTTCGACGACAAACGCGTAAAGGATCACCGCACCAACTACGAGACGCGCGACGTCGACAGCGTCATGAATGGCAACCTCGACGGCTTCATCAAGGCATTCCTGATGGAATTCCCGGTTTTAGATGAAGAATAACGTAAACTTAAAATCAGATACTATTATGGCTAAGAAAGAAAAAGAGAAGAAGCTCAATGCCAAGCAGAGGGCTTACGAAAAGAAACAGGAAGAGTCGGGCAAGAAAGTGGTGATGTGGATTATCGGCGCTTTCATCGTGCTGGCAATCTTCTACCTCATCTTCGTCGCCAGCAACTTCTAATGGCCCGTCGATGAGTGGAATGGAAATCGAGCGGAAGTTCCTTGTCAAGGGCGATGCCTACAAACGGCAGGCCCGCTGCTCAAGCCACATCCGCCAAGGTTACATCTGTAGCGGCAAGGGCCGTACCGTCAGGGTGCGTCTGCGCGACGACGAGGCTTTCCTCACTATCAAAGGCCCGTCGCTCGACGGCGGCCTCAGCCGCTATGAGTTTGAGACGGCCATCGCCCCCACGGAGGCCGAGCAGCTGCTGAGGCTCTGCGAGCCCGGCATCATCGACAAGACCCGCTATCTCGTCGACAGTGGGCGGCACGTCTTCGAGGTCGACGAGTTTCATGGCGATAACGACGGCCTCGTCATGGCCGAGGTAGAGCTGGGGGCTCCCGACGAGCCGTTCCTCAAGCCCGACTTTGTCGGACAGGAGGTGACAGGCGACCGCCGTTATTACAACTCCCACCTGCGCGCCAATCCCTATCGGCAATGGAAAGACGAGGCGGAATAGAAAAAGGGGTCACGATATCGTGACACCCTTTTTCTGGTTTGTTGTCAGTATTTGCTGTTAGACCAGCTTCTCAGCCAACTCTGCGCCTGCCTTGAACTTTGCAATCTTCTTGGCAGCGATGGTGATCTTCTCCTTCGTGGCGGGGTTGATGCCCTCGCGAGCGGGACGCTCGTTCACGCTGAACGTACCGAAGCCAATCAGAGCCACCTTGTCACCTGCGATAAGGGCTTCCTTCACTGCATTCACGGCTGCATCGAGCGCCTTCTTAGCATCCATCTTTGAGATGCCTGCACCAGCTGCAATCTTCTCAACTAATTCTGTCTTGTTCATAATGTAAATGTTTAAAATGTGATGTGTATAAATAGGTTTTTATCTTCGTTTGTTCATATTTCGATGCAAATATAGGTGAAAGTTTTCATAAAACAAACAAAAAATCGGAAAAAATCACTTTTTTCATGAAAAATAGTTTGTTTTAGAGCTTTTTTGTGCTGAAAAACAGATATTTTTAGTAATTTTGCGCGCAAAATCGTAATAAAAGATGTTTCGAAACATACCTACCGTTACAAAGAACTTGCTGCTCATCAACATAGTCGTTTTTTTGGCAGCAATGGTGTTCCGGAGTCAGTTTGACCTGACGCACTGGGGCAGCCTGCATTTCTTCCTGGCTCCCGATTTCCATCTCTACCAGCTTATCACCTATCAGTTCCTGCATGCCGACATCTGGCACATCTTCTTCAACATGTTCGCTCTGTGGATGTTCGGATGTGTCATCGAGCGCGTCTGGGGAGCACAGCGATTCCTGGTCTACTATTTCGTCTGTGGCATCGGCGCAGGATTATGCCAGGAGCTGGTGCAGTACGTCGAGTACTCGGGTGAGCTGGCGGCCCTGGGCATGAACGGCGTCATCCCCGTACAGACCGGTCATGGGGTGATCACGATGACGGTAGCCGAGTATCTCAACACGTGGGGCACCATTGGTGCATCGGGTGCCGTCTATGGCATCCTGCTGGCCTTCGGCATGACCTTCCCCAACGAGCGCATCTTCATCTTCCCGCTGCCCATCCCGATCAAGGCGAAGTGGTTCGTCTGCATCTATGCTGCCATCGAGCTGTTTGCCGCCTATAGCTCGGCAGGCGACCATGTGGCCCATGTGGCCCACCTGGGTGGCATGCTCTTCGGACTGCTGCTCATCCTCTACTGGCGGCGCCATCCCGGCAGCCTGAATATCGGCAGCGGACGCCAGTACTTCGAAAACATGAAGCGTAACTTCGAGCAGCGCCGGAAGCCGCAGGCGCCCCCCACGAGCAGTAATGCCCGTCAGGAGGGGTTTGGGCCTACCCGCGAAGACGACATGGAGTATAACGCTCGCAAACAGCAACGGCAGGCTGAGGTCGACGCAATACTCGACAAGATCCGCAAGAGCGGCTATGACAGCCTTACGAAGGAAGAGAAGCGGCGGCTGTTTGAAGCCAGTCGCGAACGTTAACGACGGTCATGCTCTCGAAGGTAAAGAACATACTCTTCTACATCCTCACGGGCGCCACGCTGACGACGGAGGTGCTGCTGGTGCTGGTGGCCTATAGCGACCGCCTGAATCCTGTCGACCATCCTGTGCTGGCCTGTGCAGGGATGGCATTCCCCTTCGTGCTCCTGTTCAATGTGCTGTTGCTCGTCGTATGGCTCTTCCTGAAATGGCGCAAAGCGTGGATGCCCCTGCTGGGCTTCCTCCTGGCCTATCCGTCCATCCGGGTCTACATGCCCCTTCACTTCAGCCAGGAGCCGCCAGAGGGAAGCATCAAGGTCGTCTCCTACAATGTGGCCTGCTATGGACATCGTAAGAATGAGCAAGACCCGCAGTTGGCCATCTTCGGCTATCTGCAGCAGCATCAGGCCGATATCGTCTGCCTACAGGAGGATGTCAGCCTCAGCGGAAAGGCCAAGGACAGCCTCCTCCGCCTCTTCCCTTATAACGACACCATCCACATCAACCGGCCTTCCAGCCCGCTCATCAATGCGCTGGGCGTTCACAGCCGTTTTCCCATCATCCGCAAGGAGCGCATCCCCTACGAGTCGTTGGCCAACGGCTCGGCAGCCTTCTACCTGCAGGTGGGCCAGGACACGGTCATCGTCGTCAACAACCACCTCGAGAGCACTCATCTCTCAGTGACTGACCGCCAGCGGTATACCGATATCATCCAAGGCACCATGAACAGTCATGAGGCGCAGGCCGAGACGCGTATGCTGCTGGGTAAGCTCAGCGCGGCCATGGTGAAGCGGGCACCGCAGGCAGACGCTGTCAGGAGATATATTGAGCAGCATAGCCGCTATCCCATCATCGTCTGTGGCGATTTCAACGATACCCCCGTCTCCTACACCCGCCGTACCATCGCTGACGGGCTCCTCGACTGCTTCGTAGAGAGTGGCAACGGCTTTGGCTTCTCTTTCTCGCAGAAAGGATTTTTCGTCCGTATCGACCAGCTGATGTGCTCTCGCCACTTTATGCCCTATGGCTGCTATGTCGACGACAAAATCGAGGCCAGCGACCATTATCCCGTCGTCGGATGGCTCAAGCGCCTTAATCCGGAAGCCCCGTAGGGAGTGCGCGCGTTGTTAAGAATTCAGAAAACCGAAGCGCCGTCGCTAACCCTTTAGGGCTGTCTTTCACCCTTTTCGCCTGCCTTTTTCAGGTATAGTGCCGAAAGGCTTAAATCACTGACAAAGGTCATGCCGAAAGACCCGAAATAGTGGAGAATCCTTAAAAAAATGACGAAAAATGGCCGAAAATTTTTCCTAGTGTAAAAAAATCACTATATTTGCAGGTCAAATTGCGCAAATTAAATAACACAATATTCAACAAACAAAATGCAAAACAAAGGAATTGTAAAGTTTATTGCAGTTGCGCTCGTGCTGGTCTGCTGCTTCTATCTTTCCTTCTCGTTTGTGACCCGTCACTACGAAGGGAAGATTGCTAAGATTGCAGCCACGCAGGGCCAGGAAGCTGCACAGGCCTTCCAGGATTCCGTCGAGACCAACAAGGTGTGGCTCTGGCAGTGGAACCTGAAAGAGTGCCGTGAGATGGAAATGGGACTTGGCCTTGACCTGAAGGGCGGTCTGAACGTCATCATGGAGGTGTCGGTGCCCGACATCGTCGACATGCTCGCTGCTCACAAGCAGGATGCCGACTACCGCAACATGCTCGAGATGGCCAAGAAGGAAGAGCAGGAGACACAGGGCGATTTCGTCGATATCTTCTGCGACCTGTGGGAAAAGAATGTCAGCAACCGTCAGCTTCGCGAGATCTTCGCCACTCAGGCACTCCGCGAGAAGGTGACCAGCCAGTCGAGCAATGCCGACGTGCGCAAGGCCCTGAAGGCTGAGGTGGCTTCGGCCATTGAGAATGCTGAGAACGTCGTACGTAACCGTGTCGACAAGTTCGGCGTCGTGCAGCCAAACATCCAGCGCCTGGAAGGCCAGTCGCGCATCATGGTCGAGCTGCCTGGCGTGAAAGATAAGAACCGTATCCTGAAGCTCCTCGAGAGCAGTGCTAACCTGGAGTTCTGGGAGACCTTCGCTGCTGAGGAGGTCGTTGGCTCGATCCAGTCGCTGATGCAGGCCTATGCTGCACAGCAGAATGGCACTGCCGTCGTCGATAGCACTGCTACGGCTGCCACGCAGGAAGTGGCTCAGGCCGACAGCACCGCCACCGACTCTGTGAAGGCTGAGGCCCAGCCCGAGAATGCCCTCGCTGCCCAGCTCGCCGGCAAGGAGACGAAGGCCGATGACGGACAGTATCGTCTGCCCCGTCTGAACCTCTATCCCAACGGCAATGCCATGGTGGGTCATGCCAGTGTTCACGATACGGCAGCCATCAATCGCATCATCCAGTCCGACCTTGCCAAGAAGATGCTCCGTAAGGACCTGAAGCTCCTCTGGGCTGCCAAGAGCGATGGTCCCATCTACCAGGGCGAGAAGGGTGAGCAGTTCCGTCTGTATGCCATCCGCGTCTCCGATCCTTCAGGTCGTGCTCCCCTCGAGGGCGACGTGATCGTCTCGGCCAGCGACGGCTACGACCAGCTTGGTAAGCCCGACGTGTCGATGCAGATGAACTCTGAAGGTACGCGCGAGTGGGCACGTCTCACGCGCGAGAACATTAATAAAGCTGTGGCCATCGTCCTCGACGACGCCGTCTACAGTGCTCCTAACGTGAACGACGAGATCAATGGCGGTAATTCGCAGATCACCGGTAACTTCACCATTGAGGACACCAAGGACCTCGCCAACACGCTCAACTCTGGTAAGATGCCCGCCCCGATGCGTATCCTCTCCAGCACAATGGTAGGACCGTCGCTCGGTGCAAAGTCCATCCAGCAGGGTATCATCTCGTTCATCGTCGCCTTCATCCTGCTGATGGGCGTCATGGTGCTGCTCTACAACTTCATCCCGGGTATGCTGGCCAACATGGCCCTGCTGCTCAACCTGTTCTTCACGTTGGGTATCCTCGCCTCCTTCCAGGCAGCACTGACGATGCCGGGTATCGCCGGTATCGTGCTCACGCTGGGTACTGCCGTCGATGCTAACGTGCTCATCTATGAGCGTATCAAGGAAGAGATGCGTAAGGGCCTCCACATCCGTGAGGCCATCAACGCCGGTTACTCGAATGCCTTCTCGGCCATCTTCGACTCCAACCTCACGTCGCTCATCACGGGTATCATCCTCTACGTCTTCGGTACAGGTCCTATCCGCGGTTTCGCCACCACGCTGATCATCGGTATCTGCATATCGTTCTTCACCGCCGTCTTCATGACCCGTCTCATCTACGATCGCCAGATGAATAAGGAGAAGTGGCAGAACCTCACCTTCACCACCAACTTCTCGAAGAACCTGATGCAGAACACCAAGTTCAACATCATGGGCCAGTTCAAGAAGTCCTATACTATCTGGATCGCTGCAGCCGTCCTCTTCTGCATCAGCTTCGCTGTGCGTGGCCTGAGCCGCAGTATCGACTTCACCGGTGGTCGCAACTATGTTGTCGTGCTCGACAAGGAAGTGCCCGTCGAGGAAGTCCGTGAGGCACTCAATGGAGCATTCGTCAACACCGTAGGCTCGAACGAGGGACAGAACGCCAATACCAGCGTCATCGCCCTTGAGGGTAGCCGCACCGTGCGTATCTCTACCAACTGGAACTACGAGTCTAACGATCCCTCCGTCGACGAGCAGGCCGAGAACATCATCTACGAGAAGCTGACCGCTGCCGGCATGATTACCAAGGCTAGTCTCGAGGAGTTCAAGGAAGCACCCGTCACTGAGGGCGAGAGCGAGATCGGCACCATCGTCAGTGCTACGAAGGTGGGTCCGTCAATCGCTAAGACCATTACCCGTGGCGCCTTCATCAGCGTCCTGCTGGCTCTGATCGCCATCTTCCTCTACATCCTGCTGCGTTTCCGCAACGTCGCCTTCTCGGTCGGCTCTATCGTCGCCCTGGCCTTCGACGCCCTCATCGTCATCGGCTTCTTCTCAGTGCTCTGGGGATGGGTGCCCATGTCGCTTGAGATCGACCAGACGTTCATCGGTGCCATCCTGACCGTGATCGGTTACTCCATCAACGATAAGGTGGTGGTCTTCGACCGTATCCGTGAGAACCTCGGTCTCTATCCCAAGCGCGACAAGAAGGAGCTCTTCAACGCTTCTATCAACCAGACGCTGGCACGTACGATCAACACGTCGGTGACGACGCTCATCGTGCTGCTCACCATCTTCGTGCTTGGTGGCGACAGCATCCGTCCGTTCTCCTTCGCCATGATCCTGGGTGTCGTCTTCGGTACTCTCTCGTCAATCTTCATCGCTGCTCCTACGGCCTACCTCATCCTCAGCCGCAAGCAGCCCAAGGAGGCAGTAGAGGAGAAGAAGTAAACGCTCTGACACATTATTATTAATTATAGGCGACAAGCCGGAGGCATCAGCTTCCGGCTTGTCTCTTATTGACGGAAATGGTTGTTCCAGCACCGAAAAAATAGCTGGAACAAGTTGTTCCAACAGAAAAAACGAATCTGGAACAAGTTGTTCCAACCAGAAAGATAAATCTGGAACAAGTTGTTCCTGCATTTTCCGCATGGCGCAAACACTTTGTTCCAGCTATGCCAAAACGCCTTGTTTTGCAGGAAAAGTTGCAGTACGGACTCTTCACACTCCTAAGAATGGTGCAAGAAGTGTAAGTAGTGCAACATATTTCTGTGCGAAAGATAGGAAGGTGCGATATGGGTACAGCATCATTGAGAAGCCCAACTCCGTTAGTGTGCTTTCGTTACGGAGCTATATATCCGGGGCATGCTCGCTATGTTCGTACCCTCGGTTATAGAGCGAAGACGCCTTCAGCATCTTGCGCCATCAGCTATATCATTGCTTTTTTCCCGTGTTTCCCAGTTTGTATCTGTAAGGTAGCGAATCACTTGCTCGCGCAGTTCTGGAAGATTGTTTGACACGACATCCCACACGACAGTGCTGTCTATCTGAAAATACTCATGAACAATATAGTTTCGCATACCACGCACCATTTTCCATGGGGTATCCGGATGAGTTGCAACGAACTCTTGAGTGAGCATGTTGGCAGCTTCGCCCATGATCTCGATATTTTTCACAACAGCATAATACATCATGTCATCGGCAACAAGATCGGCATGTGTTTTGTCCTTGGTGTAGCGCAACACACGGTCGATGGCTGCTAGAATATGTTCCAGCCTTTCGCGGTCTCTAAGCAGTTCTCTCATAAATCAGCTGTCTCTCACGTTCCACACTCTGACGCGCAAATGGAGCCAGTGACGGCTCAGTAACCAGGTCGACAGGGCGGCCAAGCAGCTCCTTCAAGTCTTCATACATGCCAAAGAACTTCAGTCCGACAGGCTGCGAATGGTCCAGTACAACCAGTATGTCCACATCGCTACTGGGTGTCTCCTCGCCACGGGCATAGGAGCCAAAGATCCAAGCCTTCAGGACGGGCTGTGTCTTGAAGTACTCGGCAAGCGCCTGTTGCATGTTCTGTGTACTCATCTCGTCAGTAGACTTTTTACCTTGTCGCTGCAAAGGTAGTGATAATTCTTGATAACGCCAAACATTCTGGCATTTTTCTGCAGCCTACGGCTCTCCCAGATACTCCACGATGAGGCGGACGGCCAGTGCGGAGAAGAACTTAGCACGGGTAGATTGGTTGTTCCAGCTATACTAAAACGCCTTGCTTTGCTGGAAAAGTTGCAGTCCGGACTTTTCTCACTCCTAAGATATGGTGCAAGAAGTGTAAGTAGTGCAACATATTTCTGTGCTGAAAATTTGCTCGTCTCACGGAAAAGAAGTACTTTTGCACAGGAAATCATCCGTTACTTGTAGAAACTGAATTAGAATGGAAAGAATCAACATACGAATGGCCCTGCTGGTGGCCGTCCTGTTGCTGGCACTGACGGCAAGGGGGCAGAACGACGATGCCGCTGCCGACGACTACTTCCCCCCCGAGGCACCGCTGACCGGCATTGCACAGCAGTGGCAGAGCCACCCGCTGAAGGTGAAGGTGCTCTACCCCAAGGCGCAGGTGCGCAACCTGGCCATGGCCTTCTGCCGGCAGTTCCCACAGTACAAGCCCAACACTGGCATGGCCGACTACCTGCAGCACCCCGGCGAGGTGAAATGGGAGGAACGACACTACTATGTGGATGAGGACGTGCGCCACGGCTACGTGAAATGCGACATGGGCGGACAGTTCGACTACATGACAAACGTGTGCTACTGGCGGCGCCCCAACGGTCACCAGCTGGTGGGCGTCCTCATGCAGGTGGGACACGAGGGTGAGCGGTGCTCAAAACTGCTGCTGTTCTACGACTATGACCCGCAGACCCAGCTGATGACGCCCGATACCACGGTCTTCAACGCCGTGCAAAAAGTGCTGCGCAGCCATCGCGAGTCGAACTTCATCACCCTGCCCAAGGAGGGCAAGGACATCGAAGTGACCGCCGTCTATTGGACGGAGGCCGACGACTTCGTGTACGACGAATACAAGCTGGTATGGACTAACAACGGCTTCCGCGAAGTGGAGGCGAACTAGTGAGGGAGTTGCAATGATGACCCCATATCAAATTCTCTGTGCCTTCGTGACGGGCGTGCTGATATGTTCAGCCGTGCACCTGCTGTTCCTGCGCGTGCCCATGGCCCCCGAGTGGCACTCCTTTCGCAAGGCCAAGGTGTTCACGGCGGTGGCCAGCGTGGTGATGAGTGCCGCCTACGGCATGTCGGCCCTGATGGGCTGGACGCTCAGCATGCCCGTGATGCTCGTGTGGTTCGTGGTGGCAGGGCTGCAGGCACTGCTCTTCACGTTTACCAGCGTGGTGTTCGTGGCACCGCAGACAAACATGCGCCGCCTCGTCCTCTGGAACCTCATCCCCATCGTTGTGCTCACGGTGCTCATGGCCAGTGCCTTCGCCGCCTCGTCCGGCTGGGGCTGGGTGTTGCTGGTGTGTTGCGTCGTGTGCTATTTTGTGCAGCTCGCTTTCTATACCCGTTACTTTGTCACTGTCTATCACTCCAACATCGAATACCTCGAGGAAGTCT